>NZ_LIPP01000252.1 GCF_001418335.1 Streptomyces aurantiacus | reverse complement strand
TCCACATCCGCGACTCCAAGACCCCCACGGCCCCGACCCTCACCGTCGCCCCGACCACATGGTCCGCCTTCCTCAGTCTTGCCCTGGACGCATGAGCGAACCCAGTCCTGATATCAAAAATAGCGGAGATTGATATCATTGGGGCGAACGGCTCAAGTGACTCCAGGAGGCCACATGGCGCGCACAGTGATCGACCTCGACGACGAAAAGCTGGCGGAGGCGGCGGAAATCTTCGGCACGACCACCAAGGTCGCCACAGTGAACGCCGCGCTCGAAGACGCGATCAAGCGCCGCAAGCGCGCCTCCTTCCTGGACTGGCTGGCCGAGGGCGGGCTGCCCGATCTCACTGGACCCGTGGAGGACCCGACCCACCAGCAGGGCGCCGCATGACCGACCGGTACCTGATCGACAAGTCGGCGCTGGCTCGCTACCCGAAGCCTGCCGTTCGTGCCGTCATCGATCCCCTGCACAACGCCGGACTGCTCGCCGTCTGCGGTGCGGTCGAGCTCGAAGTGCTGCACAGCGCCAGATCAAAGGCCGACGCCGAGCGCATCCGGGACGAAATGCGCGGTTTCGACTGGCTGGCAACGCCGGACGAGGCATGGGATCGCGCGGTGGAGGTACAGACACTCCTCATCGACAGAGGCAACTGGAAGGCGCTGTCGGTGGCGGACCTCATCATCGCCGCGACCGCCGAACGGCACGGCGCCACGGTCCTGCACTACGACGGCGACTACGACATGATCGCCGCCGTCACAGGCCAACCGGCCTCCTGGGTCGTCCCCGCGGGCACGGCCGGCTGAGGCGCTCACTGCCCGCGCACCAGATCCGACAGCACGGCAAGCGGCAAGGACGGGTTCGCTGCTGCCGTTTCCGCCACCTGCCGGTCCGTGTCGGCGAGCAGTTCCACGATGGCCGGTGGCGGGAGTGCCGGGTGGCCGGCGGCCATGGGTCTCGCCTGGTGGTCCGTCAGGCAGACGAGCAGCGACGAGTCCGTCGCCCCGCGATGCCGGGCAACCTCACGGAACACCTTCTGCGCTGTCGGCCGGTGCCGGACCAGGTCCTCCAAAAGTGCCGGAGACGCGTCCGGGTTCGTCGCCACCTTGGCCAGTACACGGACGCCGTGGCGGTCGACCATGGCGCGCAACCGCGCCTCGGTCAGGCCGGGGTGCGGGGCGAGGGCCTTGACCACCTTCGCGTCGGGGTCGGCGGCCAGTCGATCGCGTATGCCGGACGGCAGATCGCGCCGTTGGGCCACAAGCAGTAACACGAGCACCACCGCGCTGCCCTCGACACGCTCCGCCAACGCGACCGCCTGCGTGCGGTTCAGGTCCGCGCGACAGGCGAGTTCCCAGGCGATGTCGTCGTCCGCGACGGCTATCAACCGATCGACCAGTTCGGACGGCAGGGCTGGATTGGCGGCGAGCCCGCACAAAATGTGATGCACACAAGCATCTTGCCCGGAACATGCACGACGAGTTCGACATGTTCCCGACGACCGATGACCGGCCACCGACCACCGACCACCGATGTGACTGATCGAGACCTGGCGCAGAATCACCTGCCCCTCGATATCAGGCGAGCAAACCGGTGCCGAGTGACAGGCTCTCCTCGTCAATCACATTCCGTTTCAGCCATTCTGAGTAAGCGATGCCGTCGGCCGTGCACCTGTGATAGTTCTCGTTGGTGGTGAGGGTGTGCGTGGTGGTGTGCCTTTTTGGGTTGTGACCCCATTCGGTGAGGAAGTAGTTGTAATCGATATCCGATTCACTGAGTCGCTTCATGGAAGCCTTGGTGTTGCTTGCCCATTCGTCCACGAAGTCGGTCGTATCGATGGGCAGCCCGTTCAGCGCGGCACTGAAACGGGTCAGAGTGTCGTCGTAGAGAGTGTTGCTGTGCAGGTAAATGATGTTTCTGTTCTTTGCATCGGTACGGCGAACAAGCGCGTCTTCGAACATATCGGTTCCCACCTCGAAGCCGAGGTTCTTCGCACTCTCAGCACCCCAGACGGTGTTCACAATCTCATCCCAACGGCTTGAGACCAGACCAACGCCGTCCGACAGGCAGTAGACCTTTCGCCCGGGGTACTGGTCGGCAATCTGTGGAGCGTAGCAGGCGGACCCCCAGGCACCTGCGCTTTCGCCTGCGACCAAGACCTTGGCCGCGTCCGGGAAGTTGGCGTAGACCCATTCGAGCGAGGCCAGGCAATTGTTGCGGCCATGGTGATGGACCTCGAATGCCTTACCGTCACGGGTGTACGTGGTGGTCGCGTTGCCGATATGCACATCACCGGTGCTGTAGGGGATGAAAACGACGTTCCAGTCCCGGAACGCGTTCTTTGCATCGCGATTCTTGGCTATACCGCTCAGCCCCGCCGGGAACAGCCGGGTCAGCGACTTGAAGTAGTACGCCTTCAACTCTCTCGTGTAGCCGGAGATCACACTCAACGGTGTAATGGGCCTCGCGGCGCTGTTGTCGTCCCAGCAAGCACCGCCGCCACCGAACTGGATCAGCAAGTTCTTCGATTCGCCGCGCCTCACGAAGAGTGCGTACTCCGAGCCATCACTGCTGAGCGTGCCTGCCCCCAGGTCCACGGTATGCCACTTGTTGTCGCCGATGTCGTCGAGCTTCGCCACTTCGCCAGGTCGGCCGAAGAAGACGAAGTAGAGGTAGACAGGCCCGAGAAGTAAAACGCTTGCGACGACGAGGGAGGTGGCCAGGAAGTTCCAGTACAGACACCAAGCGACCAACCCGAAAACGGCTACCGCACCGGCCCATCTCAAAAGTTTCATGTCCATCCTGTCAAATAGTTGCCGGACGTGAGCCCCACGCTTCACTCACTAACTAACTATACCGACACTACTTTTACTGTCAATGTGGTTGGTGTTCGGGGGTAGAGTGCGGGCATGGTGGATGCAGTGACGGTGGGACGGCGTGAGCGCAAGAAGGCGGCGACGCGGGCGGGGATTCTGGAGGCGGCGACGACGCTGTTCCTCGCGCGCGGCTTCGACGCGGTGACGGTGCGTGAGATCGCGGACGCGGCCGATGTGTCGCCCAAGACGGTCTTCACGCACTTCCCGCACAAGGAGGCGCTTGTCTTCAGCGACGAGGGCGAGCGGCATGAACGGCTGATCGCCGCGGTGAGTGGCCGCGTGGCGGGGACCTCGATCTCCGACGCGCTGAAGGCCCACTACCTTGCCGAGATCGCGGAGCTCCACTCCGAGCCGTACCGCCAGATCCTCGCCCTCATGGGGGACACGCCGGCTCTGATCGACTACGCGGAGAAGATGTGGCTGCGCCACGAGGACGCCCTGGTCGCGGTGATCACCGAGGAGTTCGGGCTGGTGGAGCCCAGCGAAGAGATCCGCTTCTACGTCCGGTTCGCCCTGCAGATCCAGCTCGTGGCCATCCGTGAGCCCGATCCGGCAGCGGCCATCGACGCGGGGTTCCGGCTGCTGGACACAGGCTGGGCGCCCTACGGTGCCGGTGCCGGTGCCGAAGAGCCGTCCGCGGCAGCTCAGCCCTCCGGTGCCGGGCGCGCTTCCCGAGGCGAGCCCGGCACCGATGACGCCGGTGGCGCCGGTGGCGTCGGTGACGCACCGAGACCGTACGAGCGGAGAACAGCAGCACGAATCTCCGGTCCCGCCACAGGGGCGGAACCGCTCCGGGGGTCGTCATGGGCGATCACCCTCGGAGACCCGGGCACGAAGGCGCCGGGAGATTCCGGGAAGTCCCCAGTAGGTCCCCG
>NZ_LIPP01000251.1 GCF_001418335.1 Streptomyces aurantiacus | reverse complement strand
GGTTCGGGGCTGGGCTGGGGTCCTGGCTCGGACCCGAGCCGGGACTCCTGTTCCTGTTCTTGTGCCTGTTCTTGTTCCTGTGGTGTGGGCGGCAGGGGCAGTCGTACCTCGAAGGACGCCCCGCCGCCTGGGGCCGCCGTCACGGTGAGTGTGCCGTCGTGCCGGGCCACCACCTGCCGTACGAGGGCCAGGCCGAGCCCGCGCCCACCGGGCCCCGCCGGCTTCGTGGACCAGCCGCGCTGGAAGACCTCCTCCGCGTGGGCCGGGTCCACCCCCGCCCCGGTGTCGGTGACCCGCAGGACGAGGCCCTCCGGCTCCGCGAGGTCCGCGCGGTCCGCGAGCGCGGTGACGGTGACCCGGGCGCCCACCGAGCCCTGGGCCGCGTCCACGGCGTTGTCGATCAGGTTGCCCAGGACCGTCACCAGGTCGCGGGCGGTGAGGGACTCCGGGAGCAGGCCGTCGTCGATGCTGCTGTCCTCGGAGACCACCAGTTCGACGCCGCGCTCGTTCGCCTGGGCCGTCTTGCCCAGGAGCAGGGCGGCGAGGACGGGCTCGCTGACCGCCGCGACGACCTGGTCGGTGAGGGCCTGGGCCAGTTCCAGCTCGGCGGTGGCGAAGTCGACGGCTTCCTCGGCGCGGCCCAGCTCGATCAGGGAGACGACGGTGTGGAGGCGGTTCGCGGCCTCGTGGGCCTGCGAGCGCAGCGCCGTGGTGAAGCCGCGCTCGGAGTCCAACTCGCCCATGAGGGACTGGAGTTCGGTGACATCGCGCAGGGTCACGACGGTGCCGCGGCGCTCACCGCCCGACACCGGGGAGGTGTTCACGACGAGCACCCGCGACTCGGTGAGATACACCTCGTCGACCCGCGGCTCGCCCGACAGCAGGGCTCCCGTGAGCGGAGCCGGCAGTTCGAGCTCGGCCACCGAGCGGCCGAGCACGTCGCCGCCCACGCCGAGCAGCTCGCGCCCGCCGTCGTTGATCAACGCCACCCGGTACTGGCCGTCCAGCATCAGCAGCCCCTCGCGCACGGCGTGCAGCGCGGCCTCGTGGTAGTCGTGCATCCGGCTGAGCTCGGCGGCGTTCATCCCGTGGGTGGAGCGGCGCAGCCGGGCGTTGATGACGTACGTACCGACGGCGCCCAGGGCCAGGGCCGCGGCGGCGACGCCGAACAGGGCCTTGACCTGGCCCTCGACCCGCTGGCTGATCTCGTCGACCTTGATCCCCGCGCTGACCAGGCCGACGATCCGGTCACCGTCGCGAATCGGCGTGACCGCACGCACGGACTCGCCGAGGGTGCCGGTGTACGTCTCGGTGAACGTCTCGCCGAGGAGCGCCCGGTCCGTGTGCCCGAGGAAGTGCTTCCCTATCAGCTCCTCGGTGGGGTGGGTCCAGCGGATGCCCTCGGGATTCATGATCGTCACGAAGTCGACCTGCGCGCCGCGCTGCACCGCCAGCGCGTACGGCTGGAGCCTCTTCGTCGGGTCCGCGGTGCGGATGGCCTCCCGTACGGAAGGGGAGTCCGCGACCGACCGGGCCACCCCCGTGGCCTGGCGGCCCGCCGCGTCCTCCGCCTGGCTGCGGTCGCTGACGTACGTGAAGAGCGCGCAGCCCGCGACCACGACCGCGACGAGCACGGCCTGCATGGCGAAGAGCTGGCCGGCCAGGCTGCGAGGCCGGGGGGCACGGGGGAGGCGCATACAAACAGTCTGCCTGGCCGGAAAAGCGTGAACGTAATGAACGGAAGGGTGACCGCCCTCACACACCGGGAGATAGTCACCGACAACCCCCGGACGTGAGCCGCACGCCGGATGATGCCGACGACGTCGTCAAGGAGGGCAGCCGTGACCAGCACACCCGATACGGCACCTGCCGCTCCCGCTGTGAAGCGGGACCGCACGCACTATCTCTACATTGCGGTGATCATCGCCGTGGCCGCCGGTATCGCCGTGGGTCTGATCGCCCCCGACTTCGCGGTCGAGCTGAAGCCGATCGGTACCGGCTTCGTGAACCTGATCAAGATGATGATCTCGCCGATCATCTTCTGCACGATCGTCCTGGGCATCGGCTCGGTACGCAAGGCAGCGAAGGTCGGCGCGGTGGGCGGCATCGCGCTCGGCTACTTCGTGGTCATGTCGTTCGTCGCGCTGGCCATCGGCCTGGTCGTCGGCAACATCCTGGAGCCCGGTACGGGTCTCGCGGTGACCGACGCGATCAAGGACGCCGGTCAGGGGCAGGTCGTCGAGGCGAAGAACACCGAGGAGTTCCTGCTCGGGATCATTCCCACGACGATCGTCTCCGCGTTCACCGGCGGCGAGGTCCTGCAGACCCTGCTCGTCGCACTGCTCGCCGGGTTCGCGCTCCAGGCCATGGGCTCTGCCGGTACGCCGGTCCTGCGCGGGATCGAGCACATCCAGCGTCTCGTCTTCCGCATCCTCGCCATGGTGATGTGGGCGGCGCCCATCGGTGCGTTCGGCGCGATCGCGGCGGTCACCGGCTCGGCGGGTGTGGACGCGCTCAAGAGCCTCGCCGTCCTGATGCTCGGCTTCTACGTCACGTGTTTCCTCTTCGTCTTCATCGTGCTCGGCGCGATGCTGCGGATCGTGGCGGGCCTGAACATCTTCCTGCTGCTGAAGTACCTGGGCCGTGAGTTCCTGCTCATCCTGTCCACCTCGTCCTCCGAGTCGGCGCTGCCGCGGCTCATCGCGAAGATGGAGCACCTGGGCATCAGCAAGCCGGTGGTCGGCATCACGGTCCCGACCGGCTACTCCTTCAACCTCGACGGCACCATGATCTACATGACCATGGCCTCGCTGTTCATCTCCGACGCCATGGGTACGCCGATGTCGATCGGCGAGCAGATCCCGCTGCTCCTGTTCCTGCTGGTCGCCTCCAAGGGCGCGGCGGGGGTCACCGGTGCGGGTCTGGCCACCCTGGCGGGCGGTCTCCAGTCCCACAAGCCGGAACTGGTCGACGGCATCGGCCTGATCGTCGGCATCGACCGCTTCATGAGCGAGGCGCGCGCGCTGACGAACTTCGCGGGCAACGCGGTGGCCACGGTGCTGATCGGCACGTGGACAAAGGAGATCGACAGGCCGCGGGTCGATGAGGTGCTGGCGGGGCGGTTGCCGTTCGACGAGACGACGCTGCTGGACGACGGGCATGGCGGGGGGTCTGCCGACGGCTTGGCGGATGTGCCGGAGCAGCCGGGCGCTGGCGCTGGCGACGGCAAGGCACTGGCTAAGGCGTAGTTGCCTGGCTGCGGGTGCGTGGGGGCT
>NZ_LIPP01000250.1 GCF_001418335.1 Streptomyces aurantiacus | reverse complement strand
CGGCCGGCTACCTGAGCGCCCAGCGTGCGGCGCACATGGCACGGATGCGGGAGCTGACGGCGGTCAAGACCGCGCCGGACGCCGACCTTGCGACGGTCCTCTCGGCCGACTACGCCCTCCACCACCTCGACGCCGATCTGCGCTGGATGACCACCACAGCGGCCCGGCTCACCACTCTGACCGCGGAGGTCGACGCAGCATGAGCAGCAGTACGCACAGGACCACGCCGATCCTGGCGGCCCGGGGCCTCTCCAGGACGTACGGCAGGACGCACAGCAAGACGCACGGCAAGACGCACGACAACGCGCATGATGACGGCCGGACCCGGGCGTTGCGCGGTGCCTCCGTGGAGCTGCACGCGGGAGAGATCCTCGCCGTCACCGGTGCGAGCGGCAGTGGCAAGTCCACGCTGCTGCACTGCCTGGCCGGCATCGTCCGGCCCGACGAGGGCTCGGTCGTCTACGCCGGGCAGCGCCTGGACCAGCTGTCGGAGGAGCGGCTGAGCGAGTTGCGGCGTACGGAGTTCGGGGTGGTGTTCCAGTTCGGGCAGCTGATCGCCGAGCTGACGGCGCTCGACAACGTGGCGCTGCCGCTGCTGCTCGCGGGAGCCTCCCGCAAGGACTCCCACGAGCGGGCGGGCGAGTGGCTCGAACGGTTCGGCGTGCGCGGCCAGGAGGCGCTGAGACCCGGCGAGATGAGCGGCGGCCAGGCCCAACGGGTGTCGCTGGCACGGGCGTTGGTGACCGGTCCGAAGGTCGTCTTCGCCGACGAGCCCACCGGGGCGCTCGACTCGCTGGCGAGCGAGCAGGTGATGACGGCGCTGACGCACACGGCTCGGGAGACGGGCACGGCGGTGCTGCTGATCACGCACGACGCGCAGGTCGCGGCGTACGCGGACCGCGAGGTGTCGCTGCGCGACGGGGTCGTCGTCGGGTCCGAGGACGCGGCGTCCCTGGAGGTGGCCCGGTGATCGGCAACCTCAGGCTGAACCTCGGGCCGAACCTCAGGCTGGCGTGGCTGCTGACGCGGAACTCGGACCGGCGGGAGTGGTGGCGGGTGACGCTGACGGCGGTGGGGGCCGCGCTCGCCACCGGCCTCGGGTTCGCGGCGGTCGCGATCGCCTCGGTGCGCGGACAGGTGTCCACCTCGTACTTCCACGGCCTCCTCGACCAGCCGTCGCAGCGCGCCGGGGTGCTCGTCACGCTGCTGCTCCTGTGGGTGCCGGTACTCGCTTTCCTCGGCCAGTGCGCACGCGTCGGGGCCGTGCACCGCGACCGCAGACTGGCCGGGCTGCGGCTCGCCGGGGCGACGCCGAAGCAGGTGCGGCGCATCGCGGCCCTGGAGTCCGGCCTCGCCTGTCTGCTGGGGGCGGCGGTCGCCGCGACGTTCTCGGCGCTTCTCCTGCTGACGGTTCTGCGGCAGGGGCTTCCCCTGCCGGCCTGGGCGGGCTTCGCCCTGGTGACGCTCGCCGTGCCGCTCCTCGCCGTGCTGGTGAGCACGGTCGCGCTGCGCCGGGTGGTGGCCTCGCCGCTGGGCTGGGTGCGCCGGGTCCGGCCGGAGCACGGCAGGGTCGCCGCCCTCGCCGTCGTGGTGCCTGCGGTACTGGTGGGCCTGGCCGCCCTGCTGACCACCGTACGGGGCACCGGGCCGGGGGCCACCTCGCTTCCCCCGCTGGTGTTCTGCGCGGTGGCGCTGACCGGTGCGGGCGCGGTGGCGGTCGCCGGGCTCACCGCCCGGGCCGTGGGCGGCCGGCTCGCCGCCCGGACCGGGCGTCCCGCGGTCCTGCTCGCCGCCGAACGGCTCCGGGCCGACCCGTGGGCCACCGCGCGCACCCACGCCGCCGTGCTCCTGGTGGCGGTCGTGGGCGTCGGCTTCGTGGGCGTACGGCAGATGTTCCTCGACGCCGTGCACCATCCGCGGCAGGGCCTGCCCCACAGCCCCGAGGACGTGGCGTTCTACACCACCGGCGTCGATCTGGCGGGCGCCGCCGTCCTGGTGGCCCTGCTGATCAGCCTGGGCGGCCTCGCCGTGGGCACCGCCGAGTCGCTCGCCACCCGGCGCCGCGGCCTCGCGGCCCAGGCCGCGGCGGGCGTACCGCGGAAGGTGCTCGGCCGGGCGCTGCTGCTGGAGACCGCGCTGCCGCTGGCCCCGGCGATGCTGCTCGCGGCCTGCGGCGGCACGGCTGTCCACCTCGCGTACGGGGCGGCGGTGGACACGTCGGCCGTGGACACGTCGGCCGTGGACGCGTCGGCCGTTCCAGTGCTGGTGCCGCTGCTGGTGCCCGTGGCGGTGTACGCGGCCTGCCTGCTCGCCGCCGCGACCTCGCTCCCGCTGCTGCACCGCACGGTCCACCCGGCCGAACTGCGCCACACGTGAGCGGAGGGCGCCGAACCGCGCCACGAGTGCCGAGCTGCGCTGCTCATAAGCCATGAGCAGGGACCGAGGGCAAGACGAAGGCCCGGATCGTCAGGCGGAAATGCCGTCGATCCGAGCCATCGCGTCGTCCGCGCCGTACGGCTGCAGGTAGGGCAGCCAACGCGGGTCCCGGTGACCGGTTCCGATGATGCGCCAAGCGAGCCCCGACGGCGGGGCCGGTTTATGGCGCAGGCGCCAGCCGATCTCGACCAGGTGACGGTCGGCCTTGGTGTGGTTGCACCGGCGGCAGGACGCCACCACGTTGTCCCAGACGTGCTGACCCCCGCGGCTGCGCGGGATGACGTGGTCGACGCTGGTTGCGACGCCACCGCAGTACATGCACCGGCCGCCGTCCCGGGCGAACAGCGCCCGGCGGGTCAGCGGAACGGGCCCCCGGTAAGGGACCCGCACGAACCTTTTCAACCGGACCACGCTGGGGGCGGGGACAGTGACGGTCGCGCTGTGCATGAAGGCGCCGGACTCCTCAAGACAGACTGCCTTGTTCTCAAGGACGAGGACGAGCGCGCGGCGGAGCGGTACGACGCCGAGGGGCTCGTACGACGCGTTGAGGACCAGGACATGCGGCACGGATGGCCTCCTTGTACGCCGGCGGCGCGTGGCTCGCGCCGGGACGATCTGTAGTCAGTCTCCCCTCATGCCTGGTGGAAGCGCCACCATGTCCCGGTAACGGGCTGGGAGTGTTTTCGACCACACCTTCTTATCCCCACGTGAGCACAGTCTCTCCCTCGAACATGGCAACGATCCACACACGATGCCCCGTTAGTGTGGTGTTTCCGCCCGTCGGCGCTTCGCCCGATGTCCGGCCACGGACGGACCGCTACGCCTGGAGGTACCTGCCGTGTTCTTGTCCGTCCTGTCGGCCGCCGATCCCACCGAGGAACCGACGTCGCCGACGCTCCAGGACGCCCAGGAAGGCGCCACCAACGCCGCGAGCTGGGTCGAGCAGAACTGGTCGACGTGGCTCAGCATCGGACTGCGGGTGCTGCTCATCGTGGTCATAGCCGTGGTGCTGAGAGCGGTCGTCCGGCGGACCATCACGAGGTTCATCGACCGGATGAACCGTACGGCGCAGGCGGTCGACGGCACGGCGCTCGGCGGCCTCCTGGTCAACGTCGAACGCCGCCGCCAGCGCTCCCAGGCCATCGGCTCGGTACTCCGCTCGGTCGCGTCCTTCACGATCATGAGCACGGCGGCGCTGATGATCCTCGGCACGTTCCAGATCAACCTGGCACCGCTGCTGGCCTCCGCCGGTGTGGCAGGTGTGGCGATCGGTTTCGGCGCCCGCAACCTCGTGACCGACTTCCTCTCGGGCGTCTTCATGATCCTGGAGGACCAGTACGGCGTGGGCGACACGGTCGACGCGGGGGTGGCCTCCGGCGAGGTCATCGAGGTGGGCCTCAGGGTCACCAAGCTCCGGGGCGACAACGGCGAGATCTGGTACGTCCGCAACGGCGAGGTCAAGCGCATCGGCAACCTCTCCCAGGGCTGGGCCACGGCCGGCGTCGACGTCACGGTCCGCTCCGACGAGGACCTCGACCGCGTGCGCTCGGTCCTCGCGGAGGTCGGCGAGACGATGAGCAAGGCGGAGCCCTGGAACGAGCGCCTGTGGGGCCCGATAGAGACCCTCGGCCTCGACAGCGTCGTCCTGGACTCGATGGTCGTCCGCGTCACCGCGAAGACGATGCCGGGCAAGGCCCTCTCGGTGGAACGCGAACTGCGCTGGCGCATCAAGCAGGCCTTCGACCGGGCGAACATCCGCATCGTGGGCGGCCTCCCCGCCCAGCCGACCGACGAACCGCCCGCCGACCCGACGGCGGGCATGTCGGCCCCGTCGGCGTACTCCAACACGGGCTCGGCGCAGTCACAGGCGGCGTCCCCGATCACACCGGTGGTGCCTACGGCTCCGACGAAGTAGGGGCGGCGCGCACTCATTCCATCGCGGGCGAGAGTTTTCTCATACGTGTGGGGCGGCATCCGGAGCGATCCGGGTGCCGCCCCACAGACGTCTGCGGCCCACCGACGGCCGGTCGCCAGTCACCTACCGCCTACCGTCGTAACGGTTCGGCACACTCGTTCGAGTGAACGCCAGCGGCATTCCCGGGTCGTTTGAGGTCTGGGCGCTCCATGGTTCTGCCAGGGCCAAGACAGATCGGGCGTGGCCCGGCAACAACGTGGCGGAGGAGAAACGTCGATGCAGGACCCGGCCGATCTGCTGATCGCGTTCGAAGAGGCCACCGAGATGCCGATCCGACCCGAGTACGTCGAGGGGACGGTCATCGTGCCCCCACCTCCGAACGACGCCCACAACGACGACGCGGGAGGGCTGTCCTTCCAATTCCGCGTCGCTGGATTCCGCCTGGTGGGCATGGGCAACGGCTACCGAGCCGCCCACAAGGACGGCCGGACCATGGCCCTGTTGATCCCGGACTTCTATGTGCGCCGACGCAAGGCGACAGACCTCGACGAGTCGTACCGCAAGGCCCACAAGGGCTGGTACCCCATCGACATGATCACCCTGGCCGGTGAGGTGACCTCCACCAACCACGAGACGGACACCGGCCCCAAGCTCCGCACCTACGCCGCCGCCGGCGTCCCCGTCTACGTCCTGGTCAACCGTCGCCGGAAGACGGCCCACTGCTACGTGGACCCGATCACCCCCGGCGACGACCCCACCGAGGCGTACTACGCCACGGAGGTCAAGGCGGACTTGGGCCGCCCTCTCCCGCTTCCGTCCCCGTACCCGACGCTGGAGACGGCTCCTTTCCCGGAGCCGACGGACTAGCTGTCAGCCATACCAGTTCACCTGCACCACCACGATCCGCTCGCCGCGCACATCGGTCAGATAGGTGAGCATGACCAGCCCCTCCGGGAACCCGTCCAGCAGGTCGTCCTGGAACAGCTCCCAACGCCGGTCAGCCACCTGCGACCTCACGGTGCGCCGCGCGCACGATGTCTCCGGCCTCCCGGATCACACGGTCGCGGACAGCGGGGTCCGGGCTGTTGCGGTAGAACATCCGGATCGGTACGACGCTGTCCTCGTCCCCTGCCCGGACGAAGGCCTTCTGGAGGTCCTCGAAGAACTCGGGAAGCCGCGACGGGACAACGGTGGCCACGGCCTGCCGCAGCGCCGGAAGTGTCAGCTCGGGCCGGGGACCGAGCGGACCGCCCCCGCCCCCGCCCCCGTCCGGCATGGTCACTCCTTCGCGCTTGCGAGGAGATCGGCTCCCACTGGGGCTAGGGCCCACTCCGCGTACACCGTCTTACCGACGCTGCGCGGCTCGACGCCCCATTGGTCGGCGAGGGTCGCGACCAGCAGGAGCCCGCGACCGAACTGGTCCGTGTCCTCCGCCGACCGTCGGCACGGCAACCGCTCACCACGTGGGTCGCTGACCTCGACGCGGAGTACGGCGGCGGCGAGCGTGATCCGTACGCGGACGAGTCGGCCCCGGACGCTGCCGTGCAGTAACGCATTGGTCATCAACTCCGAGACGACGACCGCGACATCCCCGGCGAGGCCGGGATACCCCCACTCGGTGACGAGCCGTGCGGCTCTGCGACGGGCGAGGGTGACGCTGCGGGCGAGGGGGGTGTAGTCGAGGGAGTCCTCGTGGAGGAGGGGGTCGGATGCGGTGGGGGGTTCGGTCATGGATACGCGCCTCTCGTACAGCGAACGGCTTCGCTGAGTAAGCGATTGGATGCCGACCGTAGCGATCGAGTTGGCTCGGATGCAAGTATCTGCGAGACAATTGTCTCTTTCGAGGGAAGCTGTCGACTACTCAGTGCGAGCAGAGCGACACTGGGACCGTGAATCGATCAGCTCAGCTCGGAAACCGAGCGTCAACCGTGTTGGGACGCAAGCTCGGTGGTGAACTGCTGCGGCTGCGCGACATGTCGGGCAAGACCCAGCACCAAGCAGCGCAGACCATCAGTGCGACCAACTCGAAGATCGTGAAGATGGAGCAGGGCTGGGTACCCATGCGGGACCCGGACATCCGGGTGCTCTGCGAGTTCTACGGACTCGATGAACCGAAAGCAGTCGCCCGGTTGCTGGAACTGGCGAAGCTGGACCGCGATCGCCGTAAGTCCAAGGGCTGGTGGCAGCACACTCCCCAAGCAGGGGCCATGGCGGAGTACATCGCGATGGAGGACGTCGCGACCGGGGTAAGAGCCTGGCAACAGGCACTGGTCCCAGGCCTGTTGCAGACGCCCGAATACACGCGCGCGATTGTTGTCAGTGAGGGTCTTTGGGACGATCCGGACGAGATCGAGGGGATCGTCGACGTCCGGACGAAACGCCAGGCCCGCCTGTCAGGACCCGACCCGCTTCGGTTCTACGCGGTGATCGGAGAAGGAGTACTGCGCCAGCAGGTCGGCGGCCCCGATGTCATGCGCGCACAGTTGCAGCACTTGCTGAAGACGGCTCAACTCCCCAACGTCCGCATCCAGGTGCTGCCCTTCCGAGCGGGCGGCCACGCTTGCGTCGGCGGCTCCTTCAACATCCTCTCGTTTGCCCAGACCGATGCCGTGGACGTGGTCCACGTCGACAGCATCGCCGCTACCGTGTGGGTCGAGAACGACGCCGAGAGCGCCACGTACGGCTCGTTCTTCGAGCGCACGGCACGACTGAGCCTGGCCCCCAAGGACTCGCTCGGACTGATCGAGAGCATCAGCGAGGACATGCATTGATACACCGCTTCGACTTCGTGAAGTCCAGCTACAGCACTGGAAGCGGCGAGTGCGTCGAAGTCGCCCGAAACGTCGCGGACACCGTCGCCGTCCGCGACTCGAAGGACCCCGACGGCCCGATACTCCGGCTCTCCCCCGCCGCATGGGCGGAGTTCACTGCGATGCTGAGCTGAAACGGGCCAGCCTCTCATCCGCCGGAGGCAACCCGCTCGCGGTAGTCGGGAAGGCCGCGACGCAGCGCAAGGGCGCCCCATATAGCGGCTGCCGTCAACGCGGCTGCGACCATCGCGCCCAGCGCCGGTGGCTCCGGCCGCCAGCCCAGGGAGTGGCGGGTGCCCATGAAGGTGAGTACGAGGACGACCACCTCGGGGCCGATGAACGGAACCCTCGCGGCGACGGCCCGCACCCCGGTCGCCACCACCAGACCGGTCACGGTCCAGACCGCCAGGTACGGCAGCACCTCCCCCGGAGTGGCGAGCGGCAGCCCGTAATCATCGGGACCGACACGGAACGACGCCCCGGCCCAAGCCCAGCCCACCCCGATGACGGTGACGCCCGCCACCCACAGGGCATGGCGCCACAGCGGACCAGGCCGCGGGGACTCTTCGTCGCCGTCGGAGCTCGTCGAGGAGTCGTCGGGGCTGGAGAGGGCAGGAGATTCGGTCACGCCCACAAGGACGCGGCCCGGTGACCACGGGTTCCCACCCGAATCAGGGATCACGTCAACCGAGGCAGCGGGCCCGCTTGTCGTGCGCGGGACGATGGAACATGCTCCCGGATGACTGGCAACTCACCCACGACATCGACGACTTCCTCGCCCGAGCCGGAGACTTCCTGCGTTCGCGCCCGGCCCTGCACAACACGCCGCTGACGGACATCGAAAGGTTGCGGACACGCAGGACGGACGACGTATCCGGTGCCGACGCCCCCGTCTTCGGCCGACTGGAGGCAGGGGGCGAAGTCCGCGCGATCTTCTATCTCACTCCGCGCGGCCGTCTGGGCCTCACTCCCCTCTCTGCCGACCGGACCGACACCCTCGCCTCTCACCTGGCCGAACTCGGCCACTCACCCGCCCACGTCATCGCGGACCACGACACTGCCGGCGCTTTCGCCGAGTCGTGGCAGCGGCACACGAGCGCGGTGCCGGTGCCTTTCTGGCGGACGCATCTCTACCGTCTCGGCACGCTCACCCCACCGCGGTCGCACGCCGAGGGCCGGGGCCGGGGCCGCGTCGCGGGTGAGGCAGACCGCGAGCAAGTCGTGCGCTGGTGCCGTGAGTTCTGCGTCGCCGTCGGCGAGCAAGCCTCCATCGACTTGATCGACGCCGGCTCCTGGAGCGACTCGCGTTTCGGCGACAGGCACTTCACGCTCTGGGAGACCCCGGACGGCACCCCCGCTTCCATGGCGGCCACGACCTCGATCGTCGGCGGCATGGTCCGGGTGGACCCCGTCTACACCCCGGCCCACCTCCGAGGCCACGGCTACGCAGGCGCCGTGACTGTCGAGGTGAGCAGAACCGCCCTGACCGCGGGCGCGACGGATGTCGTCCTGTTCACAGACCCGGACAACCCCACCAGCAACGCGCTCTACCAGCGCGTTGGATACGTCCACGTCGCCGACTTCACCGGGTACAGGTTCTCGTACGGCACACCAGAAGCCGGCTTCTAGCCAGTCCTCACGTGACGAACCCGGACAGGCCGCTGACCAGCCCGGACAACTGAGGGCTGTCCGGGACAGGCATGAGGCCTTGTTCTCTGACAGGGGCCTGGCAAATGTGGAGTCTCGCCAGTGACTCAGTCAGAAAGGATTCGCAGTGGTGAGAAGAACAGCATTCAGCAGACGGGCAGTTCTTGGCCTCGTAGCTCTCCTGGCATCGGTGATGGTGACCTTGCCCGCTTCCACCGTGGCAGTCGGGGCGGAGGCCGAGGCTTTCGAGTACGTCGCATTGGGCGACTCGGCAGCGGCCGGTATCGGGGCCGGTTCGCCGGCCGCAGACTCGTCGAACTGCTACGTCAGCGGGAACTCGGGACCCAGGGTGCCCAACTCGACGCTCGCCTATCCGAAGCGCGTCGCGCAGTCGCTCGGCGCGACCCTGGTCGACAAAGCACTCTGCGGCGCGTCCAGCAATGCGGTGCGCAGGCAGCAGGCGACGGCTGTCACCAAGGCCACCGACCTTGTGACGGTGCAGGCCGGCTCCAACGATTTCGGGTTCGCCGCCCCTCTCATATTCTGCTACGTCTGGAACCCGCCACGAACCGGGACCTGCAACAGCAGGATCAACGCGATCACCACGCAGTACCGGCAAGTGCTTCCTGGCAACCTTGAGAGGCTCTTCGACAGGATCGACGCCCGGAAGCGGGACGGCGCCCAGGTCGTCGTGGTGGGGTATCCACACGTCGTTCAGGCTGAGTCCACCCTCACGTGCTTCGCGGACGGAGCCTGGCCGGACAGCACTCATCAGGCACTGCGCCGTGCCGCCAACACACTCAATCAGGTACTCGCCGCCAAGGCGAAGGCACACGGCTACGACTTCGTCGATCCGAGCGCCTCGTTCAACACGCATGAGAGCTGTGGGGACCCCTCGTGGGTCAACGGTATCCGTCCTTTCACCAGGCAAGTTGAGTCCTTCCACCCGAACGCCACCGGGCAGGAAGCGCTCGCCTGGCTCGTCTGGCAGTACGTGAAGCCGTAGCAGCACCGTGCTGTTCAGCCAATCTGTTCGGGGCAGCGTTCTTCGCCTTGCCCCGAACAGATTTGCGGTACACGCCAGGCGGGCCGCGTCGTGAACCCCGGCGACAGCGACATACCGGTCGAGCCGGGGATGGTCGGCCTGCCGGGCGCCTCGGGCGCGAACCAGCGGCTGGCACGAGCATCTTCGCGACCGGCGCGCACCGGTATGTCGGCATGCCGTACGGCCCGACCCGTACGGCGCCGTGCACACGGTGCCGTGGGCGAACATCACCTCCGCGGCGACGGAGGCAGTCACCACGTACCAGCCGGGCCAAGGCGGACTCCCGGCCGCCATCTTCTGCTCACCACGCCGGTGGCGACGAAGCCCGTGGGATCGGCCCCTGATATTGACGGCCACCCACCACGCGGCGATGATCTGAAAGCGCTCTCTGGCATGGACACGATCAGGAGGAACCTGATGTTCCCCATTCGCTGGCTCGCCCGCGTACTCCCCCTCGGACTCGTCGCCGCACTTGCCCTCGGGCAGGCCGTGACCACCGCCGGACCCGCCGACGCCGACGAAGCCGTCACCCCGGTGACCGACGGCCAGTTCTCCACGCTCGGCCGCACCACCCTCGCCGGCGCCGACCCGAGCGTCATCAAGGTCGGCAACCTCTACGTCTCCGCCAAGTCCGTGGACGGCGGTATCGCGGTGCGGACGGCGTCCACCCTGGAGGGGATCGCCGGCGCGCCCAAGCAGCAGGTGTGGCAGGACACCGGTGGCCTCGGTGAGGTCTGGGCCCCGGAGATCGTGTACTACAACGGCAACTACCGCATCTACTTCGGCGCCAGCACGAGCGCGGCCCACCGCATGTACCACATCAGCTCGGCCGGCCCGGCCTCCGGCTACTCCGCCGCCACCAAGGTCGCCCTGCCCGACGACAAGTGGGCCATCGACGGGGCGCCCTTCACCTTCGGCGGCCAGCGCTGGTTCGTGTGGTCCGGCTGGTCCGGTGACACCAACGTCGAACAGAACCTGTACATCGCCCGGATGAGCAGCCCCACCACGACCACCGGCGCCCGGTACGTCATCTCGCAGCCGCGCGAGTCGTGGGAACGGATCGTGGGCAACCCGTACATCAACGAGTCGGCCCAGCCGATCGTGGACCCCAACGGGCAGTTGCACATCACGTACTCCGCGAACGGCAGCTGGAGCAACCAGTACTGCATCGCCGACCTGCGACTGCGAGCCGGCGGCGACCCCACCTACGTATGGGACTGGTACAAGAGCAACGGCTGCCTGTTCGGCTCGCACGCCGAGACCATGATGTCGGGCTGGGACCCCACGCTGTACGTCGACGGCCCCGGCCACCACACCTTCGTCCTGCCGAACGGCGACGCCACGGCCGGCCCGCCGTCCGGCAACCGGTTCCCGACCATGTTCCACGCGGTCGCCAAGGGCACGCCGTACTCATGGTCCAACCGCTACTGGTACACCGGCACGGCCGTCTGGTGGGGCAGCACCACCTACCGCCGGGCCAACGTCCCCGGCCCTACCACCGACACCGGGTTCAGCCTCAAGTTCTTCGAATGAGAACCACACCCGGAAACCGCCTCGCGCGCAGCACCGGTTGCCTGCCTGTTCAACACCGTCAGCGGCTGCGACGTACCTCTCTCTGTTTACTCTGTGGCTGCGTCTTCGCAGGGGTGGGCGAGTGTGAGGTGGCGCCGCTTGTGCGGTCCTGAGTGTCCGCTGGGCCCTGCCGGCGCAGATACTCCGCCACTGATTTGAGTACGTCTTCGACGCCTGCGCCGCGATCATCACCTGGCACACGCTCCGGAGGCTTTCCCGCACCAGGCTGCGACAGGTCAGAACCCACCATGGCGCCGTATGTCCCACGGGGCCCGAGGCGACTGGACCTGATATCGCCATCGGAGGTGATCTCCCACGCCACCCCTTGCAGCCTGCTCCCGTCGACCCCGCTCTGCACACTGCCTGCCGAGTTCGCAGCGTTCGCAGCGTTCGCAGCGTTCGCAGCGTTCGCGGGATCTCTGCTGTTTTCCTGGTTCTCAGGATTCAGTGCGAGCCACCTTTGGGCCACACGGATTTTATCGTAAAGACTGTTCCTTCGGTCAGGGAACTCCGAGATGGAACTGGCGGTCGAAACCTGGCGAGGGGTGGACGAAGCAGTGGAAGGCTCAATCGGCCTCCTGAATCCCAGTCGCGGCGCAGAACGCGCCGCGTCTGCCATCAGTATCGTTACCTTGTTCCCCGATTTTTCGATCAGATCCAAACTTATGGGAAGTTTTTTATTGTGCAAATCTATTATAAGACCTTGCCTCCCCTTGACAAAATTCCAGACCTCCGCCCCTATTTCCTTTTTCGCATCCTCGTTCTGCCGTCCGATCACATCGGCATAAGTGGACCGATTCGACACTCGCCTCAAATAGCGCTTGCTCGATTCTGAGAAAGCTACTGCGGTCCGCGAAATCCGCTGGGCGATGGTCGGCCGAGCCGACGGGCCCCGGAAGAACTCCGGATTGATCTGATCGCTGCCCGTGGGAGCCGAGGCGCTCGCGCTGGACCTGCTCTCTTCGGCGATCAGGCCAGCGGCAAGCTCGGCGGCGGAGAGCCCGGCGCGGGGGCGGCGTGGCACGTCGGGCAGAGCAGGGTCCTTCGAATTGGCCATGCTGAGTCAGCCCCCTTGACCACTACTTCTGCACGATCCGTTCTGGTTTCCCGTTGCTTGCACAACGGCCGTCGTGGTCAGACGGTTCACATATCCACCCACCAGGTGGCGTCATCGCGCCGCCCCAGCACCCTCTTCAACTATCCGTTGTGTGCTTCGGGCTCGGTCGAAAGCGGCTGTCGGGTGGCCGCCCACGACGCCAGGAGCGCCACGTTGTCAGCGGTCGGTGTGCCCGCGGGTGCGGTGTAGACGTTGAGGAACAGGCCGGGTTCGGCGGGCAGTTCCAGGGACTCGACGTCCAGGTCGAGCCGGCCCACGATCGGATGGCGCAGACGCTTGCGGCCGGACCGGTGCAGCCGCACGTCCTGAGATGCCCACCGCTGCCGAAACAGCTCACTGCACGTCGACAGTTCGCCGACCAGGGCGATCAGATCCTCGTCGTGCGGATTGCGGCCGGCTTCCATGCGTAGCTTCGCGGCCACGTCACCGGCGATTCGGTCGTAGTCGACAAAGAAATCCCTGGCCGCCTCGGGATTCAGATAGACGAACCGCGCTGTGTTCGCGGGCCGTCGCGGGTCGGCCAGCACCGGCGAATACAGCGCGCGAGCGAGTTGATTCATGGCGAGCACGTCATAACGGCCGCTACCGATCCAGGCCGGCGCATCGGAGATCGCGTCGAGCACCTGCTGCAGCGTCGAGCGCACAGTGACGGCAGGCCTGCGCCGGCGTGGACCGCCGGGCGTCCTGGATCGGCGCGCGAGGTGGAACAGGTGGTCGCGCTCGGCCTCGTCGAGTTGCAAGGCAGAGGCCAACGCGTCGAGCACGCCGTCGGAGGCACCGGCGAGGCTGCCGCGCTCCATGCGCACGTAGTAGTCGACCGATACCCCCGCCAAGAGGGCTACCTCCTCGCGGCGCAGACCTTTGACCCGACGGTTGCCGCCGTAAGCGGGCAGGCCCGCCTGCTCGGGTGTGATGCGGGCGCGACGCGAGCTGAGAAACTCCCGGATTTCGGTGCGTGGATCCATCGTGGCCATTCCCTCACCGTAAGCCTGACCCGCGGTCTAAGGGGTACGCGGTCTAAGGGGTACGCGAGATGATCGTCGGGGTACCCGTTGCGGTCGTCGCGATGCCGCCGTCCACCGGGACGATGGCGCCCGTGAGGTAGGACCCGGCCCGGCTGGCGAGGAACACGGCGATACCCGCCATGTCGTCGTCGCGGCCGACCCGGCGCAGAGGGGCCGCCGCCGCGATCGTGTCGCCCATGGCATCGAGCGTGGACGCCATCATCTGCGACGGGAACACTCCTGGTGCCACCGCGTTCACCGTGACGTGCTGTGGGCCCAGCTCCCTGGCCAGCACTCGGGTGAGTTGATGGAGTGCCGCTTTGCTGCTGGCGTACGAGTAATTGGGCGAGTGGGCGACGTGGATGGCGCCGATACTGCCGATGTTGATGATCCGCGCGGGATCATCGGCGGTGCCCGCCCTGCGCAGGGCGGGGAGCAGCGCCTGTACCAGCCAGAACGGCGACTTGAGGTTGAGGTCGATCACTGTGTCCCAGGCCTCGTCCGGGAACGTCTCCAGCGGCTCGCGCCACATCGCTCCCGCGTTGTTGACGAGGATGTCCAGGCCTTCCGAGTCGGCCTTGACGAGATCAGCGAGGCGCTGACACTCGTCGTGCCTGGACAGGTCGGCGGGGATTGCTCGAACGTCGCCGAATTCGGACAGTAGTTTCTGTGCCTCCGCGCACGCGTCTGCCTTGCGTGAGCTGATGACGACGCGGGCCCCTGCCTGGAGAAGGCCGCGCGCTATCATCATCCCAATGCCCCTGGTGCCGCCCGTGACAAGGGCGTACTTCCCACTCAGATCGAAAAGTTCTGTGTGAGTGGTGAATTGCTTGTCCGTCATTGGTCTCCATCTTTTCTGTCGTGGAAGAACGCGCCGGTACGGTCGCGCATTCGAGGCAGCCGAATTGAACTGATGGGGCTGCGGTGCGTTTCCATGGAGTGTTGTCGGCGCTTTCGACTCCACCAGGTTGACAGGAGTTTGGGACGCCTGAGAGACCCTGTTGATACAGGCACTGCGAGATCCCCCTTGCGCGGGCGGCCGCTGCCGCGGGTGGGTCTTCCCCAAGTAACGACTCTGTTGCCACGGCCCCACCCTGTTGACGCCCTCCTCCCCTCCGGCCTACTTTCCTCTCATCGAACAGGAAACTTTCCTAACAGTGGTCGGCCGTCGAGTAGACGTCGTCGTACGTCCGCTGGGAAGCTGAGCAGCCGAAAGGCAGGTGTCGATCGTCATGGCAGGAATCTCCGCGACTCCGGGCACCCCGCGCGTGCTCCGTGCCATGAACGACCGGGCCGCGCTCGAAGTGCTGCTGGAGCACGGTCCGCTGTCCCGGACCCGGATCGGGAAGCTGACCGGGCTGTCGAAGCCGACCGCCTCGCAGTTGCTCGCCCGGCTGGAGGCTGCGGGGCTCGTCGTCGTCACCGGGACCAGTGAAGGGCGCCCCGGGCCCAACGCCCAGCTGTACGCGGTCGATCCGGCCGCCGCCTACGCCGCCGGGCTCGACGTGACACCCGAGCGCATCCTCGCCGCCGTCGCCGATGTGACCGGGCGCACGGTGGGCGAGTACGAACTGCCCACCCCCGGCCGGCGCGCCGCCCGCACCGTCGTACGGCAGGTCACCGACGCCCTCGACGGCGCCGTGAAGGCGGCGGGACTGGTCCGGGCCGACGTCCGGCGGCTCGTCATCGGCACCCCCGGCGCCTTCGACCCGAACACCGGGCGCCTGCGTTACGCCTCCCACCTGCCCGGCTGGCATTCCCCCGCCCTGCTCGACGAGCTCGCGGCGGCGCTGCCGATGCCCGTCGAGTACGAGAACGACGTCAACCTCGCCGCCATCGCCGAGCAACGGCTCGGTGCGGCCCGGGGCCACGACGACTTCGTCCTGCTGTGGAACGAGGGAGGCCTGGGAGCCGCCCTCGTACTCGGCGGGCGGCTGCACCGCGGCTGGACCGGCGGCGCCGGCGAGGTCGGCTTCCTTCCCGTGCCCGGCGCGCCGCTCGTGCGGCACGTCACCAAGGCCAACAGTGGCGGCTACCAGGAGCTGGCCGGCTCCCAGGCCATCCCGGCCCTCGCCCGCGAACTCGGTATCCGGCCCATCCCCACGGGGCCCTACACCGAAGTCGCCGCCACGCTCGTCGAGCAGGCCGCGGACGTCAACGCGGGCGCCCACCGGCAGCTCCTGCAGACGTACGCGACAGGTCTCGCCACCGGTCTCGCCTCGCTCGTCTCCGTCCTCGACCCCGAACTCGTCGTCCTCAGCGGCGCCTCGCTCAGCAGGGGAGGCGAACCCCTGCGCGCCCTCGTACAGGCCGAGTTGGCGGAACTGGCCGCCTCCCGGCCGCGTCTCGTTGTCGGCGACGTCCGTGAACAGCCCGTGCTGCGCGGCGCGTTGGAGAGCGCGCTCGCCGCCACCCGCGACGAGGTCTTCGACACCTCGGCCCACTGAGCAGCCCCCTCAGCTCCAATCCCCACAGTCCCGCCCCGCCCCGCCC
>NZ_LIPP01000025.1:7724-23888 GCF_001418335.1 Streptomyces aurantiacus | reverse complement strand
CACCGGCACGGCCCCGCCCCCGGTTGAGTCCCCGGCTGCGCGTTCCTGGGGGTGGCTCTCCCCGGGTGGGGGCTGGGGGCTGGTGTCAGAGTGACTGGGCCGACGGTTTGACCATTCCTCGGACCGTGCGGGACTTGACGAAGTTGCCCAGGGCCGTCATCTCCCATTCGCCGGAGAACTGCTTGATGAGCTTGGCCATCATGACGCCGGTCTGGGGCTCCGCGGTGGTGAGGTCGAAGCGGACCAGTTCCTCGCCCGTGGCGGCGTCCAGGAGGCGGCAGTAGGCCTTGGCGACCTCGGTGAACTTCTGGCCGGAGAACGAGTTCACCGTGAAGACCAGGCCGGTGACCTCCTGGGGGAGACGGCCGAGGTCGACGACGATCACCTCGTCGTCACCGCCGCCCTCACCCAACGCCCCGATCTCTACGCGGCGGCCCTCGCCAGCGGCCCCCTGTGCGACATGGTCCGCTACGAACAGTTCGGCATCGGCCACACCTGGACGGACGAATTCGGCACCGCGAGCGACCCGGAACAACTCGCCTGGCTCCTCAGCTACTCGCCCTACCACCACGTCCGACCCGGCACCGACTACCCCGCGGTCCTCCTCGCCGGAGCCGTCACCGACGAACGCACCGGCGACGCCCACCCCCGCAAAATGTGTGCCGCACTCCAACACGCCACCACCAGCGACCGCCCGATCCTGCTCCGCAGGCAACCCGACGCCGGCCACGGCCCCACCGACAGCACAACAGCACGCGAGACACTCACCGACATCATCACCTTCCTCGCCACCCACACCGGCCTGCACCCCGCAGCCGCCGACGCGGACACTCCACCTCCCCGAACCGTCACACACGTCTCTTCCACCTGAGGCACCAGCCGGCCTGCGGAAGACCGCCCGTCCGGCCGGGCCGCAGCGCACCGGCCGCACGCACAGAAGGCCAGGACACCTTGGCGTCCAGCGTCCCTCCGGACAGGGAGCAGGCCGGCTTCCTGGCAGCGATGGACGGCTGCAAGGGGGCGGCTGCAAGGGGGCGGCTGCGCAGCGCGGTCGGCGGCATGGTCGCGCCTCTGGTCGTAGTCGAGATCCGAGGTCGGCCGTCGTGGCGAGGAAGGCGTCGCGCAGCCGAGCCGGACCCCCACTTTGTCCCGCGTGGGGAAAAAGTGCCGAGATCTTGTGCGTAATGGGTTACGGAGCTCAACAAAGGTCGCTAACTTCCTTGAAATGAACCGGTCATAGAGCCGCGACCGGTCAAGGACGGCGCGACGGCGCGCGCCTGTGCACCGCTTGGCAGTCCGGCGAGGGCTGCCGTCATCCCACCCCACATTGGGAGACCTCTGTGCGCATGAAACCGCTCAGACACAGACGTGTCCGTTATCTGTTGACCGCCGTGGCCTGCGTCTTCGGGTGTCTGCTGCCCGTGTACCCGGCCGCCGCCCAGCAGCCCGTGGATCCAGTCGCCGAACCCAAGGCGTCCGCCGAAGCGGCCGCCGTCGAGTTCCAGCAGGTCACACTCGCCAAGGGCGTGGCCGAGACGGGCGAGCCCATGACCATGGCGGTGCTGCCGGACCGCTCGGTCCTGCACACCGCCCGGGACGGCACGCTCCGGCTGACGAACGCCGCGGGGACCACCAGCGTCGCGGGCCGGCTGGACGTCTACAGCCACGACGAGGAAGGCCTGCAAGGCGTCGCCGTGGACCCCGGCTTCACGTCCAACCGGTACGTCTACCTCTACTACGCTCCCAAGCTCAGCACGCCGGACGGTGACGCCCCGTCCGACGGCGCGGCCTCCGACTTCACCCCCTTCGACGGGGTCAACCGGCTGTCCCGGTTCGCCCTGAAGACCGACGGCACCCTCGATCTCGGCAGCGAGAAGAAGATCCTCGACGTGCCGGCCTCCCGCGGCATCTGCTGCCACGTGGGCGGCGACATCGACTTCGACGCGGCCGGAAACCTGTACCTGTCCACCGGCGACGACAGCAACCCGTTCGCCTCGGACGGCTACACCCCGATCGACGAGCGCTCCACCCGCAACCCCGCCTTCGACGCCCAGCGTTCCGCGGGCAACACCAACGACCTGCGCGGCAAGGTCCTGCGGATCAAGGTCAACGCCGACGGATCGTACGCGATCCCGAGCGGCAACCTCTTCCCGGCCGGCACCGCCAAGACCCGTCCCGAGATCTACGCGATGGGCTTCCGCAACCCCTTCCGCATGACCGTCGACAAGGCCACGGGCATCGTCTACCTCGGCGACTACGGCCCCGACGCCGGCAGCGCGAGCCCCACGCGCGGACCCGGCGGGCAGGTGGAGTTCAACCGGATCACCAAGGCCGGCAACTTCGGCTGGCCGTACTGCACCGGTGACACCGACGCCTACACGGACTACAACTTCGCCACCGGCGCCTCCGGTGCCGCCTTCAACTGCTCGGCGCCCACGAACAACTCACCGCGCAACACCGGCCTCACCACCCTGCCCGCCGTCCAGCCCGCCTGGATTCCCTACGACGGCGCGTCCGTGCCGGAGTTCGGCAACGGCTCGGAGTCCCCGATGGGCGGCCCGGTCTACCGTTACGACGCCGCCTCCACCTCCGAGGTCAAGTTCCCGCAGGAGTACGACGGCGACTTCTTCGCCGGGGAGTTCGGCCGGCGCTGGATCAAGCGCATCGAGGCCGGCACCGACGGCACCGTGCAGTCCATCAACTCCTTCCCCTGGACCGGTACCCAGGTGATGGACATGGCCTTCGGCCCCGACGGCGCCCTGTACGTCCTCGACTACGGCACCGGTTACTTCAACGGCGACGCGAACTCCGCCCTGTACCGCATCGAGCACGTCGTCGACGGGCTCGCGCCGACCGCGCAGGCGAAGGCCGACGTCACCTCGGGCAAGGCGCCCCTGGCCGTCTCGTTCTCCTCGGCCGGCAGCGCCGACCCGGACGGCGACAGCCTCACCTATGCCTGGAACTTCGGCGACGGCGCCACCTCCACCGCCGCCAACCCCTCCCACACCTACACGACCAACGGCCAGTACACGGCCACGCTGACGGTCAAGGACACCACCGGCAAGACCGCGTCGGCCTCCGTACAGGTCACGGTGGGGAACACCGCGCCCACGGTGCGGCTCGACCTGCCCGTGGACGGCAGCATCCACGACTTCGGCTCCGCCATCCCGTTCAAGGTGACGGTGACCGACCCCGAGGACGGCACGATCGACTGCTCCAAGGTGAAGGTCACCTTCATCGTCGGACACGACAGCCACGGCCATCCGCAGACCTCGACCACCGGATGCGAGGGCACGCTCCAGACCCTCGCGGACGGCGAGCACGACCCCAACGCCAACATCTTCGGCGTGGTCGACGCCGAGTACACCGACAAGGGCGCCGGCGGCCAGCCCGCGCTGACCTCGCACGCCCAGCGGGTCGCCCAGCCCAGCCACCGGCAGGGCGAGCACTACGGCGACTCCGCCGGCGTCGACGTCGTCACCCACACTCCCGCACACGGCGGGAAGACCGTCGGCAACATCGAGAACGGCGACTGGATCTCCTTCAAGCCGTACGCCCTCGGCAACGCGGCCCGGTTCACCGCGCGGGTCTCCTCGGCGGGCGCGGGCGGCACCATCGAGGTCCGCGCCGGATCGACGACCGGCACCCTGCTCGGCACGGCGACCGTGCCGGTGACCGGCGGGTGGGAGACCTTCCAGGACGTGACGGCCGCACTGAGCAACCAGCCCACCGGCTCCACCTCCCTCTACCTCGTCTTCAAGGGCGGCAGCGGCGCTCTCTTCGATCTGGACGAGTTCTCGTTCAGCACCTCCGGCGGCGCCGGACCTCGCTCGGGTGTGGTGAAGGGCGTGAACGGCAAGTGCCTGGACGTGGACAACGCCCAGACCACCGACGGCACCAAGGTCCAGATCTGGACCTGCAACAGCTCCGGCGCACAGACGTGGACCGTCCCCGGCGACGGCACGCTACGTGCCCTGGGCAAGTGCCTGGACATCTCCGGCGGAGCCAGCGCCGACGGCACCAAGATCCAACTGTGGACGTGCAACGGCTCGGGCGCCCAGACCTGGGCGGCCCAGTCCGACGGCACGGTGCGCAACCCGCAGTCCGGCAAGTGCCTCGACGCGTCCGGCGGCACCTGGAACGACGGAACCGCCGTCCACCTGTGGACCTGCCACACCAACGCCAACCAGAAATGGACCCTGCCGTAGGAGGGAGGAGACCGACATGCGTACTTATCTGAAAGCTGCCCTCGGCCTGTTCGTCGGTGCCACGCTCTGTCTGGCCCCGCAGGCCACGGCACTGCCCGGCGCCGTGAGCCAGTCCGTCACCGAGTCCGTCACCGGATCCGGTACCGGATCCGGAACCGCCGAAGCACGCCCCCTCGTGGCGGCGGACCCGGCGTACAAGATCCTCGTCTTCTCGAAGACGGCGGGCTTCCGCCACGACTCGATCGACGAGGGCATCGCGGCCCTGCGCGGCCTGGGCACCGCGAACAACTTTACCGTGGACGCGACCGAGGACGCGGCGACCTTCACGACCGGCAACCTCGCCCAGTACAAGAGCGTCGTCTTCCTGTCGACGACGGGTGACGTGCTGGACGCCACCCAGCAGACGGCCTTCGAGAGTTACGTCAAGGGCGGCGGCGGATACGTCGGCATCCATGCCGCCGCCGACACCGAGTACGACTGGCCCTTCTACGAGGGCCTCGCCGGCGCGCTCTTCCACTCGCATCCGGCCATCCAGTCCGCCACCGTGAAGGTGGAGGACCGGGCGCACGACGCCACCGCCCATCTGGGCAGCAGCTGGCAGCGCACCGACGAGTGGTACAACTACCGCACCAACCCGCGCACCACCGCCCACGTCCTGGCCTCGCTCGACGAGTCCAGCTACTCGGGCGGCAACATGTCCGGCGACCACCCGATCGCCTGGTGCAAGGACTACCAGGGCGGCCGGTCCTTCTACACCGGCGGCGGGCACACCGCGGAGTCGTACGCCGATCCGGCCTTCCGGCGCCACCTCCTCGGCGGCATCCGCTGGGCCGCCGGGATGACCGACGCCGACTGCCGCCCGGAGACCGGCTACACGCCGCTGTTCGACGGCTCGTCCACCAGCGGGTGGCAGCAGGCGGGCCCGGGGCAGTTCAGCCTCGCGGACGGCACCCTGACCTCCGTGGGCGGGATGGGCCTGTTCTGGCACTCCGGCCAGGAGCTCACCGGCGACTACTCCCTCAAGCTCGACTGGCGGATGGCCGGGGACGACAACTCCGGCATCTTCATCGGCTTCCCGGCCTCCAACGACCCGTGGTCGGCGGTGGACAACGGCTACGAGATCCAGATCGACGCCACCGACTCCGCCGACCGCACCACGGGCTCCGTCTACGGCTACAAGTCCGCCGACCTCGCCGCCCGGGACGCCGCGCTGAATCCACCGGGAGAGTGGAACACCTACGAACTGCGGGTCACGGGCGAACGGCTGGAGATCTTCCTCAACGGCCGCAAGGTCAACGACTTCACCAACACCGACCCCGTACGGAGCCTGCGGCAGGGGCACATCGGCATCCAGAACCACGGTGACGGCGACGACGTGTCCTTCCGCAACATCCGCGTCAAGCGCGACGGCGGGCAGAACCCCGGACCGCGCTCGGGCGAGGTGAAGGGCGTGAACGGCAAGTGCCTGGACGTGGACAACGCCCAGACCGCCGACGGCACCAAGGTCCAGATCTGGACATGCAACAGCTCCAACGCCCAGAAGTGGACCGTCCCCGGCGACGGCACACTGCGAGCCCTGGGCAAGTGCCTGGACATCTCCGGCGGAGCCAGCGCCGACGGCACGAAGATCCAGTTGTGGACGTGCAACGGCACCGGCGCCCAGTCCTGGACGCCCCAGGCCGACGGCACGGTCCGCAACCCGCAGTCCGGCAAGTGCCTGGACGCCTCCGGCGGCACCTGGAACGACGGAACCCCGGTCCACCTGTGGACCTGCCACACCAACGCCAACCAGAAATGGACCCTGCCGTAAGCACCGACCGACCACCCACTTCCCCGCACCCGTGACACGGCACGACCAGGCCCCNNGGGGCCTGGTCGTGCCGTGTCCGGGATTTCGAGAGTTTCGGCTCCGGGCAATTCCACCGAGTTCCCGCTCTTCCACGGTGAGTTCGGGCGGCCTTACTGTAGGAAGCGTTTAGGAAGCGCTTTCTACTTGAAACTTTCGCGGGCCCTCGGGACGGGGCCGGAGAGGTGGGCTTCATGGTGCGGACCGGGAGCGTGGCGGGGCCGACCCTCGCCGTCGTCGCCCGTGCGGCGGGGGTGTCCGTACCCACGGCCTCGAAGGTGGTCAACGGCCGTCAGGACGTGGCACCGGAGACCCGCCGCCGGGTCACGGAGGCCCTCGACCGGCTGGGCTACGTGCGCCGGCCCCGGTTCGACACGGTGAAGTCGCCCGGCCTGATCGATCTCGTCGTGCACTCGCTGGAGAGCCCCTGGTCGGGCGCGATCCTGCACGGAGTGGAGGAGGCAGCGTACGACGCGGGCCTGGAGGTGGTGGTCTCGGCGGGGCCGGCCCGCACCCGGGGCGGCAGTCCGGAACGTGACTGGCTGGACAAGCTCTCCGAACGCGGCTGTGCCGGGGCACTGTTCCATCTCGCCGAGCTGTCCGCGGCCCAGTACGCCTGGCTGGAGCAGCACCGCATCCCGTTCGTGCTGATCGACCCGGTGCTCGAACCGCCGTCGGGTGTCGTCTCGGTCGGCGCGGCCAACTGGCACGGCGGGGTGAGCGCCACCGAGCATCTGCTCTCGCTCGGCCACGAGCGCGTCGCCGTCGTCGCGGGCCCCCGCCGCAGGATGTGCGGCAACGCGCGCGTGGCCGGCTACCGCTCGGCGCTGGCGGCGGCGGGCCTGCGTCACCGGACCGAGTACCTGCGCCACGGCGGTTTCGACGAGGTCTCCGGGCACCGCGGGATGCTGGAGTTGCTCGATCTGCCGGAGCCGCCCACGGCCGTCTTCGTCTGCTCGGACCGGATGGCCCTGGGTGCCTACCGGGCGCTTGCCGAGCGGGGGTTGTCCGTGCCGGACGATGTCAGTGTGGTGGGCTTCGACGATCTGCCCGAGGCGCGCTGGGCCTCGCCGGCCCTGACGACCGTCCGTCAGCCGCTGTCGGAGATGGCCGCGACCGCACTGCGCCTGCTGGTGCGGATGATGGCCGGTGAGCGGCCCGAGGGAGTCCGCACGGAGTTGTCGACGCGGCTGGTCGTGCGGGCCAGTACCGGGCCGCGCTGATTCCCGGTTTCCGGCCGCGTGGACGTCCGATTCCTTCAAGACCCGCGCCCGGCCCCGTCCCTACGGTGAGTCCATGACTCCACGATTCGATCTCATCGGTCTCGTCGTCTCCGACATGACCGCCTCGCTCGCCTTCTACCGCCGCCTCGGTCTTGAGTTCCCCGAGGGGGCCGAGAGCGCGCCGCACGTCGAGGCACGGCTGCCCGGCGGTCTGCGCTTCGCGCTCGACACGGAGGACACCATCCGTTCGTTCCACCCCGGCTGGCGGCCACCGGCGGGCGGGGGCCGGGTCGGCCTGGCCTTCCTGTGCGACAGTCCCGCGGACGTGGACGCCACGTACGAGGGTCTGACGGGCGCCGGCTACGAGGCGGAGCTGGGGCCGTTCGACGCGCCCTGGGGCATGCGGTACGCGGTCGTCCACGACCCGGACGGCAACGGCGTGGACCTCTTCGCCCACCTCGGCGACAGCCCGCAGAACCCGGTCGGCTGACCGGGTCGGCTGACCGGGTCGGTCGCACCGTCAAAAGATTGCGCGGTTCCCCGCGCCCCTGAAAACAGGCAACCTCAACGCCGCAGCAGCTCACCCAGCGGTGCCCCCGCCAACTCCCGTACCTCGCGTGCCAGATGGGCCTGGTCGGCATACCCCGCCACGGCTGCCGCGTCGGCCGGAGGCGTCCCGCCCCGGACCAGTCCCAGCGCCCGCTGCAGGCGCAGGACGCGGGCCAGGGTCTTGGGCCCGTACCCGAAGGCGGTCAGCGCGCGGCGGTGCAGCTGCCGCTCGCTCCAGCCCGCCTCGTCCGCGGTCGAGGCGACGGACCGGCCCGCGGACAGGGCCGCGACGACGGCCCGCAGCCGCGGGTCGGGCGGCTCGGCCTCTGCCGCGCGGGCCAGAGCCACCGCCTCCAGGGCCGTCGACGGATCCGGCGCCGCGTCGACCCGCCCGGTCAGCCGCCGCACCTCGGCACCGCTCCACAGATCGGCGAGGTCGACGCGCCGGTCGCGCAGTTCGTGAGCGGGTACGCCGAGGTAGGAGGGCGCGGTGCCCGGGAAGAAGCGGATGCCCGCGTACCGTTTCGGGCCGCCGGGGTCGTCGCCCACGTACGCACGGGTGTCGGGGCCCGCGACGAACAGCCGGCCCTCGGTCCACAGCAGGTCCATGCACCCGTCGGGCAGCACCGGGGCGGTGTCGCCGGGCCCGGCGGTACGGGTCCACACGACCGCGCCGGTGAGCCGCGACGCACGTTCCCCGTACGCCGCCGTCCCTGGGACCGGGCGTCGCGTCACTGCGGTGGGGGTGTCTCGTCGCCGTGCTTGGGGGTGGCCTTGGCGTGGGTCCGCAGCCGGGAGGTCACGTCCTCCGGCGGCAGGAAGCGGGACCAGCGTTCCGGGAACTCGGAGGGCATGTCCGGGTCGTCGGGGTCGTCCTCGGCGTCCGCCAGCTGCGCGGCGCGGGCCGCCGCCGCGCGGGCCACCAGGTCGGCGGCCTGCTCGGCGCGCAGCCGCTCGTTGACGGCGCGGGCGGCCGCGGTGGCGGCGGCCGGCCAGACCCGGTCGATGGCCGCGTTGACGGCCGCGCCCACCAGCACGCCGAAGGCGGCGACGCCGATCCACAGCAGCACGGCGACGGGCGCGGCCAGCGAGCCGTAGATCGTGGGGCCCTCGACGGTGTTCATCAGATAGATGCGCAGCAGGAAGCTGCCTAGCACCCACATGGCGAGCGCCACGAGCGCGCCGGGCACGTCCTCGATCCACGGCGAGCGCACCGGGACTGACACGTGATACAGCGTGGTGAGAAAGACGACGGACAGGACGATGACGACGGGCCAGTACAGCACTTGGACGACGGTCGTCGACCACGGCACGACGTTCACCACCGCGTCAGGACCCGCGACCATCAGCGGCAGGGCGACGGAGCCGATCAGCAGGCCGACGAGGAAGAGCAGGAAGGCCATCAGCCGGGTCCTGACGATGCCGCGCACCCCGTCGAGGCCGTACATCACGGTGATGGTGTCGATGAAGACGTTCACCGCGCGCGAGCCGGACCACAGGGCGAACAGGAAGCCCAGGGAGATGACGTCGGGACGGCCGCCCTCCATCACGTCGTGCAGGAGCGGCTCGGCGATCTGTGCGACGCCCCGGTCGGTCAGGACCGTGCGGGAGGCCTCCAGGAGGTTGGTCTCCACGCTGGCGATGGTGTCGGTGCCGGTCCAGTCGTCGACGTAGACCAGCAGGCCGAGCATGCTCAGCAACAGGGGTGGCACGGACAGCAGCGTGAAGAACGCCGCCTCCGCCGCGAGTCCGAGGATGCGGTACTCGACGCACGAGTTCACGGTGTCCTTGAGCAGCAGCCAGGTGGTCCTGCGCTTCGAGACATTCCGGTAGAGCGCACGCGCCCGGTGGAGACGACCGGACGTCCTCTGAGGGGGTTCACTTACTGGCTGCACGTCCTAAAGGTATCCGCCGCGAGAGGCCCGGCTCATCCACCCGGGCCATGGCCGGATCCATTGCGGCGGGGCCGGGGCGTACAAGGGGTGCGGAGGGTGCCGGCGGTGCGCCGGAGTTTGGTGACGAACGCCGCAGCGCGGGTAGGTTCGGATGCATGGCAGCCAGCACCCACACCGTGACCAACCAGGCTCCGCCGCTGGTCGCGTACGACCTCTTCAGCGCCGACCGGGCCCTCGTGGAGGCGGTCGACCGGCATCTCGATCCCGCGCTCCTCGACGAGGCGCGCTCCGAACTGTCGGCCCTGGGCCGCACCTCGGGGTCCGCGCAGGTCCAGAAGTGGGGGGCGCTGGCCAACGAGAACCCGCCGAAGCTGCTCACCCACGACCGCTACGGCGAGCGCCTCGACGAGGTCGAGTTCCATCCGTCCTGGCACCGGCTGCTCGGCAAGGGCGTCTCGGCGGGGCTGACGGCGGCGTGGACGCGGCCCGGCGGGCATGTGCGGCGCGCGGCCGGCTTCCTGGTCTGGAGCCAGGTCGAGGCGGGCAACGGCTGTCCGCTGTCGATGACGCACGCGGCGGTGCCCGCGCTGCGCACCGACCCGGCGCTCGCCGCCGAGTGGGAGCCCCGGCTGACGTCCCTGGTGTACGACGAGGGCCTGCGGCCTGCCGCGCAGAAGGCGGGCGCGCTCTTCGGGATGGGCATGACGGAGAAGCAGGGCGGCAGCGACGTCCGCGCGAACACGACGGCCGCGCGGCCCCTCGCCGAGGACGGGACGTACGAGCTGACGGGCCACAAGTGGTTCTGCTCGGCGCCGATGTCGGACGGCTTCCTGGTACTGGCCCAGGCGGGCCCCTCCGAGGGGCGCGGGGGTCTCACCTGCTTCCTGGTGCCGCGCGTCCTCGCGGACGGCACGCGGAACGTGTTCAGGATCCAGCGGCTGAAGGACAAGCTGGGCAACCGGTCGAACGCGTCCGCCGAGGTGGAGTTCGACGGGACCTGGGCGCGCCGGGTCGGCGACGAGGGGCGCGGGGTGCCCACCATCATCGAGATGGTCGCGGCGACCCGTCTCGACTGTGTGCTCGGCTCGGCGGGGCTGATGCGGCAGGCCGTCGCGCAGGCCGTGCACCACTGCACGTACCGGGAGGCGTTCGGCGGCAGGCTGGTCGACAAGCCGCTGATGAGGAACGTGCTGGCGGACCTGGCCCTGGAGTCCGAGGCGGCGACGGCCCTCGCGCTGCGGCTGGCCGCCGCGTACGACCACGGCGGCGAGCAGGAGCGGGCCTTCCTGCGGCTCGCGGTGCCCGCGGCGAAGTACTGGGTGACCAAGCGGTGCACCCCGGTCGTGGTGGAAGCCCTGGAGTGTCTGGGCGGCAACGGGTACGTGGAGGAGTCCGGCATGCCGCGGCTGCTGCGCGAGTCGCCGCTCAACTCGATCTGGGAGGGCGCGGGCAACGTGCAGGCCCTCGATGTGGTGCGGGCCCTGCACCGGGAGCCGGCCGCCCTGAACGCGTACCTCCAGGAGGTCGGGCTCGCCCGTGGCGCCGATCACCGGCTGGACGGGGCGATCAAGAGCCTGCTGACCGAACTCGCCGATCTGGGCGGTGTCGAGGGGCGCGCCCGGCGCCTCGTCGAGCGGATCGCCGTGGTGCTGCAGGGTTCGCTGCTGGTCCGCTTCGCGCCGCCGGAGGTCGCCGACGCGTTCTGCGCCTCACGGCTGGGCGGGGACTGGGGCTCGTCCCTGGGCACGCTGCCGCACACCCTCGACCTTGCCGCGGTGGTGGAGCGGGCACGCCCCGTCTCCTGAGCGCCCGGCACGGCGTTACGGCACGGGGGTGGTGCCGCGCAGGGCGGCGTGGGCCAAGTCCTGGCCGGACAGGGGCGGTTTGCCAGGGCTGCAGGGAGTTGAGTGCTCCGGTCACGCGTCACGGCCACGGGCGTGGGCGTGGGCGTCGGGCCGGTCCGGATGGGCGGGGCGAGCCACCGGTCGGCGGACCGCCCGCACGATCCGGGGACCGATTACGGGGCCTGTCACGGAGCCTGTTACGGGGTCTATTACGGGGTATACGGCCTGACTCGCCGCCCTCTGACGTACCATCCAACACACGGCCCCCCACATCCGTCTCCTCTCGGCCCAACCGCCGAACCGCAGGAGGCAGTTGGCCGCCGACGGGAGGACCTATGACGCATCGAGGCAGACACCGCCGCCGGACGAAGGGGCGTGTCCTGCGGGCCACCCTGTCCGGCGCCGCCCTCGCGCTCACCGCCGCCGCCACCATCATCACCACCTCGCAGGCCGCGGGCAGCGACAACCCCGGCCCCCTGACGCAGCTCACCTCGTCGTCCGAGAAGGACAAGCTCCAGCTGCACGAGAACCTGGTCGCCGAGTCGACCCTTGACACGTTGCAGAGCGGCATGGGCGGGACCGTCGGGGTCGACTCCGTCCTCAGGAGCGCCAACCACCCGATGCGCAACAAGGCCGACTGCGCCGCCACCGAGTCGGCGGCCCTGCCCGTCGAGCCGGCCGCCTCCCGCGCGTACTGCTGGGACAGCGGGGACGCCACGACGCAGAAGTGGCTGCCGCAGTCCGTCACCACGTCCGGGGACGCCGACAACGACGGCAAGTGGGGTCCCGACCGGGTGATCCTGGCCGGCTGGACCCACAACGACCACAAGGCGGGCGAGCCCGCGGCCGACAAGGGCCTTGCCAAGGTCGCCTTCATCGACGCGAACGACCCGAAGAACCTCAAGTACCGCTGGGTCCTGCTGGTCGCGCCGCTCGCCGGTGGCAAGGACTTCGGAGCCGTCCGCTCCCACCTCGGCGGCATGGTCTGGTACCAGGACAAGCTGATCGTCACCGCGAAGAACGGCGCCGACCACGACAACGCCCTGTTCGTCTTCGACATGAACCGCATCCTGAGGGCCGACGTCGACAGCGCCGAGGTCGGCAAGGTGGGCGACGGCTGGTCGGCACGCGGCTACCAGTACGTGATGCCGGCGACGGGCTCGTACAACCTCACCGGCGGGGCCTGCGACGCGCGGAACAACAACGCGCGCCCCTGTTTCGGGTCGATCTCGCTCGACCGCACCTCGACACCGGACAGCCTCGTCGCGAACGAGTCGTTCAGCTCCGACGGTACGGAGCCGGCCCGCGTCTGGCGCTACCACTACAGCACCGCGAGCGACCGCTCGGGCCTGCTCGGCAGCGACGCCCGCAACCTCGTGAACGCCGACGAGGCGTACGAGACCGAGGCCGTCGGGCTGCAGGGCGTCCTCTCGCACAAACCGAGCGGGGCGAGCAAGGCCGACTGGTACACGGGCTACTCCTCGGGCAGCCGCGACCGGCACGGCACGCTCTGGCGGCAGAACGAGAGCGCCGCCAAGGCCGCCCAGTGCGGGTCCGGCGGGACGTACGCCTGCTGGGGACAGCACACCGAGTCCCTGTCCTACTGGCAGGAGACCGGCGAGCTGTGGACGCTCACCGAGTGGGCGGCCGACAAGGACAACAAGTGGAAGCCCCCGGCGATCCCGGAGCGGGTGCTGTACGCGGTCCCGCTGTCGGCGGTCGACGACTCGGTGCAGTGACCCGCCCGGCAGGTACTTCACGGAGGCGGCCCCGCCTTGGAGGGGAGCCGGCCTCCGTGGTTCGCTGAGCCGCATGAGCATCGCTGTGACCACCTGGTCCCTGGAGCAGACCTCCCCGGCCGACCTGCTGCCCGCCGCCGCCCCCGACGGGGATGTCCGCGTCGTCCGCGCCGAGGTGCCCTCAGCCGAGTTCAGCCGCTTCCTGTACTGCGCCGTCGGCGGGGACATCCGCTGGACGGACCGGCTCGGCTGGACGTACGCGCAGTGGCAGGAGGAGCTGGAGCGGCCGGGCGTGGAGACCTGGGTCGCCTACGACCGCGGGACGCCCGCCGGATATGTCCAGCTGGAGTCGCAGGACGACGGTGTCGTGGAAATCCTCTACTTCGGGCTGATCCCGGCCTTTCGCGGCCGGCGCATCGGCGGCCACCTCCTCTCGTACGGCGTCGCGCGGGCGTGGGACCTGGCCGACCGCCGGCCGGGGCGGGCGCCGACGAAGCGCGTCTGGTTGCATACATGCAGCAAGGACGGGGAGCACGCGATGGACAACTACCTGCGCCGCGGCTTCAAGCTCTTCGACACCAGGGTGGAGGAGGAGCCGGACGTGACCACTCCCGGGCCCTGGCCGGGGGCACAGGTCGGCTGACCTGGCAGGACGTGGTCCGGGCCGGAGCCTGTGACCGACAGCACCCTCGTCCCACATATCGGGACAAGGGTGTCCGCATCCTGGACGAAGCTGGACTGTGTCCAGATCGCCGTGACACGCTTCCGTCATGTCTGGAACTGGAATTGCCTTGGTGAGTCGGCGGCACGTCGACCTCGGCCGCATGTCCAGCGCCATCTGTCCGGTTCGCTGAACCACCGCACCAGGGCCCGCACCAAGGCTTTTGGCCCCGTGCCCAGCACCGCCGACATCCCCCTTGTCTCGACTTGCGCAACGACGCGCACGTACGCCCGTATGCGACATGTGTGCCCTGTGTGCGCCGTGTGCCCGTACGCGTAGGTCAGAGCCGCATCCGCCGGTCCCGAAGGACGTAGAAACCATGGCCGCCACGCCACAGAATCCCGCTGCCGCCGCGCCCCGCCGCAAGGTGAGCCGTCACCGCGGTGAGGGTCAGTGGGCCGTGGGTCACTTCACCCCCCTCAACGGCAACGAGCAGTTCAAGAAGGACGACGACGGTCTCAACGTACGGACACGTATTGAGACCATCTACTCCAAGCGGGGCTTCGACTCGATCGACCCCAACGACCTGCGCGGCCGGATGCGCTGGTGGGGCCTCTACACCCAGCGCAAGCCCGGGATCGACGGCGGCAAGACCGCGATCCTGGAGCCGGAGGAGCTGGACGACAAGTACTTCATGCTGCGGGTGCGGATCGACGGCGGACGCCTCACCACCCAGCAGCTGCGCGTCATCGGTGAGATCTCGCAGGAGTTCGCGCGCGGCACCGCCGACCTCACCGACCGGCAGAACGTCCAGTACCACTGGATCCGTATCGAGGACGTCCCGGAGATCTGGGAGCGCCTGGAGGCCGTCGGGCTGTCCACGACCGAGGCCTGCGGTGACACCCCCCGCGTGATCCTCGGCTCGCCCGTCGCCGGCATCGCCGAGGACGAGATCATCGACGGCACGCCCGCCATCGAGGAGATCCACCGCCGGATCATCGGCAACAAGGACTTCTCGAACCTGCCCCGCAAGTTCAAGACCGCGGTCTCGGGATCGCCGCTCCTCGACGTGGCGCACGAGATCAACGACGTCGCGTTCGTCGGCGTGAACCACCCGGAGCACGGCCCCGGCTTCGACCTGTGGGTCGGCGGCGGCCTCTCCACCAACCCGAAGATCGGCCAGCGCGTCGGGGCGTGGGTGCCGCTCGACGAGGTGGCCGACGTCCACGTGGGCGTCCTGTCGATCTTCCGCGACTACGGCTACCGGCGCCTGCGCACGCGCGCCCGACTGAAGTTCCTGATCGCCGACTGGGGCATCGAGAAGTTCCGCCAGGTCCTGGAGGACGAGTACCTGAAGCGCAAGCTCGTCGACGGCCCGGCCCCGGACCAGCCGCTCGCCCGCTGGCGCGACCACGTCGGCGTGCACCGGCAGCAGGACGGCCGCTACTACGTCGGCTTCGCCCCGCGCGTGGGCCGCGTGGACGGCGCCACGCTCACGAAGATCGCCGAACTGGCCGAGGCGCACGGCTCCGGGCGCCTGCGCACCACCGCCGAGCAGAAGATGATCGTGCTCGACGTCGAGCAGGAGCAGATCGACTCTCTCGTCGCGGGCCTGGAGGCGCTCGACCTGAAGGTCACGCCGTCCACCTTCCGGCGCGGCACCATGGCCTGCACCGGCATCGAGTACTGCAAGCTCGCCATCGTCGAGACCAAGGCCCGGGGCGCCGCGCTGATCGACGAACTGGAGCGCCGCATCCCCGAGTTCGAAGAGCCCATCACCATCAACATCAACGGCTGCCCGAACGCCTGCGCCCGTATCCAGGTCGCGGACATCGGTCTCAAGGGCCAGTTGATGCTGGACAGCACGGGCAACCAGGTCGAGGGCTACCAGGTGCACCTGGGCGGCGCGCTCGGACTCGAAGCCGGCTTCGGCCGCAAGGTCCGTGGCCTGAAGGTCACGTCGGACGACCTGCCCGACTACATCGAGCGGGTGCTGAAGCGCTTCGAGGAGGAGCGCGAGGACGGCGAGCGCTTCGCGGCCTGGGCCACCCGCGCTTCCGAGGAGGCCCTGTCGTGAGTGAGCGTGCGGCGCCCTTCTACTGCCCCTACTGCGGTGACGAGGACCTGCGCCCCGGGGAGCAGGGGCACGGCGCCTGGGAATGCGCGGCATGCAATCGAGCCTTCCAGTTGAAGTTCCTC
>NZ_LIPP01000025.1:0-7703 GCF_001418335.1 Streptomyces aurantiacus | reverse complement strand
TCCTCCGGCTCACGCCCAGACAAAGAGGAGCGTTCAGCGCAACGACGGTGGAGGGGACGAGATATGACGACCGTTCAGGCCGATACCGACACGGATACCGACGCACAGCTCAGGGCGCTCGCCGAGCAGGCAGGGCGTGACCTGGAGGACGCCTCCGCCCTGGAGATCCTCCAGTGGGCCGCCGACACCTTCGGCAAGCAGTTCTGCGTGACCTCCTCGATGGAGGACGCGGTGGTCTCCCACCTCGCGTCCCGTGCCTACCCCGGCGTGGACGTCGTGTTCCTCGACACGGGCTACCACTTCCCCGAGACCATCGGCACCCGGGACGCGGTCGAGGCCGTGATGGACGTCAACGTCATCACGCTCACCCCGCGGCAGACCGTGGCCGAGCAGGACGCCGAGCACGGCCCGAAACTCCACGACCGCAACCCCGACCTGTGCTGCGCGCTGCGGAAGGTCGAGCCCCTTGAGCGAGGGCTCACCAAGTACCGCGCGTGGGCCACGGGCCTGCGCCGCGACGAGTCCCCGACCCGGGCGAACACCCCGGTCGTCGGCTGGGACGAGAAGCGCCGCAAGGTCAAGATCTCGCCGATCGCCCGCTGGACGCAGGACGACGTGGACGCGTACGTGAGCGAGCACGGTGTCCTCACCAACCCGCTCCTCATGGACGGTTACCCCTCCGTGGGCTGCGCCCCCTGCACCCGCCGGGTGCTGGAGGGTGAGGACGCGCGCGCCGGCCGCTGGTCGGGCAGCGCGAAGACCGAGTGCGGACTGCACGGCTGACCATGACCGCCACCTCGACGCATCCGACGACCGCGACCGGCTCGAAGCCCTCGACGACCCCGATGAACCAGGAGAACCAAGTGACCGGAGCCACCATCTGGCTCACGGGTCTGCCGAGCGCCGGCAAGACCACCATCGCGTACGAACTGGCCGGACGGCTGCGCGAGGAGGGCCACCGTGTCGAGGTGCTCGACGGCGACGAGATCCGTACGTTCCTGACGGCGGGCCTCGGCTTCAGCCGCGAGGACCGGCACACGAACGTTCAGCGCATCGGCTTCCTCGCCGACCTGCTGGCCCGCAACGGCGTCAAGACGCTCGTGCCGGTCATCGCCCCGTACGCCGACAGCCGCGAGGCCGTGCGCAAGCGCCACCAGGCCAGTGGCGCCGCGTACGTCGAGGTGCATGTCGCCACGCCGGTCGAGGTGTGCAGCGAGCGGGACGTGAAGGGCCTGTACGCCAAGCAGGCCGCGGGCGAGATCTCCGGGCTCACCGGGGTCGACGACCCGTACGAGGAGCCCACGTCGCCCGATCTGCGCATCGAGTCGCACACCCAGTCCGTGCAGGAGTCCGCGGCGGCGCTGCACGCGCTGCTCGCCGAGAGGGGTCTCGCATGACGACGACCGTCGCCGATGTCTCCGAGGAGGGGACCGACAGCCCGTACGCGCTCTCGCACCTGGACGCGCTGGAGTCCGAGGCGGTACACATCTTCCGCGAGGTCGCGGGCGAGTTCGAACGACCGGTGATCCTCTTCTCCGGCGGCAAGGACTCCATCGTCATGCTGCATCTGGCTCTGAAGGCGTTCGCGCCGGCCGCGGTGCCGTTCTCGCTGCTGCACGTGGACACCGGGCACAACTTCCCCGAGGTCCTGGAATACCGCGACCGCACGGTCAAGAAGCACGGCCTGCGCCTGCATGTGGCCTCCGTGCAGGACTACATCGACCGCGGCGCCCTCAAGGAACGCCCGGACGGCACCCGCAACCCGCTGCAGACCGTGCCCCTGACCGAGAAGATCCAGGCCGAACGCTTCGACGCCGTCTTCGGCGGCGGACGCCGCGACGAGGAGAAGGCCCGCGCCAAGGAACGCGTCTTCTCCCTGCGCGACGAGTTCTCCCAGTGGGACCCCCGCCGCCAGCGCCCCGAACTGTGGAACCTCTACAACGGCCGCCACGCCCCCGGCGAACACGTCCGCGTCTTCCCCCTCTCCAACTGGACCGAACTCGACGTCTGGCAGTACATCGCCCGCGAAGGCATCGACCTCCCGGAGATCTACTTCGCCCACGAACGGGACGTCTTCCAGCGCGCCGGCATGTGGCTCACCGCCGGCGACTGGGGCGGCCCCAAGAACGGCGAGAGCACCCAGACCCGCCTCGTGCGCTACCGCACCGTCGGCGACATGTCCTGCACCGGCGCCGTCGACTCCCACGCCACCACACTCGACGCCGTGATCACCGAGATCGCCGCCTCCCGGCTCACCGAACGCGGCGCCACCCGCGCCGACGACAAAATGTCCGAGGCCGCGATGGAAGACCGCAAGCGCGAGGGGTACTTCTAACCATGACCAGCACCATCGAGCCCGCCCAGCCCGCCGAGCCCATCGAGCCGCTGTCGGTCGAGCAGCTGTCCGAGACGACGCTGCTGCGCTTCGCGACCGCCGGCTCCGTCGACGACGGCAAGTCCACCCTCGTCGGACGACTCCTGCACGACTCCAAATCGGTCCTCACCGACCAGCTCGAAGCCGTCGCACACGCCTCACGCAACCGCGGCCAGGACACCCCCGACCTCGCCCTGCTCACCGACGGCCTGCGCGCCGAACGCGAACAAGGCATCACCATCGACGTCGCCTACCGCTACTTCGCCACCGCCAAGCGCCGCTTCATCCTCGCCGACACCCCCGGCCACGTGCAGTACACCCGCAACATGGTCACAGGCGCCTCCACCGCCGAACTGACCGTGGTCCTCGTCGACGCCCGCAACGGCGTCGTCGAACAGACCCGCCGCCACGCCGCCATCGCCGCCCTCCTCCGCGTCCCCCACGTCGTCCTCGCCGTCAACAAGATGGACCTCGTCGACTACCGGGAGCCGGTCTTCGCCACGATCGCCGAGGAGTTCACGGCGTACGCCTCCGAACTGGGCGTTCCCGAGATCACCGCGATCCCGATCTCCGCGCTCGCCGGGGACAACGTGGTGGACCCCTCCGCGAACATGGACTGGTACGGCGGTCCCACCTTCCTTGAGCACCTGGAGACCCTGCCGGTCAGCCACGACCTCACGACCTGCCACGCGCGGCTGCCCGTGCAGTACGTGATCCGTCCGCAGACCGCCGAGCACCCGGACTACCGCGGGTACGCGGGTCAGATCGCGGCCGGTGCGTTCCGGGTCGGCGAGCAGGTCACGGTGCTGCCCTCCGGGCGTACCTCGCGGATCGCCGAGATCGACCTGCTGGGCGAGTCGGTCGGCCTGGCCTGGACGACGCAGTCGGTGACGGTCCTCCTGGAGGACGACATCGACGTCTCGCGCGGCGACCTGATCGTGCCGACCCAGGACGCGCCCGCGACCACGCAGGACCTGGAGGCGACCGTCTGCCACGTCGCCGACGCGCCGCTGACCATCGGCCACCGCGTGCTGCTCAAGCACGGCACCCGCACGGTCAAGGCGGTCGTCAAGGACATCCCGTCGCGGCTGACCCTCGACGACCTGTCCCTGCACCCGCACCCGGGCCACCTGGTCGCCAACGACATCGGGCGCGTCAAGATCCGTACCGCCGAGCCGCTGCCGGTGGACTCGTACGCGGACTCCCGGCGCACCGGCTCGTTCATCCTGATCGACCCTGCCGACGGCACCACGCTCACCGCGGGCATGGTGGGCGAGTCCTTCGCCTCGCCGGAGCCGGTCAAGGCCGAGGCGGACGACGACGGGTGGGACTTCTGACATGGCCTCCACCTATATGGCCTCCATCTCCACCGATATGGCCTCCATCTCCACCGATTTCTACTCCACGTTCGCGAAGGAGGGCGGCCGGGTCGGCAGCGGCGCCCTCGGCGCCGGGCAGGGCGGAGTCGCGCGATGTGCGTGGTGACGTACGCGCACTGCCTGCGCGCCCTGTCCCCCCGCCCGCCGTCGCGGATACGACGAAGACCTGCCGACCTCCCGGCCACGACCTGAAGAACCGTGACCGCCGGGCCGACGAGAGGAACCCCTCCCGTGCCTGCCAAGGGCTCCACACTGCTTCGCCGCGGCATAGCCGTGGCCGCCGCGCTTCCCCTCCTCACCCTCGCCGCCTGCGGCTACGGTTCCGACAAGGACGAGGACACCTCGAAGGTCGCCGCCGAGGGCAAGAAGCTCTCCGCCGACACCGTCCGGATCGGCTACTTCCCGAACCTGACGCACGCCACCGCGCTCGTGGGTGACCAGGAGGGGCTGCTGCAGAAGGAGCTCGGGGGCACGAAGGCCTCGTACTCCCAGTTCAACGCGGGTCCGTCCGAGATCGAGGCGCTCAACTCCGGTTCGATCGACATCGGCTGGATCGGCCCCTCCCCCGCCATCAACGGGTACAGCACGACCGACGGCAAGGGCCTGCGGATCATCGGCGGTTCCGCGTCCGGCGGGGTGAAGCTGGTGGTCGACCCGAAGAAGATCAAGTCCTTGAAGGACGTCAAGGGCAAGAAGATCGCGACCCCGCAGCTGGGCAACACGCAGGACGTGGCGTTCCTCAACTGGATCGCCGAGCAGGGCTGGAAGGTCGACGCGGAGAGCGGCAAGGGCGACGTCTCCGTGGTCCGCACGGACAACAAGATCACGCCGGACGCCTACAAGTCGGGCTCCATCGACGGCGCGTGGGTGCCGGAGCCGACCGCGTCCAAGCTGGTCGCCGAGGGCGCGAAGGTGCTGCTCGACGAGGCCGATCTGTGGCCGGACAAGAAGTTCGTGATCACGAACATCATCGTGTCGCAGAAGTTCCTGAAGGCGCACCCGGATGTCGTCGAGGCCGTGCTCCGTGGCTCGGTGAAGACCAACAAGTGGATCAACGCCAACCCGGACGAGGCGAAGGCCGCCGCCAACACCAAGCTCAAGGCGCTGTCCGGCAAGGAACTGCCCGCCGACGTCATCGACCCGGCGTGGAAGTCGATCCAGTTCACCGACGACCCGCTGGCCTCGACCCTCAACAGCGAGGCGGACCACGCGGTGAAGGCCGGTCTGCTGGAGAAGCCGAAGCTCGACGGCATCTACGACCTGGCGCCACTGAACAAGGTCCTCAAGGCCGAGGGCGGAAGCGCGGTCGACGACGCGGGTCTCGGCGTCAAGTAAGCCCGGAGATCCGCCAAGCCCGGAGATCCATCAAGTCCGGAGATCCGCCAAGCCCGGACACCCATGAGTTCCAGAGTTCTCAGAGTTCCCAGGAGGTGACGACCATGGCAACCGCCCTCGCCAAGACCACCGACGCCGACACCGGTACGTCGGTGGAGTACGCCGCCCGGATCGAGCACGTCTCGAAGTCCTTCGCCGGCCCCGCCGGGCAGCAGCTCGTCCTGGACGACATCACGCTCGATGTCGCGCCCGGCGAGTTCGTCACCCTCCTGGGAGCCTCCGGGTGCGGCAAGTCGACGCTGCTGAACCTGGTCGCCGGGCTCGACAAGCCGTCCGCCGGCGGCATCAGCACCGACGGCCGCCCGGCCCTGATGTTCCAGGAACACGCCCTCTTCCCGTGGCTGACCGCGGGCAAGAACATCGAGCTGGCCCTGAGACTGAGGGGCCTGCCCAAGTCGGACCGCCGCGCCAGGGCGGAGGAGCTTCTGGAGCTCGTCCGGCTGAAGGGCGCGTACGGCAAGCGGGTGCACGAGCTGTCGGGCGGTATGCGGCAGCGGGTCGCGCTGGCCCGCGCGCTCGCCCAGGACAGCCAACTGCTGCTGATGGACGAGCCGTTCGCTGCCCTCGACGCGATCACACGGGACGTGCTGCACGACGAACTGACCCGTATCTGGCGTGAGACGAACGTGTCGGTGCTGTTCGTGACGCACAACGTGCGCGAGGCGGTGCGGCTCGCCGAGCGCGTGGTGCTGCTGTCCTCGCGTCCGGGGCGTATCGCGCGGGAGTGGACGGTCGACATCCCGCAGCCGCGCCGCATCGAGGACTCCGCCGTGGCGGACCTGTCCGTCGAGATCACCGAACAACTGCGTGGGGAGATCCGCCGACATGGCCAGCACTGAGACGAGCGCCGGCAAGACCGAGGCGGAGACGGACCCCGTCGAGGACAAGAGCGCCGGCAACGGTGGTGATCTCGCCGGACTCGAAGCGGGGCTCGACGCGCTGGACGCCGTCCAGACCAGGCGGGCCCCGTTCCGCAGGACCTTCGTGGAGAAGATCTTTCCCCCGATGGTCGCCGTGGCCCTGGTGCTGGTGATCTGGCAGGTCCTGGTCTGGGCGAAGGTCACCGACAGCTACAAGCTGCCTGCGCCGTCCGCGGTCTGGGACGAGGTCCAGGAGGCCTGGCTGGAGGGGACGCTCCTGGAGTACATCTGGACCAGCGTCTCCCGCGGTCTGCTGGGCTTCCTCATGGCGCTCGTGATCGGCACCCCGCTGGGGCTGCTGGTAGCACGGGTGAAGTTCGTCCGCGCGGCGATCGGCCCGATCCTGTCCGGACTGCAGTCGCTGCCGTCGGTGGCATGGGTGCCGCCGGCCGTCCTGTGGCTCGGCCTGAACGACTCGATGATGTACGCGGTGATCCTGCTCGGCGCGGTCCCGTCGATCGCCAACGGACTCGTCTCCGGTGTCGACCAGGTACCGCCGCTGTACCTGCGGGCGGGCCGCACGATGGGCGCGACGGGCCTGCGCGGCACCTGGCACATCGTGGTTCCGGCCGCGCTGCCCGGCTATCTCGCGGGCCTGAAGCAGGGCTGGGCGTTCTCCTGGCGCTCGCTGATGGCCGCCGAGATCATCGCGTCCTCGCCCGACCTGGGCGTCGGCCTCGGCCAGCTACTTGAGAACGGCCGTACGGCCAACAGCATGCCCATGGTGTTCCTCGCCATCCTTCTCATCCTGATCGTCGGTATCGCCATCGACCTGCTGATCTTCAGCCCGCTGGAGCGGTGGGTCCTGCGCAGCCGCGGTCTCCTCGTGAAGAACTGAGTGAAGAGCTGAGTGAAGAACTGACAACCATGCCAGAACCGGTACTCCTCGTCATCGCCCACGGCAGCCGCGACCCGCGCCATGCCGCGACCGTGCACGCCCTGGTACGCCAGGTGCGGGCGCGGCGGCCCGGGCTGCGCGTGGAGACCGGCTTCCTGGAGTTCAACGTTCCGTCCGTCTCGGGGGCGCTGGAGTCCCTGGCGGCGGACGGCGTACGGGACGTGGTGGCGCTGCCGCTGCTGCTGACCCGCGCCTTCCACGCGAAGACGGACATCCCGGCGGTACTGAACGCGGCCCCCGCCCGGCTGCGTATCCGGCAGGCCGAGGTCCTCGGCCCGTCACCCCTGCTGACGGCCGCGCTCGAACGGCGGCTGTACGAGGCGGGGTTGTGCCCCGCCGACAAGTCCTCGACCGGGGTCGTGCTGGCCTCGGCGGGGTCCACGGACCCGGAGGCGATCGCGGTGATCGCAGAAATCGCGCGGGAGTGGCGGCGGGCCGGCTGGTCCGCCGTGCGGCCCGCGTTCGCCTCCGCGGCGCTGCCCCGGACCGAGGACGTGGTCCGGGAGCTGCGGGCACTCGGTTGCGCGCGGGTCGCTGTGGCGCCGTACGTCCTGGCCCCCGGCCGCCTGCCGGACCGCATCGCCCGTGGCTCGGCCGAGGCGGACGTCCTGGCCGACGTGCTGGGGGCGGCGCCGGAGGTTGCGCGGGTGTTGCTGGGGCGGTACGACGAAGCGTGGTCGCCTGCGGCTGTGCTGTCCGCGGTGGGTGCCTGAGCAGGTTTTTCGCCCCCGCCGCCC
>NZ_LIPP01000249.1 GCF_001418335.1 Streptomyces aurantiacus | reverse complement strand
CCGGCTGGTACATGCTCTTCGTGACCGACGACCAGGGCACCCCGAGCGAGGCCCAGTGGGTGGAGATCCCCTGACGGGAACCCACCCTGCCGGGCAGGGAGTTGTTACGTGGCTGCTGCCGACTGTTCTACTTGCTGGCCTTCGCGAGTTTCAGCGCGTACTCCGGCCACCACTGGCCGGCCTTCGGGCCGTCCTTGCACGTGCCGTCGGACTCGCCGGGCCGCTTGACCCACAGGTAGGCGTCGACGAGGTCGTCCCCGGTCTTCGTGGTGGGTGACTCGCCGAGCGCGCGCCCGGGCGGGTTGCACCAGTTCTCCGCCGGGTCGCCCTCCGTGTACGGTCCGTTGCCGTTGCGGCTGGTGTCGATCACGAACGGCTTGTTGCCGGCCTTCGCCGACAGCTCCTTGCCGTACTTCGTGCTGGCGGCCGTCGTGTAGAAGTTGGACACGTTGACCGCGAAGCCGTCGGCCTTCTCGACGCCCGCCAGCTTCAGCGGCTCGAAGATCGCGTCGGGCTTGCCCCAGCCCGCGTTGCCCGCGTCCAGGTAGACCTTCGTGTTCTTCAGCGACTTGAACTTGTCGACCGCGCCCCGCAGGAGGTCGTACCGCTCCTCGTGGAACTCCTGCGGCGTGCACCCGTCCACCATGTGCAGCACGGCGTCCGGCTCCAGGATCACCGTCGTCGGGCGGTCACCGATGCCGCCCGCCACCTGGTCGATGAAGGCCCGGTACGCGTTGCCGTCCGCGGCGCCGCCGCCGGAGAACTGGCCGCAGTCGCGGTGCGGGATGTTGTAGACGACGAGCAGCGAGTCCCGGTCCGCCTTCGCGGCGGCCTCGGTGAAACCACGCGCCTCCTGCTCGGCGTTCTCCGGAGTGAGCCATTCACCGGTGGGCTGCTCGGCGATCGTGCGGATCAGTTCGGCGTCCTCGTCCTTGCCGTCCTTCACATAGGTGGCGACCTGTTCCGCCGCGTTCCCGTCCGGGTTCACCCAGAACGGATCCTTGTCCTTGGGCTGTTGGCTCACCTTGGCGCCCGAACTGTCCTTGCTGCCGTCGCCGTCGCCGTCGTCCGAGGAAGAACACCCCGCGAGCAACAGCACAGCTCCGACCAACGCCACGGACGCCTTTGCCCCGGCCCCCCTGCTCCCGTACATCTAGAAACTCCCCCTCGGGTGCACCGTCCGAAGCACCAATCCTGACATACCTGTCGAGCCGCCCACGAGCGCGCTCATGCCTTGTCGGAGAGCTGTTACAGGGCCTCGCGACCGGACGGCGGCCTTGCGGGCACCCGGTGGACGGAGGGGGCTTCGGGGGGCGGAGGACGCCGTCGCCACACCGCGCATATGCCGCGGCTACCTGCACGGATTACGCACTGCCACCGCTGCGGGACTTGGCGTCATCCAGACTCTAGGCCGGAACACTCATCCGCTCTACAGTCGTCTCAGACGGGCCCGACGCCCCCTGGCTGTCGGGCCGCCGCATGTGTGCACGTGCGTGTGCAGGTGCTCGGATGGACCCCCGAACCTCCCGTGCCGGTCGCCGGGTTACTCCCGCAGCCCGTGCACGCACGGTCGAGGACCAGCCCGGTCGACGGCTCCGGGGGGAGCGGGTCGTCGACCGGGCCAGGTACCGCCGCGGGCGGGCCGTCGGGCGCCTGCCGCGTCAGAGCCGGGCGCCCGTGCTGATGCCACTGCTTGCGCTGCTGCTGGTGCCCTTGCCGGTGCCGGTGCCGGTGAGGTACGCGGAGACGACCACGTTCGCCGTGTAGGTGCGGCTGTCCCGGTCGAAGGAGCCGCCGCACGTGATCAGCCGCAGCTCGGCCCGCCCGGACTGCCGGGTCCCGTACACCTTCCGGGCGTCGAAGCGGTCACGGGCGAACACCTGCACGCCCTCGACGGTGAACTCGGCGACCGTGCCGTCGTCCCGGACCACCCGGACCGTCGCGCCCGGCCGCACCTCGCTGAGATGGTAGAAGACCGCGGGCCGGGTCTCGGTGTCCACGTGCCCGACGAACAGCGCGGTCCCGGCCGCCCCTGGCCGCACCCCGCTCGCGTACCAGCCCACGGTTCCCGGCTGCCCGTACGGCGGCGGATCGACGGCCCCCTGCGGATCGAGGCCGCGGGTCACCACGGGGGCCTGTACGCCCAGTGCGGGTATGTCCACGCGCTGAGGCCGCGCGTCCTCCAACGGCCTTACCGCGGGCGGCAGTTCGACACCGAGCGGCCGGCCGACCGCCGCCACGTCGCCCGTGGTCGGCGCGGATATGCCCTGCCGTACGTCGGTGACCTCGCGGCCCCACGCCCACAGGCCGAGCAGCAGCAGCGCCCAGGCCACTCCCATCAGGAGCCGGCCACCGCCGGACGTGTGGTCCCGGTCCGCCACCTCTTGCCTGTGCCTCCGTTTCGACATGGCCGCTCAGTCCGTACGGCCGCGCCGCCCCCGCCGGGCGCTGCTGACGACGACGGCGACGACAGCGGCTCCGGCCAGGACGAGGCCGACGACCGCGTGCCGGGTGCCGGGCCCCTCCGACCGGGCCTCGGAGGAGGCGAGCCGGGAGGTACCGCCACCGCCCGCGTGCACGGGGGCGACGGGGGAAGCGGGCACGGCGGACGAAGCAGCCGGGTCACCCGGCTCTTTCTGTTTCTGTTTCTCTTTCTGTTTCTGTTTCTCTTTCTGTTTCTCTTTCTCTCTCTGTTTCTGCTGCTGATGCTTCTGGTCGGTGACGGTGACTGTGCCCTTCACCTTGACCTCGAAGCCGTCGCAGGTGACCTTGACGTCGTATCTGCCGGGTTTGAGCGTCGAGCGGACGCGGGTCTCGCCGGTGAGATCCCCGGGTTCCCCGGTGAGCTGCGCGTCGGCGACGAACGCCTCGGACGCGGCGGTGCCGGACATCCCGGTGCAGCCCCGGACCCGTAGCTGGATGTCGCTGCCGGGAACCGGGGACCCGGGACTCACCCGGACATCTCCGTCAGCCGCGTACGCGGCCGGGATGAGCGCGGCGGCGGCCACCACCCCGGCGCAGAGAGTGAGTCGCAGTGAACCCATCGTGAACCTCCAGACATCTGGAGCGTCCTCCCCGGGTCACCGGGACGCATCCGGGCAGGGGGTCCACTGCTCTGTACGGGTGACTCAGATCCGCTCGACGAGGTCCGCGATGGAGTCGACGACCTTGGACGGGCGGTACGGGTACTTCTCGATCTCCGTGGCCGTGGTGAGACCGGTGAGGACGAGGAAGGTCTCCATGCCCGCTTCGAGGCCGGCCAGGACGTCCGTGTCCATCCGGTCGCCGATCATCGCGCTGGTCTCGGAGTGAGCGCCGATGGTGTTGAGTCCCGTACGCATCATCAGCGGATTCGGCTTGCCCGCGAAGTACGGCTGCTTGCCGGTCGCCTTGGTGATCAGCGCGGCGACCGCGCCGGTGGCGGGCAGCGCGCCCTCGGCGGACGGGCCGGTCTCGTCGGGGTTCGTGGCGATGAAACGGGCGCCGTCGTTGATCAGCCGCACCGCCTTGGTCATGGCTTCGAAGGAATACGTACGGGTCTCGCCGAGGACCACGTAGTCGGGGTCGTGGTCGGTCAGCACGTACCCGATGTCGTGCAGCGCGGTGGTCAGACCGGCCTCACCGATGACGTACGCGGAGCCGTCGGGGCGCTGGTCGTCCAGGAACTGGGCGGTGGCCAGGGCGGAGGTCCAGATGTTCTCGACGGGCACGTCCAGGCCCATCCGCCGCAGGCGCGCGTGGAGGTCGCGGGCGGTGTAGATGGAGTTGTTGGTGAGGACCAGGAAAGGCTTCCCGGACTCCCTGAGCTTCTTTATGAAGGCGTCGGCGCCGGGGATCGGCACGCCCTCGTGGATGAGCACCCCGTCCATGTCCGTGAGCCACGATTCGATGGGCTTGCGCTCTGCCATGTGCCGTCTCCTGCCGTACGCGTACTGCGTGAACCGTGCGGTGCGGGTGTGCCGTCACGGCGGTGTGCCGACATCACCGGACACAGCTGTGTGCTGACACCCCCAGACTAGCCATCCGCTCGATCTTGTCGGGAGTAAGCAGGCGAGGGCCGCGCCCGGTCAGCGCTTGCGGCGGGCCACGATCAGTGCGGCGGCCCCGGCGCCCAGGAGCAGCAGCGCGCCGACCGCGGCGGCGAGGACCGCGCGGGGCGAGGAAAGCCCCGTACCGGCCATCTCCTCGGCGAACGGGACTTCGTCCGGTACGCCGCCGGAGGCGCCTTGCCGGTCCCCGTCCCGGTCCCCGTCTCCGTCCGCGTTCTGGTCCCGGTCCCGGTCCCGTTCTCGATCCCTCGCGTCGCCGCGCCGCTCCTTCTCCTTCTCCTTCTCTCCCTTGCCGGCCGCCTCGCCCCCGTCGACGATGCGGAACCGGTAGTCGTTCGACTGGCCCACCCAGGCGCCGTCGTCGTCGTGCCGCTGTACGACGGCCGCGTTCGCGACGACGTCGTTGGGCACCGCGTCCGAGGTGACCGCGAGCCGCACCTTCACGGAGAGGGTCTTGCCGGGCGCCACGGTGAACCCCGGGAAGTCCTGGTCCTCCGCCGAGCCGAGCACGCCGATGTGCTCGTCCTCGTCGGTCCGCTCGAAGGTGACGGGGCGGGGGCGCTCCCCGTCGTAGAACTCCAGGCGCGGCTGCTCCGGCTCCAGCGCCCGCTTCTCGTCCACCAGGACGACGACCGGGTGGATGTCCGCGCAGGTGGCGCCGGTGGTGTTGGTGAGGTCGATGTACCAGGTCCGGTATCCGCCTCCGGCGTCGTAGGCGTCGGGTCCACCGTGGATCCGGGTACGGACGGGGAACTCCCGCTCCTTGGACGCCGCGCAGGTGGGCCGGCCTGGGTCGAACTCAGGAAGAGGCTGCGCGGAGACCTGTGCAGAAACCTGTGCGGAGACCTGTGCGGCGGGCACCGAGGCGAGGGCGGCTGCAGCGGTCACGGCGAGAGACAGGGGCTTGCTCAGTCGCATGGACACGGGAGCCTGCCACGCGGGCGCGGGGTCTCGGCTCCGGCACGCTGGAGAGGCGCTGTTCGAGAGCCGTTCGGGGGGCATTCGGGGGGCGTTCGGGGATCGTTCGACGACCGTTCGGGGGAGGCGGGGTGCGTCCGGTCGGGTCAGCGGGTGTGGGTCCGTCCGAACAGGGGGGCCAGCAGGAGTTGGGCCGCTCCCTCCGCCACCGCTCGGGCGCCGCCGGGTGCGATCCGTACGGGTACGGGGCTGCTCGCTCCCTCGCGCCGGGCGCGGGCGTCCAGGACGGCGCCGACACCGCGTACGAAGCGCTCCGGCTCCGCGGCGACCGTACGGCCGCCGAGCAGGACGAGGTCGATGTCGAGCAGGCCGACGATATTCGCGGCGCCTTCGCCGAGGACACGGGCCGCCTCGTCGATGTCGCCCCGGGCCACCGCTGTGAGGCAGAGCGCCTCGACGCAGCCCCGGTTGCCGCACGGGCAGGGCGGCCCGTCCAACTGGATGACCTGGTGCCCGAACTCCCCCGCCCCGGTACGGGTCCCGCGGTGCACGGCCCCGCCCAGTACGAGCCCGGCGCCGAGCCCCGTACCGAGATGCAGGTACGCGAACGCTCCGACCTCGCCGCCGACGGCCAGCCCGAGCGCCGCGGCGTTCGTGTCCTTGTCCAGCACGACGGGTACCCCGAGCCGCCGCGCCAGCGCGTCCCGCAGCGGAAACCCGTCCCACTCGGGGAACCCGGTCACCCGTTGCAGCACCCCGTGCGTGTGATCGAGAGGCCCCGGCATGGCGACGCCGACACCGAGGACGGTGGAAGGGGAAGGGGAAGGGGAGACGGAATGGGAAGGGGAAGGGTCCCGGCCGCCCCGGTCCGGCGGTGGGGCGCTCAGCAGTCCCTCCGTCAGCCTCCGGACCTCGCTCACGACGGCTCCCAGCACCGCCTCCGCCCCGGCTCCCAGGTCGAGGGCGGCGCGCCGCTCCGCCACGACCGCGCCCGTGAGGTCGACGAGGACCGCTCGCAGCTCGTCCCGGTCGAGCTGGAGCCCCACCGCGTGCCCGGCCTCCGGCGCCAGCCGCAGCGCGGTACGGGGCTTGCCCCCCGTGGACGCCTGCCGCCCCGCCTCGGTGACCAGCCCGTCCTCCCGCAACCGAGCGGTGATCTTGCTGACGGCCTGGGGGGTCAGCCCCGTACGCTCGGCGAGTTCGAGGCGGCTCACCCCTGCCCGCCCGGCCCGCCGGAGCAGGTCGAGCAGCAGCGCGGCGTTGTGGCTGCGCAGCGCGAGCAGGTTCACCCCGCTCCCGCCTCCGGTCCTGATCCCAGCCACAGCCACTCGGCACCTCTCTGTTCTGTGCTCTCAGCCCCCTGTGGTGCTCGCGTCCCCGCCCCCATTGTCCCCTTCGCTTGCACTTTGGCAACAGCGTTGTTTAAGTGGAGGGCATGACTGGCACAGGCTCTGACACCTCCCTTCCCGAGGGCTCCTCCCGCAAAGTCCCCGCCGGCGAAGGCCCCTTCCGGGTGGGTCTCGTCGGCTTCGGCCTCGCGGGCTCCGTCTTCCACGCCCCGCTGATCTCCGCCACCGAGGGCCTGGTCCTCGACACGGTCGTCACGGGGAACCCGGACCGGCAGCGGCAGGCGAGGGACGAGTTCCCGGACGTGCGGTTCGCGACGACTCCCGACGAGCTCTGGCAGCGCGCCGACGAACTGGACCTCATCGTGATCGCGTCGCCGAACAAGACGCACGTCCCGATCGCCAGGGCCGCTCTGGAGGCGGGCCTGCCGGTCGTCGTCGACAAGCCGATCGCGGGCACGGCGGCGCAGGCCCGCGAGCTCGCCGCCCTCGCCGAGGAGCGCGGTCTGCTGCTTTCCGTCTTCCAGAACCGCCGCTGGGACAACGACTTCCTGACCCTCCGGAAGCTGATCTCCGAGGGCGAACTCGGAGACGTCCACCGCTTCGAGTCCCGCTTCGAGCGCTGGCGCCCCGAACTCAAGGGCGGCTGGCGCGAGTCGGGCGACCCCGCGGAGATCGGAGGTCTGCTGTACGACCTCGGCAGCCACCTGGTCGACCAGGCGCTGTTCCTCTTCGGCCCGGCGGCCACGGTGTACGCGGAGTCGGACGTACGCCGTCAGGGTGCCGCGGCCGACGACGACACGTTCATCGCGATCACGCACACGAACGGCGTCCGCTCCCACCTCTACGCCTCCGCGACGACCGCCCAACTCGGCCCGCGCTTCCGCACGTTGGGCTCGAAGGCCGGTTACGTGAAGTACGGCCTCGATCCCCAGGAGGCGGCCCTGCGCGACGGCGAACGCCCGGTCGCGGGCAGCGAGAAGGAGTGGGGCGTCGAGCCCGAGGAGCTGTGGGGCCGAGTCGGCTCCGGAGAGTCCCCGCCGACCGGCGGCGGCGTCCCGGTCCCGACCGTGCCGGGTGCGTACCCCGCGTACTACGCGGCCGTCGCCGCCGCCCTGCGCGGCACCGGCGAGAACCCGGTCACCGCCCTGGAGGCCGCCGACGCCCTGGACGTCCTGGAGGCCGCGCACCGCTCGGCCCACGAGAACGTGACCGTGACTGTGCCCGTGACGGTGACCCGGTGAGCGCCCCCGCCTC
>NZ_LIPP01000248.1 GCF_001418335.1 Streptomyces aurantiacus | reverse complement strand
CGAAGATCCGGGTGCCCCGGCTCGCGGCGCCGGCGATCCAGTGCGCGCGCGTGCCGGGCGTCAGCGAGGCGACGGCCGCCCGCGCGCGGGGCGGGCAGTCGGGGGCGGGCTCCTCCGGGGGCGGCTCGTGGCCGTGGCTCACCATGGTGCGCTCGCCCTCGTACGCCATCGAGACGGTCACCGGTGAGTGCCAGCCGGGCTCGGTGCGGGAGGCGGAGAGGTCGATGCGTTCACCCTGCTCCAGGGCGTCCCAGCAGTACTCCCCGTAGTGGTCGTCCCCGAAGGCCGCCGCCAGGGAGGTCCGCAGGCCCAGCCTGGCCAGCGCGGTCGCCATGTTCGCGACGCCGCCGGGGCTCGAACCCATGCCGCGGGCCCAGGACTCGGTCCCGCGGACCGGGGCGGAGTCGAGCCCGGTGAAGATGATGTCGAGGAAGACGGTGCCGGTGAGGTAGACGTCCCAGGGCGGGTCGTCGGAGCGGCGCAGCTCGGCGAGGGGGTCGAAGTGGGCCTGGCAGTACGGTCCCTTCCCGGCGGACGCGGTCACGGTGCGCTCCCATGAGTGGTGCGGATTCAGGCCAGTGTGCCAGGCGCTCCGCTCTGGCTTTGAGTGGCGACGCGTCGGCGGGCAGGTGCGGGTCCGTCGTGGCTGGTCGCGCGGTTCCCCGCGCCCCTAAAAGGGGCGCGGGGAACTGCGCAATCTTTTAGCGGGGGTCTGAGGGCGAAAAACCCGGGCGACCTCCCCGGTCACCTGGCCACCCGGTCACGGGAACTCGTACGCGTCCACCTCCGCGACGTACCGGGCCCGCCGCTCCTCGTCGTGTTCGAGGAACGCCGCGAGGAACGAGTTGCGGGCCAGCTCGCGCAACCGCTCGGGCGAAAGACCCAGCGCCGCCCGCACGGCACGGAAGTTGTCCTCGGCGTACCCGCCGAAGTACGCCGGGTCGTCGGAGTTCACCGTGCACAGCAGACCCGCGTCGAGCATCGCGGGCAGCGGGTGCTCCGCCAGGACGTCGACGGCCCGCAGCCGCACGTTGGACAGGGGGCAGAGCGTCAGCGGCACCCGGTCCCGCACCAGCCGGGCCACCAGCTCCGGGTCCTCCAGGCAGCGGAGCCCGTGGTCGATGCGTTCGGCCCCGAGCACGTCGAGCGCCTCGGTGATGTACGCGGGCGGCCCCTCCTCGCCGGCGTGCGCGACCCGTCGCAGGCCGAGCGCGGCGGCGGCCTCGTACACCTCGCGGAACTTGGCCGGCGGGTGCCCGACCTCGGCGGAGTCGAGGCCGACGCCGACGATCCGGCCGAGGTGGGGCTTGGCCGCCTCCAGGGTCTCCATCGCGGACTCGGCGGACTCGTCCCGCAGGAAACACATGATCAGCTGGGTGGAGACGCCGTGCACGGCCTCGCTGCGGTCGAGCGCCCGCCCGAGCCCCGCCACCACGGTCCCGATGCCGACGCCCCGGGAGATGTGCGCCTGGGGATCGAAGAAGATCTCCGCGTGCCGCACCCCCTGCGCGGCGGCGCGCGCGAGATACGCGTCGGTGAGGTCCGCGAAGTCGTCCTCGGTCCGCAGCACGGCCATGAGCCCGTAGTACAGGTTCAGGAACGACTGCAGATCGGAGAACCGGTACGCCTCGCGGAGCTCGTCCGTGTCGGCGTACGGCAGCGCGACCCCGTTGCGCGCGGCCAGCGCGAAAGCCAGCTCGGGCTCCAGCGTGCCTTCGATGTGGAGGTGCAGTTCGGCTTTGGGGATGGACATCAGAGCATAATACGGGGCGTTCCTCCCCCGATCCGCACTCCCCTCCGCTCCCCTTCACTACCGCTTCCGCTCCCCTTCACTGCCGCTTCGGGACCGGCACTCTCAGCAGGTCGTGTGCCACGGTCAGCTCTCCCTCGAACCCGGCGGCCCGCGCCTGCCGCGCGAACTCCTCGGGCTCGGAGTAGCGCTGGCTGAAGTGGGTCAGCACCAGATGCCGTACGCCCGCGTCCCGGGCCACCGCGCCCGCCTGGCCGGCCGTCAGGTGCCCGTGGTCGACGGCGAGCCGCACGTCCTCGTCGAGGAACGTCGACTCGATGACGAGCAGGTCGCAGCCCTGCGCGAGTTCGTACACCCCGTCGCACAGCCGGGTGTCCATGACGAACGCGAACCGCTGCCCGCGCCGCAGTTCGCTGACGTCGCCCAGGGTGACATCTCCGAGTGCCCCCTCCCGCTGGATCCGCCCCACGTCCGCGCCCCTGATGCCGTACGAGGCGAGCCGTTCGGGCAGCATCCGCCGTCCGTCGGGCTCGACGAGCCGGTAACCGTACGCCTCGACGGGATGGGAGAGCTTGCGGGCCTCCAGCTCGTACGAGTCCGTCGACGCGAGGGTGCCGTCGGCGTCCACCGGGGCCTCGGTGAGCGGGACCGTCTCGCGGTAGGCGGTCGCGTACCGCAGCCGGTCGAAGAACCGCTGCCCGGAGCGCGGGTAGTGGGCCGTTATCTCGTGCGGCACCCGGTCGAGGTTGATCCGCTGGATCACCCCGGCCAGGCCGAGCGAGTGGTCGCCGTGGAAGTGCGTGACGCAGATCCGGTGCAGGTCGTGGGCGGCCACCCCGGCACGCAGCATCTGCCGCTGGGTGCCCTCGCCGGGGTCGAAGAGGATGCCCTCGCCGTCCCAGCGCAGCAGGTAGCCGTTGTGGTTGCGGTGCCGGGTGGGGACCTGGCTGGCGGTACCGAGGACCACCAATTCACGTACGGACACGTCCAGTTGTCCAGTAGTCCAGTTATCCGGGGGGCCACTGCATGCCACGGCCGCCCAGCAGGTGGGCGTGCGCGTGGAAGACCGTCTGGCCCGCTCCACTGCCGGTGTTGAAGACGATGCGGTAGCTGTCGAGCTTCTCCTCGGCGGCGACCTCACCGGCCTCGCGCACGACGTCGGCGAGGATCGCCGGTTCGGCGGCGGCGAGGGAGGCGGCGTCCGGGTGGTGGACCTTGGGGATCACGAGGACATGGGTGGGCGCCTGCGGGTTGATGTCCCGGAAGGCGAGGGTCGTATCGGTCTCGCGGACGACGGTCGCCGGGATCTTCCCACCGACGATCTTGCAGAACAGACAGTCGTCCTGCGGCGCGCCACCATCCTGTCCCTGCGGCTCCTGTGCCATGCGCGGCCTCCTGACGCCGAATGATCGTTGCACTTGCCCCGGCATGGTACCGAGCGCGCCCCGTCAGGGGCGCGGGGAACTGCGCGACCAGCCCCCACGCACCCGCACCGGCACCGGCACCAGAACTACGGCAACGGCGGAGCCGTCTTCGCCGGGCTCTCCTCCAACGTCGCCAGCGCGATCCGGATCGCCTCGTCCAGCTGCACGTCACGCCCGGCGGCGTAATCCTGCGGAGCCTGCACCACCTCGACGTCGGGGTCGACGCCGTGGTTCTCCACGCCCCACTCGTAACCATCGAGCCAGAACGCGTACTTGGGCTGGGTGACGAGCGTGCCGTCGACGAGCCGGTAGCGGCTGTCGATACCGACGACGCCACCCCACGTACGGGTGCCGACGACCGGACCGATGCCCAGCGCCTTGATCGCCGCGTTCACGATGTCGCCGTCGGAGCCGGAGAACTCGTTGGCGACGGCGACGACGGGCCCCCGCGGCGCGTCCTCCGGGTAACTGGTGGGCCGCATCCCGCGGGCGAGGTCCCAGCCGACGATGCGCCGGGCGAGCTTCTCGACGACCAGTTGCGAGGTGTGGCCGCCGCGGTTCTCGCGGACGTCCACGACAAGGCCCTCCCGGGCCACCTCGATCCGCAGGTCACGGTGGATCTGCGCCCAGCCGGGCGCCTGCATGTCGGGCACATGGAGGTAGCCGAGCCGTCCGCCGGACTTCTCGTGCACATAGGCACGCCGGTCGGCGACCCACGCGTGGTAGCGCAGCGGCTCCTCGTCGGACATCGGTACGACCACCGCGTGCCGCGCGTCGCCGCCGCCCGCCGGGGAGATGGTCAGCTCGACGGGCTTGCCCGCCGTGCCGACGAGCAGCGGTCCGGGCCCGGCCACCGGGTCGACGGGCCGCCCGGAGACGGCCACGATCGCGTCCCCGGCACGCACCGCGACGCCGGGCGCGGCGAGCGGCGACTGCGCGTCCGGGTCGGAGGTCTCGGACGGCAGGATGCGGTCGATGCGCCACTGCACCGCTCCCTGGGACGTCCCCTGGGAGCCGGTGCCTGAGCCGGAGCCGTCCTCGTGGCGGGAGATGTCGGCGCCGAGCAGCCCCTGCCGGTCGCCGCCGCCGAATCCGCCGCGCGGCATGACGTACGCGTGCGAGGTGCCGAGCTCTCCCTGCACCTCCCAGAGCAGGTCGACCAGGTCGTCATGGGTGGCGACCCGGCCGAGGACGGGCCGGTACCGGTCCAGTACGCCGTCCCAGTCGGTGCCGCCCAGGTCGGGGCGCCAGAAGTTGTCGCGCATGAGGCGGCCGGCCTCGTCGTACATCTGCCGCCACTCGGCGGCCGGGTCGACGCTCTGGCGGATGCGTGAGAGGTCGACGGTGATGTTGGTGTCGCTCTCGTCGTCGTTCGAGGCGCGCCGGTCGCTCGGTACGACCTTGAGTTTGCCGTCGGTCCACAGCAGCAGCCGTTTGCCGTCGCCGGTGACCAGGTAGCCGTCGGCGTCCGAGGCGAGGTGTTCGATGCGCTGCTGGACGAAGTCGTAGCGCTCCAGGTCGGTCTTCGGGTCCGGGTCGTCGGGGGTGGCCCGTGACGAACCGAGGACGCCGCGCACCGGGTGCCGCAGCCACAGCAGCCCGTCCTTGGCGGCCCGCAGCCCGCTGTAGCGGGCGGCCTCCACGGGCAGCGGCACGATGCGGTCGCCGAGCCCTTCGAGGTCGATGCGGGTGGCCGGGGAGCCCTCGCTGTCGGGCGTCTCGGCCCCCGGGCTGTCCGGCGTCTCGAAGGGCCGGCCGTGCCGCTGCGGTCCGAAGGGCGAGGGGGTGGTGGCGGCGAGGGTGATGAGGTGCGGCCTTGAGCCCCCGACGAAGGCGAGGTCGAAGACGTGCTCGTCGTAGACGGGGTCGAAGGACCGCGCCGACAGGAACGCGAGATGCTTCCCGTCGAGGGTGAACGCGGGCGCGTAGTCGCGGAACCGCAGCGGTGTCGCCTCGGTCACGGACAGGTCCGCGGTGTTGGCGAGCTTGAGCTGGCGCAGCGGGCGCGGGCCGGGGTGCGACCAGGCCAGCCAGGCCGAGTCGGGTGAGAAGACGAGTCCGGAGACGTCGCCGTCCTCGCTGCGGTCGACCTCGCGGACCTCGCCGGTCTCGCGCTCGACGAGCAGGACGCGTCCGTCGTGCGAGGCGACCGCGGCCCGGCTGCCGTCGGGGGCCATCGCGAGCCCGAGTACACGGCCGAGCTGTCCGGCGGCGAGCCTGCGCGGGGTCGCTCCGGGTGCCACGCCCGTCGCCGGGGCGAACTCAAGGGCGTCGTCGCCCTCCGCGTCCGTGACCCACACCACGTGTTCCTCGCCGTCGGCGCGGAAGGTGCGGGGCAGCCTGGCCCGTACGCCCGGTTCGGCGGCGAGCGCGCGGGTGGGTCCCGAGCGGTGGGTGACCCAGTGGACGGCTCCGCGCACGGAGACCGCGCTGCCGCGTCCGGTGTGGTCGGGGGCGGCGGCGCCGAACCAGCGGGACGCGTTCACGGGGTGCGGCTGCAGATCGACGCGCTGTCCGCCGAGCCGGATGTCGAGCCTTCGTGGCTCGGCCCCGTCGAGGTCGTCGAGGATCCACAGTTCACCGGCGGACGCGTAGACGACGCGGGTCCCGTCGGTGGAGGCGTGCCGGGCGTAGAAGCCCTCGATCCCGGTGTGCCGCCGCAGGTCCGACTCGTCGGCGAGGGAGGAGTACACGGCGCCCACGCCTTCGTGGTCGGAGAGGAAGACGACCCTCTCCCCGACCCAGGACGGGTACTCCACGTTCCCGTCCAGGCCGGCATGGAGCCGTACGAACTCCCCGGCCTCGCCTGCCTCCCCGGTCTTTCCGTCGGCCTCGCGGTTGGCTTCTCGGTCGATCCACAACTTGCCGGCGGTGCCGCCCCGGTAGCGCTTCCACCAGGCGGCCTCGCGGCCCATGGGTGCGGAGAGCAGGACGGTCCCGGGCCCGTACGCCACGTCGCCGACGGGTCCGTACGGGAGGGTGGTCGCGGGTCCGCCGTCGAGCGGAACGGCCCTGGCCCAGCTGCGGCGCAGGCTCGCCTGGCCCTGGGTGCTGAGCGCGAGCACCTGCCCCTCGGGGGTCCAGCCACGCACCTGGGTCTTCCAACTCCCCCAGTACGTGAGGCGTCTGGCGGAGCCCCCGTCGACGGGGGCGACATGCACCTCGGGGGCGCCGTCACGGGTCGACGTCCAGGCGACGGTCGTCCCGTCCGGGGAGATCCGTGGATGGTTCACCGGGACGTTGTCGGCGCTGACCCGCCAGGCGCGACCGCCGTCGAGCGGCGCGACCCAGACGTCGTCCTCGGCGGTGAAGGCGATCAACTCACCGTGCAGATGCGGATACCGGAGATACGCGGAAGTCGCGGCGGAAGCGGCAGATACGGCGGATGCAGGCTGTGTCACCCGATCACCCTATGCAGCCGTCCCGTCCGCGACCAGAGTTTTCGATCACTTCCCCTGGAAGCACGAGCACCCGGGGCTCGGGTACTCGGTCACGGTCCTGGTGACGGTGACGGTCGCCCCGGGGTCCCTGGGCGGCGTCGTCCGCGGGGTGGACATGCCCGGTGTGCCCGGTGTGCCCGCCCGGCAGTTGCCGAGGACGTGCACCCGGAACCGCTCCTTGCCGTCCACCCGGGCGGTGAGGTCGCCCCGTACGCAGGTGCCGTTGACCTCCTGTGTCACCCTGCCCTTGATGGTGAGGTCCTGCCCGTCCTCGGCCTCGCCCTTGCAGTCGACGGACGCGACGCTGCGTGCGCTCGGGGAGGTGCCGGTGGTCTCGCCCCCGCCCTCGGAAGAGGCGTACGAGGCGGTACAGGTGAGCCACCGCACGTCGACGCCCTGTTGCTCCAACTCGTGTGTGCCCGTGCGGTCGGTGGTGATCGCCACGGCGGCGATGCTCATGCCGTTGCCGGGTTCGCACGCGACGAGCGCGAAGCCGGCTGCCGCGGTGGCCGCGGCTGCGGCGATCACCGGCCTGCGGTGCCGTGTACGCCTCATTGCCCCCATGGACGGCAGGGTGCCACTGGGCGAAGCCCCCGGGTAGTCCACATGCGGCCACGCTCCGCCGCCGCGCGAAAAGTTTTTCGCCCCCGCCGCCCCTACCCATTCCCGTCACTACCTCGGGGGCTCCGCCCCCGAACCCC
>NZ_LIPP01000247.1 GCF_001418335.1 Streptomyces aurantiacus | reverse complement strand
GGGGGGGGGGGGGGGCGGGGCCGCCCACGACGGTGACCGCCGGATCCGGCTCACGACGGTGACCGCCGGGTCCGGGTGGCGGCGTAGCCACCCGAACCCGGCTCCTTCACAGCACCCGTCGTCTGCGGCCCAGCCACGTCTGGGCCACCACCACCACGGCGAGGAACGCGCCGCTGACGACCTGCTGGTACGCGGAGTCGAGTGAGCCGATCTGGTTGATGACGTTCTGGATCACCTTCAGCAGGAGCACGCCGACCAGCGAGCCGCTGACGAAGCCGAAGCCGCCCGAGAGTAGGGTGCCGCCGATGACGACCGCCGAGATGGCCTCCAGCTCCATGCCCGAGCCGAGGATCGTCACGCCCGACACCAGCCAGGCCGCGTTGAGCGCGCCCGCGAGGCCGGCGCACAGACCCGACAGGGCGTACACGGTGATCTTCGTACGCGCCACGGGGGCACCCATCAGCGCCGCCGCGTCCTCGTTGCCGCCGACCGCGTACACGTACTGCCCGAACCTCGTGCGGCGCAGGACGACAGCGCCCAGGACGAACAGCGCCACCGTGATCCACACCGGTATGCCGATACCCAGCAGCGAGTCCTGCCCGAGCGTGGCGAAGAACGAGTCCTTGTCCACGAGATACGTCCGTGAGCCCTCGTCGGTGATCGCCAGCAGGATGCCGCGCGCGCCGAGCATCGCGGCGAGCGTGACGATGAACGGAGCAAGCCCCGACCGGGCGATGAGCAGCCCGTTGATCACGCCGATCAGACCGCACACCGCGAGCGGCAGCAGCAGGGCCACCACCGTCCCGTACTGCGAGCCCCAGGCCGCCAGCACTCCGCCGAGAGCGAAGAGCGAGCCCACCGACAGGTCGATCCCGCCGGTGACGATGACGAACGTCATGCCGAGCGCGACCACGGCGAGAAAGGCCGAGGACAGCGCCATGTTCTCAAGGTTGTCGCCGGTCAGGAAGGTGTCGAAGCTCAGCGACGCCGCCACCATGGCCACCAGGAGGGTGACGAGGGCGCCGTGCTGCTGGGCGAGGGCGCTGAAGCGGTCGCCCCGGCCGGGTCCGTCGTCCTTCTCGGCGCCTTGCCGGACAGCGGGCGGTCGCATCTCGGCCTTTGTGACGTCGGTGGTCATCGCTTCCCCCGTTCACGGGCCGCGTAGACGGCGGCGATGATCACCACGGCCTGGGCCATCTGGGTCCACGACGGCTGCAGGTCGTGCTTGATGAGCGTGGTGGTCAGCAACTGGATCAGGACGGCCCCGGCGACCGTGCCGCCGATGCGTATCCGCCCCCCGGACAGGGGCGTTCCGCCGACGACCACCGCGGTGATCGCCGACAGTTCCATGAGGTTGCCGAGCGAGGTGGGATCGCTGGCCGTCAGCCGGGCCGTGGCGAGGATGCCCGCCACCGCGGCCAGCGCGCCGGAGCACGCGTACACCACGATGAGGACCCGGCGGACGGGCAGGCCCGCGAGGCGGGCCGCCGGCCTGCTGTCGCCCACGGCGAGCAGCTGCCGCCCGAAGGTGGTGCGGCGCACCACGAAGGCCACCAGCAGCGCCAGGCCCGCGGCGATGAGGACGAGATAGGGCACGCCCAGCACGTCGCCCGAGCCGAGCGTCGCCATGCCCGGGTCGCGTACATCCTCCAGCTGGGGGAGCAGCACCAGGGCGATCCCGCGTGCGGCGACCATCAGGGCGAGTGTGGCGACGATGGGCTGGACGCCCAGGAAGGCGATCAGGGACCCGTTCGCCAGCCCGACCGCGATACCGCCCACCACCGCCATGAGCATGGCCATCCACAGGCCGTAGCCGAGGTACAGCGACAGCAGCGAGGTGGACAGGGCCATCACCGAGCCCACCGCCAGGTCGATGCCCTCGGTGCCGATCGCCAGCGCCATGCCCAGCGCGACGATGAGCACCGGGGCGACCTGGACGGCCTGGGTGCGGAAGTTCTCCGTCGAGACGAAGTTCGAGGTGAAGACGAAATTGAAGAGCAGGAGTACGGCGACGCCCGCGTAGACGCCGTACTCCTGGAGCAGGCGCAGCAGCCGTTCGCGGTCCACCTGGCCGCGCCCCAGCGTCAGGTCAGTCATGGGCGCTCCCAGCGGGTTCTGCGGGGTTTCCGGGGTTCGTGAGGGGTGCGGGACTTCCGGGTTCGGAGGGTCCCGAGGGTTCGGCGGCGATGGCCCGCATCAGCGCGTCCTCGGTGACGGCGTCGCCGGTCAGCTCGTCGACGACCGCACCGTCCTTGAGCACGATGATCCGGTCGCTGCCCTCGATCAGTTCCTCGGTGTCGGAGGAGATCAGCAGCACGGCCAGTCCGTCCTCGGCGAGTTCGTCGATGAGTGCTTGTACCTCCGCCTTGGCGCCGACGTCGATGCCGCGCGTGGGCTCGTCGAGCAGCAGCACTTTCGGATGCATGGCGAGCCAGCGGGCCAGCAGCACCTTCTGCTGGTTGCCGCCGGAGAGCTCACCGACCTTCTGGTAAGGGCCCGCCGACTTGATGCGCAGCCGCTTCACGAACGTGTCGACGACCTTGTCGACGCGGGCGTTGTCCACCAGGCCGAACCGCGAGAGCCCGGGAAGGGCGGCGAGCGCGATGTTCTCCCGTACGGACAGGCCGGGGGAGATGCCCTCGGCCTTCCGGTCCTCCGGCAGCAGGCTGATGCCGGCGCGGATCGCGGCCGGTGTGGAGCCGGTGCGCACGGGCACGCCGCCGACGGAGACCCGGCCCGAGTCCGTCGGCAGCGCTCCGGCGATCGCCCTGGCGGTCTCGCTGCGGCCCGAGCCGAGCAGGCCGCCCAGGCCCACCACCTCGCCCGGACGGATGGAAAGCGACACGTCGCTCAACTGGTGACGGATCGTCAGTCCCTCGGCGAGCAGCACCGGTTCCGCCGACGCCTGGTGCGAGCCGGTGAACTTGGTCAGGCCCTCGCTGCGGACCTCACCGATCTCCCGGCCCAGCATCAGGGAGACCAGCCGCAGCCGTTCGAGGTCGGCGAGCCGTCCGGTGTGCACCACGCGACCGTCGCGCAGCACGGTGACGGCGTCGCAGATCTCGTACAGCTCGTCCATGCGGTGGCTGACGTAGACCACGGCGATGCCGCGCTCGCGCAGCATGCCGATCACGTCGAACAGGGTGCGCACCTCGCGCGGTTCGAGCGACGAGGTGGGCTCGTCCATGATCACGACACGTGCGTCGATGGCGACGGCACGCGCGAGGGCCACCATCTGCTGGGCCCCGACGCCGAGTTCGCGCAGCGGACGGCGCACGTCGACCTGGATGCCCAGGCCGCGCAGCGCCTCGTCCGCCTCGCGGTTCATGCGGCCGAAGTCGATCAGACCGAGCCGGCCGCGGGGTTCGCGGCCGAGGAGCAGATTGCGGGCCACGCTCATCAGGGGGACGAGGTTGACCTCCTGGTAGATGGTGGAGATGCCTGCCTGCTGGGCCTGCAGGGGCGTGTGGAAGCGGACCGGCGTGCCGTTGTGGACGACCTCGCCGGCGTCCGGCTGGTAGACACCGGTGAGTACTTTGATCAGGGTCGACTTGCCCGCGCCGTTCTCGCCGACGAGGGCGTGCACCTCCCCGGCGCGAGCGGTGAAGTCCACGTCGGACAACGCCTTCACGCCGGGGAAGAGCTTGGACACGCCGGTGACGGAGAGCATCTCAGTAGGCCTTGGTGATGTCCGTCTTGGCGTTGGCCTCGGTGTACGCGCTGTCCTTGATGACGATGTCCTGCGCGACTTCCTCGCCCTTGGTGAAGCTGTCGAGGGTCTGGAAGGCGAGCGGCCCGAAGCGCGGGTTGGACTCGACGACACCGCTGATCCAGCCGTCCACGATGCCCTGTACGGCGTTGCGCGTGCCGTCG
>NZ_LIPP01000246.1 GCF_001418335.1 Streptomyces aurantiacus | reverse complement strand
GTCACTTAACAGCGTTAAATTGTCAAGCGCGGGCTGCAGGAAACGGCGGGTCTCTCCGCGACGACGTCCCCGACGCGGGCGGCCTAGTTCGCTGAGGGCGCGTCAGGGGACGTCTTGGCGGACCGCCGGACCGCCGGACCGCCGCTCCAACGCATGGCGTAGCCGGCGGTAGTGGGCTTTTCAGGGGCGCGGGGAACTGCGCGACCAGCCCCCACTCACCCGCGGGCTGTCCACGACCTCCCGCCCGGAGGGCCTCGCGGCCGCGAGCCGCGCCAACGCCTCACCCCGGTCACACGCGTACGCGCCGAGCGCCGTCTGCCGCGCCACGATCGACCGCTCGTCCCGCATCAACCGCCATCCCCGCCGAAGAAGAAACGGCACGGACTTGCGGCCTTCGCGCAGATCCCGCAGGAACCGCCGGCGGAACGTGGTCACCGCGCCCCGGCTGAGGCACAGCGCGTCGGCCAGCAGCCCGGCCGCCCGGCACCGCTCCACGATCTCCGCGGCGAAGATGCCCTCGGCGATGAAGACCGGCGCCCCGGTGAAGTCGACGGTCTCCGAGCCGGTTCGGGCGCTCAGGGAGATGTCGTACACGGGAACGTCCGTACGCCCCGTCCCGCACAGCCGTGCTATCGCCGCGACGGCCGCGTCCGCGTCCCAGGACAGCGGGTGGTCCCAGTCGATGTCCGAACCGCCCGTGATCTGTGGCAGCGTCGGGTCGTGGCCCTCCTTGTAGAAGTCGTCGAGCCGCAGCACCGGAAGGCCGGAGCGGGCCGCGAGGAGGGACTTGCCGGAGCCGGAGGGGCCGCACAGCAGTACGACGCGTGCGGTTGTCGCGGGATTCGGGGGCTGGGAACTCACGAGACACCAGTGTGCGCCATCGGGCGCTCCCGGCCGAGCCCGCGGGTCGCCTTTGGAGTGTGCGTCACACCTCAACTACCCTGTGTGTCGACCTGATTACTTTGCGCGGCAGAAGGTGGCAGCAGCCATGGCACGACACTCGGCCTCCCAGAACCCGACCGCCCGGCGCGCGTTGCTGGCCCTCACGACCGCGGGCATCGCGGGGATCACGGTGGGCGCGGGTGCCACCTCGGCGGCGGCGGAGGACACCACGGTCCCCGCGGTCGGTACCCTCCACTCCCGGCCGAGCTCGCTGGGCAACATCGACCCGCAGGCCGGACTCCAGGCGCTGACCGGGACCGTGGGATACGTGACGGGGCCGGTCGCGGGCCTGAAGCCCAACCCGCTGGCGGGCACGGGCGTCGACCCGCTCGACAACGGCCTCGGCACGCAGGTGGCCGACTTCCCGCCGGTGGCGACGACCATGCTGACGGCGCCGGTCGCGCAGGCCCGGTCGCTGGGCGGCGTGCCGGTGGTGGGCCAGGCGACGGGACTGCTGGGCGCCTGAACCGTACGGCCCGCCGCAGCACCCAGCCGGTTACGGACCCGCGCGTGACGTGACGCGACGCGACGACGCGAGGACGGAAGAGAGAGCCGCGCCTCCCCCGGACGGAGGAGAAGCGCGGCTCTCCCGTGCGGGGGCCGTACCGCGCGTGTGCCGCAGGGGCGTGCGTCCTAGTACGACGATCCGGAGGCGCCCAGTGCGCCCGTCGGGTGCCAGACCGTCTTCGTCTCCAGGAAGGCCGTGAGGCGCTCGATGCCGGGCGGGGCGAAGTAATCCACAGGCCGTGGACGGACGACCCGCTTGAGGTTGTCGGCCGCCGCGATCTCCAGTTCCTTCGCGAGTGCCGCGTCGGCGCCGGCGAGGTCGATCGCGTTGACGTCCTGGTGTGCGGCCAGCGGGGCCGCGATCTCCGCCGTACCGCCGGTGAGGATGTTGACCACGCCGCCCGGAAGGTCGGAGGTCGCCAGCACCTCGCCCAGTGACAGCGCGGGGAGCGGGGACCGCTCGCTCGCGATCACGACCGCCGTGTTGCCGGTCGCGATCACCGGGGCGAGCACCGAGACCAGACCGAGGAAGGACGACTCCTGGGGCGCCAGGACCGTCACCACGCCCGTCGGCTCGGGGGTCGAGAGGTTGAAGAACGGGCCCGCCACCGGGTTGCCGCCGCCGACCACCTGGGCGATCTTGTCGGTCCAGCCCGCGTACCAGACCCAGCGGTCGATCGTCGCCTCGACCTGTTCGGCGGCCCCGGACCTCGACAGTCCCTCGGCGTCGGCGACCTCGTGGACGAACTGCCCCTTGCGGCCCTCCAGCATCTCCGCGACGCGGTAGAGGACCTGGCCGCGGTTGTACGCGGTCGCGCCGGACCAGCCGCCGAACGCCTTACGGGCGGCGACGACCGCGTCACGGGCGTCCTTGCGGCTCGCTCGTGGCGCGTTGGCCAGCCACTTGCCCTTCGAGTCGGTCACCTCGTACACCCGGCCGCTCTCGGAACGCGGGAACTTCCCGCCGACGTACAGCTTGTAGGTCTTGAAGACGCTCAGACGCTGCTGCCCCGCCTGCGCGGCCCGCTTCTCGGCTTTCCCGGCCTTCTCGGTCTTGTCGCTCTTCTTCGGCTTGTCAGACATCGAGGTACGCCTCCAGGCCGTGGCGACCGCCCTCGCGGCCGTAGCCCGACTCCTTGTAGCCGCCGAACGGCGAGGTCGGATCGAACTTGTTGAACGTGTTGGACCAGATGACGCCCGCGCGCAGCTTGTTCGCGACCGCCAGGATCCGGGAGCCCTTCTCGGTCCAGATGCCCGCGGAGAGGCCGTACTGGCTGTTGTTGGCCTTCGCGACCGCCTCGTCCGGTGTCCGGAAGGTGAGGACGGACAGGACCGGGCCGAAGATCTCGTCGCGGGCGACGGTGTGCGCCTGGGTGACGTTCGTGAAGAGCGTCGGGGCGAACCAGTAGCCGGACGACGGCAGTTCGCAGGCCGGGGACCACCGCTCGGCGCCCTCGGCCTCGCCCCGCTCGACGAGCGTGGTGATGCGCGCGAGCTGCTCGGCGGAGTTGATCGCGCCGATGTCGGTGTTCTTGTCGAGCGGGTCGCCCAGGCGCAGGGTCGAGAGCCTGCGCTTCAGGGAGTCGAGCAGCTCGTCGTGGATCGACTCCTGGACCAGGAGCCGGGAGCCCGCGCAGCAGACCTGGCCCTGGTTGAAGAAGATGCCCGTGACGACGCCCTCGACGGCCTGGTCGATGGGCGCGTCGTCGAAGACGATGTTCGCGCCCTTGCCGCCGAGTTCGAGCGTGACCTTCTTCTTCGTGCCCGCCACCTGGCGCGCGATGGCCCTGCCGACGGCGGTGGAACCGGTGAAGGCCACCTTGTTCACGTCCGGGTGCCCGACGAGGGCCGCGCCCGTGTCGCCGTATCCCGGAAGGATGTTGACGACGCCCTTGGGCAGGCCCGCCTGACGGCAGATGTCCGCGAAGAACAGGGCGGACAGGGGGGTCGTCTCGGCGGGCTTCAACACCACCGTGTTGCCCGTCGCGAGCGCCGGGGCGATCTTCCACGCCAGCATCAGGAGCGGGAAGTTCCAGGGGATGACCTGGCCCGCGACACCGAGGGGCGCGGGGTTCGTGCCGAACCCGGCGTGGTCGAGCTTGTCCGCCCAGCCCGCGTAGTAGAAGAAGTGCGCGGCTACGAGGGGAAGGTCGGCGTCCCTCGTCTCCTTGATGGGTTTTCCGTTGTCCAGCGTCTCCAGGACGGCCAGTTCGCGGCTGCGCTCCTGGATGATCCGGGCGATGCGGAAGAGGTACTTGGCGCGCTCGGAGCCGGGCAGCGCGGACCACTTCCCGAAGGCCCGGCGGGCGGCCTTCACGGCACGGTCGACGTCCTCGGCGCCCGCGCGGGCGACCTCGGAGAGGACCTCTTCGGTGCTCGGGCTGACCGTCTTGAAGACCTTGCCGTCGGCGGCCTCGGTGAACTCGCCGTCGATGAACAGGCCGTAGGAGGGCGCGATGTCGACGACGGAGCGGGACTCGGGCGCCGGTGCGTATGCGAATGCGGAAGCCGTTGGGGAAGCCATGTGGATCAGTCCACCGTCACGTAGTCGGGGCCGGAGTAGCGGCCGGTGGCCAGCTTCTGGCGCTGCATCAGCAGGTCGTTGAGGAGTGAGGACGCGCCGAAGCGGAACCAGTGGTTGTCCAGCCAGTCCTCGCCCGCGGTCTCGTTGACCAGCACCAGGAACTTGATCGCGTCCTTCGTGGTGCGGATGCCGCCGGCGGGCTTCACACCGACCTGGACCCCGGTCTGCGCGCGGAAGTCGCGGACGGCCTCCAGCATCAGGAGGGTGTTCGCGGGCGTCGCGTTGACCGCGACCTTGCCCGTCGAGGTCTTGATGAAGTCCGCGCCCGCCAGCATGCCGAGCCAGCTCGCGCGCCGGATGTTGTCGTACGTCGACAGCTCGCCGGTCTCGAAGATGACCTTCAGGCGGGCGGCGCCCGAGGCCTCCTTCACGGCGACGATCTCGTCGTACACCTTCAGGTACTTGCCCCCGAGGAACGCCCCGCGGTCGATGACCATGTCGATCTCGTCGGCGCCCGCGGCGACCGCGTCCCGCACGTCGGCCAGCTTCACGTCGAGCGAGGCGCGGCCGGCCGGGAAGGCGGTCGCGACGGAGGCGACCAGCACGCCGGACCCGACGACGGCCTCCTTCGCGGTGGCCACCATGTCGGGGTAGACGCAGAGGGCCGCGGTCGTCGGGGTCGTACGGTCCGTGGGGTCCGGGCGGACGGCCTTGGCGCCGAGCGCCCGGACCTTGCCGGGGGTGTCCGCGCCTTCGAGCGTCGTCAGGTCGACCATCGAGATGGCGAGGTCGATGGCGTACGCCTTCGCGGTCGTCTTGATGGAACGGGTACCGAGCGACGCGGCACGAGCTTCCAGGCCGACCGTGTCGACGCCGGGCAGCCCATGGAGGAAGCGGCGCAGCGCGCCGTCTGACGCGGTCACGTCCGTGAGTACGTGAGCCGCGGAGGATGCAGTGGTGGGCATGGTCACCAGACGAGCATATCTACGCGCGTAGCGGCTGTACACCCCCATGCGCCGCCCTGCGGGGCTTTCCGCCGGTTTGTTGGGTGCGGGTCGGTGGGGGCTTGTCGC
>NZ_LIPP01000245.1 GCF_001418335.1 Streptomyces aurantiacus | reverse complement strand
TGACGGCGCCGCGCCCCGCACTCCTGACGGTCGCCGCAGGCACCGTTGAGGGACGGCCGGGCCCCGCAGGGCCTGACGGCGCCGCGCCCCGCGCCCCTGACGGTCGCCGCAGGCGCCGTTGAGGGGCGCGGGGAACTGCGCGACAAGCCCCCACCGGACCCGCAGCGGACCACGCCCCCCGCCCGGGCCCTACACCCGCGTGAAACTCAACGACTCCCCCAGCGCCCCCGCCCGCCACAAGTCGTTGCACGCCTCCGCCATCGGCTCCAGGCCCTCCACCACCTGGCCCCAGACGATCCCCGGCACCCACCCCACGTCGCCGTTGAGCAGCAGGTTGTTGCGTTCGTAGAAGAGGGCCAGGTCGATCACCGGTGTGCCCGCCTGCACGCCGGAGGCACCCCCGTATCCGTACGCCTGGGAACCCAGCTGCGTGCCGGAGAACGAGAAGTAGCAGAGGTCGCCCGGGATGGGCGTGACGGTCGGGTTCTCCAGGGGTGGTTCCGTCGGCGCGAACGCCGGGAGCAAGGTGTAGATCTCGTTGCGGGCGTATTTGGCGTGGTACACGTCCCCGGCGAGGGGCAACGCGTTCCACACCGCCTCGCAGGTGATCGGGGCGCGGTCGTCGAGGAGCTTCGCGGTGCAGTGGACTCCGCGCTTGGGCAGGGACACGTCGATGTAGCGGTCGGCCATGGTTTCCATGGTCCACCCGGGGTCAAGACCGCCGCCACACGTACGGGGGGCGCAAAACAATCCGAATAACTCGCATCATCCGGGGTAGCCGCGCGCCCATGGCTCCACCATTTGGGAACGACTCGAAGGAAGCTTCGTCGGAGGCAGGGAACCTCGGACCCGGACCACGCGGCACGAGCCGCCGGTCGCTGCTGGCGGGTGTCGCGGCGCTCGGTGCGCTGGGCGCCGCCGGCTGCAGCCGCGTGGCCACGGCGTCGGGCAAGGACGGCGGTGAGCTCCTGGACCGGCTCAAGGCCCAGGGCGTCGTACGCCTCGGCATCGCGGGCGAGATCCCCTTCGGCTACATCGACAAGGACGGTGAGCTCACGGGCGAGGCCCCTGAACTGGCGAAAGTCATCTTCAAGCGGCTGGGGGTGGACCGCGTACAGCCCGTGCCGACGGAGTTCGGCTCGCTCATTCCCGGTCTGAAGTCCCAGCAGTTCGATGTGGTCGCCGCCGGCATGTACATCAACGCGGAACGCTGCGCGCAGGTGATCTTCTCGGACCCCGACTACCAGATGCTCGACGCCTTCATCGTGCGCAAGGGCAACCCCAAGAACCTGCGCGACTACAAGGACGTCGTGAAGTCGAAGGCGAAGTTCGCGACCGGCACCGGCTACGCGGAGATCCAGTACGCGGTCGAGGCCGGGTACAAGGAGAGCGACATCCTGATCGTCCAGGATCAGGTCGCGGGCATGAACGCCGTCGAGGCGGGCCGCGTCGACGTCTTCGCCGGGACGGCGCTGACCACCCGCGACGTCGTCAAGAAGTCCCGCAAGGTGGAGTCGACCGAGCCGTTCTCACCCCTCGTGGACGGCAAGCCGCACGTGGACGGCGGCGGCTTCGCGTTCCGTCCGACGGAGACGAAGCTGCGGGACGCCTTCAATGTGGAACTCGCGAAGATGAAGGAGAGCGGTGAGCTGCTCCGGCTTCTGCGGCCCTTCGGTTTCACCAAGAACGAGATGACCGATATGACCGCGAAGGAGTTGTGCGGCGGATGACATCGGGACTCTGGGAACTCGTACTCAAGGGCATCTGGGTCACGGTCCAGCTGCTGGTCCTCAGCTCGCTGCTGGCCGCGGCCGTCTCCTTCGTGGTGGGCATCGCGCGCGTCCACCGGCTGTGGATCGTCCGCTTCCTCGCGGGCTTCTACACCGAGGTGTTCCGCGGCACCTCGGCACTGATCATGATCTTCTGGGTGTTCTTCGTGCTGCCTCCCGCCTTCGGCTGGCAGCTGGTCCCGATGTGGGCCGGCACCCTCGCGCTCGGACTGACGTACGGGGCGTACGGCTCCGAGATCGTGCGCGGCGCCCTGAACTCCGTCGACCCGGCCCAGGTCGAGGGCGGCATCGCGCTCAGCTTCTCGCCCTGGCAGCGGCTGCGGCTGATCCTGCTGCCGCAGGCGGTGCCGGAGATGATCCCGCCCTTCTCCAACCTGCTGATCGAACTGCTCAAGGGCACCGCCCTGGTGTCCGTGATGGGCATGGGCGACCTGGCCTTCAGCGGGAACCTGGTGCGGCTCGCGCTGCAGGAGAGCGCGGAGATCTACACGTACATCCTGTTGATCTACTTCGTGATCGCCTTCCTGCTCACGCGGCTCATGCGCGGTCTGGAGAAGCGGCTCAAGGCCGGTATCGGCGAGGTTCCCGAGAAGAGCGTCTCCCAGCAGGAGCTGGGCCGCCCTGAGACCACCGGCGTCGGCGGAGGTGTCGTATGACATGGGACTGGAGTGCCGTCGGCGACTTCATGCCGCACTTCTGGGACGGCCTGCTGGTCACCCTCCAGGCTCTGGTGCTCGGCTCGCTGATCTCCTTCGCCCTCGGCCTCGTGTGGGCGCTGCTGATGCGCACGCCGACCCGCTGGGTGCGCTGGCCGGTCGGGGTCGTCACGGAGTTCATCCGCAACACCCCGCTGCTGGTCCAGCTGTTCTTCCTCTTCTACGTGCTGCCCGAGTGGGACATCACCTTCTCCGCGATGACCACCGGCGTCGTCGCGATCGGGCTGCACTACTCGACGTACACGATGCAGGTCTACCGGGCCGGCATCGAGGGCGTGCCGGCCGGCCAATGGGAAGCGGCCACGGCACTGAACCTGCCCATGACCCGGACGTGGACCGCGGTGATCCTGCCGCAGGCGATCCGCCGGGTGGTGCCCGCGCTGGGCAACTACGTCATCTCGATGCTCAAGGACACGCCGATGCTGATGGCGATCACCGTCCTCGACATGCTCGGTGAGGCGCGGCTGTTCGCGCAGCAGAACTTCCAGTTCACCGAGCCGCTGACGGTCATCGGCGTGGCCTTCATCGTCATTTCCTATCCGGCTTCCCTCCTCATGCGAGCCCTGGAGCGACGTCTTGTCCGCTGACACCCCCCCTTCCGAAACCCCCCTGTCGAACCTGTCGAAAGAGCCCGACACCAACTCCGCCACCGACTCCAGCATCAATCCGGCGGTGGACGGCAGCGAGCTGATCCGGTTCGACAAGGTCACCAAGCGCTTCGGCGCCAACACGGTCCTCGACGAGCTCGACTTCTCCGTCGCGTCCGGCAAGCACGTGACGCTGATCGGCCCGTCCGGCTCCGGCAAGACGACGATCCTGCGGCTGCTGATGACCCTGACCAAGCCCGACGAGGGCACGATCAAGGTCAACGGCGACTACCTCACCCACGAGGAGAAGAACGGCAAGCTGGTCCCGGCCGGCGAGAAGCACATCCGCGAGGTCCGCAAGAACATCGGGATGGTCTTCCAGCAGTTCAACCTCTTCCCCAACATGAAGGTGCTGCGCAACCTCACCGAGGCGCCGGTCACCGTGCTCGGCATGTCCAAGGACGCGGCCGAGGAGCGGGCCCGCGAGCTGCTCGACCTGGTGGGGCTCGCCGAGCACATCGACAAGTACCCGAGCCAGCTCTCCGGCGGGCAGCAGCAGCGGGTCGCGATCGCGCGGGCCCTGGCGATGCGGCCGCAGGTGCTGCTCCTCGACGAGGTGACGTCCGCGCTCGACCCCGAGCTGGTCGCGGGCGTCCTCGACGTGCTGCGGGACATCGCCCGCACCACCGACATCACGATGCTCTGCGTGACCCACGAGATGAACTTCGCCCGGGACATCTCCGACCAGGTGCTGATGTTCGACTCCGGGCACGTCCTGGAGTCCGGCCCGCCGGAGAAGATCTTCGGCGACCCGGAGCACGACAGGACCCGGGAGTTCCTCGGCGCGGTGCTGTGAGCCTGCTCAGCACGATCAGCGTGATCAGCACGATCAGCGTGATGAGCATGACTCTGGCACGCGCCAGCTGAATGCGCCGCTGTCGAGGGGCTGGAATGCGCCACCAATCTCGCCAACACCCCCTCCCGGTAAGGCCCTTGGCCGTTATCGTGGAGGGGGCCCGGCCGACCGGGCCGCGTTGATGTGCACGTCGATGCATACCCGCGTCGACCTGCGCGCCGGGCCGCAAAGCGCAGGGGGACCACCGTGGCGCTGAAGCACGAGTCGACCGCGCCGTACCACTCGGCCCAGGACGCCCTGCGCGTCCTGGAAACCGTGGCACGGCACACCACCGGCGTCACCGACGCCGAACTCGCCCGCCACACCGGCCTCGGCACCGAGCGCCTCACCGCGCTCCTGCGGATGCTGCGCAGGGAGGGGTACGTCGAGCAGCTCGCGGACGGGGCGTACGTCACCGGGGAGGCCTTCGGCCGGCTGGGTTCCGCGCACCACCGGGACGAGGCGCTGCGCGGCCGGCTCCAGCGGAACCTCGACCGGCTGCGCGACTCGGTCGGCGCCGCCGTCTACCTGAGCCGGTACGTGGACGGCGAGATCCACGTCACCCAGTGCGCGGAAGGCCCGGCCACCCCCGCGGTCAACGAGTGGGTGGACTTCCGCTCCGCGGCCCACGCCAGCGCGATCGGCAAGAGCCTGCTCGGCCAGCTCGACCTCAACGGCCGGCGCGACCACCTGTCACGCCACCGGATGGCCCGGCTCACCTCGCGCACCATCACGAACGAACGGGTCCTCCTGTCCCGGCTCGACGCCCAGGCACCCACCGTGCCCGTGCTCGACCTCCAGGAGTACGCGGTCGGCACGGTCTGCGCGGCGGTCCCCGTCACGGCGGGATCGACCGTGGGCTGCCTCGCCCTCTCCCTCCCGGTGGAGCACGCCCACCGGCTGCGCGAGGCGGCGGACACCCTGAACCGGGGCGCGGCGCCGGTGCTGCTCTCCTTGGCGATCTGAAGCCCTCTGACCTGCCGACCGTGGTGGTTCGGAGCACCCCTGAGGACCGGGTAGTATTTTCTCTGTCGCCAGCCGCGAGAGCGGTCGGCGAGAGTCACGCGCCGCTAGCTCAGTTGGTTAGAGCAGCTGACTCTTAATCAGCGGGTCCGGGGTTCGAGTCCCTGGCGGCGCACAGACGCACAGAAGAAAGGCCCCCGTGAGAGCGGGGGCCTTTCGCGTTCCCGAGGGAACCTACCCGTGGGGGCCGGCGGAGATACTCAGGAGGTTCAGGAGGCTCAGGAGGTTCAGAAGGCGACGTCCGAGCAGGCGTAGAACGCGTTCCCCGTGTCGGCGATCGTCCACACCGCGAGGATGACGTGGTGCCCGCTCTTGCCGGACGGCAGGGTGCCGCTGTGCGAGAGCGTCGCCGGGGGCTGACCGCTGTAGGGCACGGTCAGGAACGGTGCGGTGTCCAGCGCGGACCGGCTCAGCGGAGCGTTCTGGTTCCAGCCGTTCTTGGTGATGTAGTACTTGAAGTCGGTCGTGGAGTGCCGTGCCGTGAACTGCCAGCGGAAGGTGTAGCTCTGCCCGCCGTTGACCTTGGTCGTCGGCCAGGCACCGCCCGAGGGCGTCGTCGCCTTGTCGAGCGCGCCGAAGTTGGCGTGGTTCGCGGAACAGATCTGGCCGTCGGAGGGTCCGGCCGCCGGGAATCCCTTGGGGCCCTCGACGCTCTGGGGCTCCCACTGGATGTCGCCGCAGTTGGTCACGGTGCCGTTCTGGCAGACCTTCTGCCGGCTGACGGGGAGATCGGTGTAGCCGTGGCCGGTGGCTCCGCCGCTGGAGAGCACGAACGCTCCGGTGGTGGCGAGCCCGACCGCGACCGCGTACCACTTCAGCCGCTTTCGGGGTGGGGGATTTTCTCGCATGCTGCCGCTCCTGGAGTACGTGGGGGAACTTCCGTGAGCCGTGCGTGCGCATCGCGATGCGTGAGGCGATGTTTCAGGTCTAGACCAAGTATCAGATTATTGCCAAGACTTGGATGTGTCCATATCAAGTCCACATCAGAACGAATCAGAACGAAGACGGGTCCATGCCGATCGTGGTGAGCGTCCGGTGGCACCGGTCCCGTGACTTCTCCACCAGCTGCCCGTTCGGGTCGTCGTTGGTCGCGACCCAGTCCCGGGCCTGCGCCTCGTCCCTCCCACCCGCCAACTGCCGCTCCACCAGCCTCTCCTGCCGCACATCCCCGGGCGCTTCCACGTACCAGCACTCCCCCATGAGTACGTACGCGTCCCGCCACCCCGGCAGATCGCAGGCGAGGTAGTTCCCCTCGGTGACCACGAGCCGGGCGGCCGGCGGCACCAGATGGCGTCCGGCGACGGGCTCGTGGAGCGTGCGGTCGTAGTCCGGTACGTAGATGTCGTGGACGGTCTCGTCGAGGACCCGGCGCAGCAGATCGACGTACCCCCACACGTCGAAGCTCGGCTCGGAGCCCTTGCGGGCGGTCAGACCGAGGCGTGCCAGCTGCGCGTTGGAGAGGTGGAAGCCGTCGAGCGGCAGATAGGCGGCACCCTCGCCGAGGTGCGCGACCAGGGCGCGGGCGAGGGTCGACTTGCCGGCTCCGGGCGGTCCCGCCAGGCCCAGTACGGCGCGCGGCGTGCCGTCGGTCAGGCTCCAGGCGTCCGAGGCGAGGCCGGACAGGGTGAGGGGGTCTCCGGCGAGAGAGGCTCCGGCGGGGGTGTGGGGGTCAGG
>NZ_LIPP01000244.1 GCF_001418335.1 Streptomyces aurantiacus | reverse complement strand
CTGTGCCCGGTGCGGCGAGAGTGCGTGCCGGGCGTCGCGACGCCGCGGAGATCCATCAGAAGGGCCCTAGTCCAGGGAGACGGGCTCGCAGACGTGTGGTGGGCAGAAGCCCTCCAGCGCGGTGTCCAGCAGTTCCAGTTCGTCCGCGCCGCCGTTCGCCTCCGGGCCGTAGACGGCTATCGCGAACCTGTCGCCGCCGTCCACGACGAAGCGCGCGTCGTAGACGTGCCAGATGCCCACGTCGGGGGCGTTCTTGACGGAGTCCGCGAGGTACTCCAGCCGCAGGCCGGTGAACCGGCCGTCGGCCAGGGGCTGGAGGTCGAGTTCCCGGAAGCCGGGTGCCTTCGTGACCCGGTCGGACAGGAACTCGTCGAAGGACGCCTGCGGGGTGGCCTCCTTCACCTGGTACACCTGGATCCGGTGCTCGCGGTCGGGGCTGTCGTAGGTGACGACCGCGATGCCGAACTGCGACGGCGCGGTCTCGCGCGACCACCCGACGGGGAGCCCGACGCGGAAACCCTCCTGGTCGTCGTACAGCTCGTACCCGGCGTCCAGCTCGGGCACCGAGGCGGACGCCCCCACGGTCGGCTCCTCCGATGCCGATGCCGATGCCGATGCAGATGCCGACGCCGTGTACGGATCGCTCTGCTGCGAGGCGGTGGCCACCGGCGACGAACTCGACGCGGTCGACGGCTTGTCACCGCCCCCGACAACGGTCGTCAGCACCAGCGCCACGGCGACCACGACAACGACGGCTCCACCGACGACGGACCACACGAGCCGGCGGTTGCCGCCGCCGGCCGCCGGGGCCGGTACCGGGACGAAGGCGGGCTGTCCGACGATCGGCTCGTCCGGCGACCAGATGCCGTCGGAGCCGTCGTGGGCTCTCGGCCCGTGCCAAGTGCCTCCCTCACCGGTTCCGGGCCAGTCGGCCGAAGGAGGAGGCGGGGACGCTGACGGGGACGGGGACGATGCCTGCCACGGCCCGCTCGGCGAGGGCGGTGCATACCCCGGCCGGCTCGGCGGCGGTGTCGGCGGCGCCGCCGACCCGCCCCCGCCGTCGCCCTCCTCCCAGCGCTGGGTCTCGTCGTTCCAGTACCGCGCTCCACCGCCCATCCCGTCCCCCTTCGCTCCGCGCCGGCAGCAGGCCGGCCTACATCCCCAGCAACCCGGCCACCGCCCCGGCCGACGCGACCAGACCCACCAAGGCCTGCGAGTCGTCGAGGAGTTGACGCAGCCGCTCACGCCGCGTCGGCGCCGCCCGGCCGGTCGTGACGATCTCCTCCTCCGTCTCCGCGAGGGCCGTGTCGAGGGCGGCCGTGGCGTCGGATGCCCGCAACCTCGTGAGATCCGCGCGGAGTTCTCGTACGGCGATCAGGAGCTCCTCCGCGGCCTGGTCCCGGGGGACGGCCGCGCCCTGGTTCATCTCGGCGCGCGCGTGGTTGCCGACGGCGAACGCGCTGCCGTGCACCCCGCCGCTGATGTGGATGCCCGGTTCGTCCCTGGCCATCGCTACCGGCCCCCTTCCGTGACACGACTCCCGTGCCGCCGCTCATGAGTTGAAGATCGCGGTGGCCCCGTCGCCCGCCGCGAGACTGCTGTTGTGCACGTCGCCCTCGTTGTAGATGCCGTAGTTGTGCACGACCTTCTGGACGAACTCGCCGGTCTCGTAACCGCATTCGGCCAGCGCGGTCGTCACTCCGTTCGCCACCCGGTCCTGGATGCTCCGGAGGTAGCGGGTGCGATCCATCCCCTGGAAGAGCGACGAGTCCTCCGCCGAGCCCAGTTCCCGCACCGACAGTGCCGGACCGTCGGGCAGCGCGCCCGCGTACCCGCCGGTCAGCAGCCGCCACACGGAGCCGAGCCAGCGGCCCAGGACGACGAGCGAGCGCACCGCGGACCCGGGCACCCGCACCAGGGCCCAGACGGCCTTGCCGAGCACGTTGTTGTGCCGGTGGTTGTGTGCCGTGCGGTCGGCGTCCTCGAAGTCCTCGCGGACCGGCAGCAGTACATGCGGGGCGATCTCCAGCATCAGCATCTGGCCCTGGGTGTGCACGCGCACGAACACCGTGACGACCAGCTCCTCCTCCCAGCCGCCGACGCGCACACGCAGGAAGTGCCGGCGGCGCTCGCCGCCCTCCTCGACCGCGCGGGCCCGGTGTTCCTCGAAGACCTGCGGGTGGTACGGCGCCTCCTCGCGCCGGCGAAGCCCCTCGACGGGCAGGAACACGCACTCGTCGATCTCCAGCCGACGCAGCCGGTCCCTGACCGGATACCCCGCGAACTCCGAAGGCTGCCGCAGCTGTTCGAGCAGCGGCCGGATCTTCTCCAGGATCGCCCGGTTGTTCAGGGGCAGTTGCTTTTTCTTCTTGTCGGGCTTCAGCTCGACGGCGATCACCCAGGTGTCGAAGGCGAGCCCGGCCCCGCAGAAGGGGCGCTGCTCGTGGTACATGACCAGCGGGGCGTGCTGCTCGGTCCGGATGCGCTCCTTGAGGCGCTGGAACCGCGGCGACTCGTCCTGCTCGGCGGGGTCGCCGGCGATGTCCGGGAAGCGCCGCGGGGACAGCTCGGCGTCCAGCGCGCGGGCGAACCGGCCGCGCTGCACGGCGATGCACAGGGCGATCAGCGCGAAGAGGACGAGCACGAGCCAGGCCCGCCAGACCTCGATCCCTCCGGCCGCCTCGGCCAGGACGCGGAGCAGCGCGTCGACCCAGCCGTCCACGTCGCTGCTCGACGAGTCGTACGGATCGTTCTCCTTCCCGGCCCCGCACGCGGCGACGAGGGTGACGAGCAGGAAGAAGGCGAAAGTGAACCGGCCCGACCAGCGGAGCCAGAGAGCGGGCAGCCGGCGGTACAGCGGCGGCTGCGCGGCACGGCCCCGGATCCGCGAGGCGAGGGCGAGCATCAGGCTGGGCACGAGGAACATGAACAGCAGTGCGCCGATCAGCGGCAGCCCGACCACCCACAGGCCCAGGATCAGCCCGGCCCACAGCAGCTCCTGGCGGCGGGCGCGCAGGGCGTGGGCGAGGACGCGGGCCGCGTCCAGGCCCAGCGAGGGCGCCACGATCCGCTGTTCGTTGAGATGCAGTTGCTCGATGACCTGGTCGCGGTACCGCGGATCCAGGTAGGTGCCCGCGCAGAGCAGCCTGGTCGCCTCGCTGGCGTGTGGTGGTGGTGTGGTACTCACGCCGCGTCCCCCGATGCGTGCGAAACCTCAGACCAAACAATGTTGTTGGCGAACCATCAGCATAGGGCGGCGGGCCGTCCGGGGGGACCGGATTGACAACCATCGAATCCTTCGGCTGCGAGATCGGCGACCTCCTGATCCCCGAGCCGGAGAAGGTACACCGCCCCGGCCAGGAGGAGACGGTCCGGGCCGCTGTCGGCTCGGGGACCGTCGCGCCGAGGGTGATCCCCAAGCGCCGGGACGGCCGGTCGCTACCGCCGGAGTGAGTCGATGGCACGCTTCCCGAAGGGCTACGTCAAGCCGACCAGTTCCTGCCCGGGCTGCCTGGCCTGGGGCGACTTCCGCGGACGGCTCTGCCCCGCCTGCTACATGTTCGGCCGGGGGCACGACGCGGCGGAATGCGCTGGCTGCCGTCGCGCCCAGCCACTGAAGTGGGATTGCTGCCGCTTGTGCTGGTGCCAGGCCTGCCTCGGCGCGAAGACAGCCGACGGCCGGCCAGCGGAAGGGGCATACGTGCGGGAGCGGCTCACCGCCGTCCGACACCAACAGCTGTTCTTCGTCGGGCTGCACTACCGCAGAAGACCGACGCCTCCAGCCCGGCGGAAGGGAGGACGGCGTGGTCCCCCGTGCAAACTGCCTCCCGCGCCGGCTCGGCGTCCGGACCCCGGCTGGCGGCAGCCGCCGTTGTTCGACCGGATCCCCCGGGACTTCAGCCGACTCGACCCGGTCGACGCCGACATGGCCAGCCCATGGCCAGCCCATGGCTGGCCTGGGCGAAGTACCTCGCCCCCCGGCTCGCCGAGGCCCGCGGTTGGGGACGCAACATCCGCTTCGCCGTCAACCGGGGCCTGGCCGTCGTCCTCACCGGCCACGTCTCAGGCGACGTGATCCGGCATACCGAGATCTTCGCCCCGCTGCGGGCCCTGGACCTGCCCGTCGGCCACGTCGTCACGGTCCTGAAGGAGATGGGCATCTTCGAGGACGACAGCGAACCGTCCTTCGAGCGCTGGCTCATTGAGCGTCTGGAAGGACTCGCACCCGGCATTCGCTCGGAAGCCGAGCGCTGGACCCGCGTCCTGCGCGATGGCAGCTCCCGCAGTCTCCCGCGCAGGGAGGGCATGGTCTGGCTCTCCCTCAACCAGGTCCGTCCGGCCCTGCTGGAATGGTCGAAGCACTACGACCACCTGCGGGAGGTGACTCGCGACGATGTCCTCGCCCACGTCAAGGCGCTGCACGGTCACCAGCGGCGTGATCAGCTTGTCGCTCTGCGGTCCCTGCTCACCTGGGCCAAGCGTCAGGGGCTGATCTTCCGCAACCCCACGAGCCGAATCAAGGTCGGTCAGAGCGAGTACGCCGTGTTGCAACCTCTCCTCCCTGAGCAGGTCGAGCGCTCCGTCGGAGCTGCGACGACGCCGGCGGCGCGGCTTGTCCTCGCTCTCGCGGCGGTCCACGCCGCGCTCTCGCGGCGGTCCACGCCGCCCGGGTGGCCCAGATTGCCGCCCTCATGCTCGACGACGCGACGTTGACCTCGGCAACCGCGGCTGACCATTGCTGGACGCGCCCGGCTTCTCGAAGACCTCACTCTGAAGCTCATGGTGGAGTGGCTGGACTACCGGCGCCGTCGGTGGCCCAGCACCGCGAACCTCCACCTGCTGATCGATAACCAGACCGCCAACACGACCAGCCGGGCCAGCAACCACTGGATCAGTGCTCCGCTGCGGGGACAGGACGCCACCCTGGAACGGCTCCGCGTTGACCGGCAGCTCGAAGAGGCCCTGACCCACGGGCCTGACCCACTGCATCTTGCCGAAGTCTTCGGGCTCGACGAGAAGACCGCGATGCGCTACGCGGACTCCCCACGAGCTCGGCTGGAACAGGCCGCTGAACAGGACCTTCGATGAAATCTGGTCGACCTGGACGCACCGAGAAGGGATCATGGACGAGTGACGTCGACCGAAGCAGCAGCAATCGCTCTACAGGACCATGCCGCTCTTTGGGGCATGGGGGAAATCCGCGCGACCGACGTGGTAAATGCCGCCTGTGATGCGCTCGTCGCCGGACTCGACACCCCCGGCCTTCGAATGCTCGCCGCCTGCACGCGTGCCGAGGCGGACTACGACGTCCACGACCTGCTTCCCGCAGCACTCGACGAACTCGGCCTCGCCTTCTATCCGGTGGGCAGCGAGGCCGGTCAGGAAGCTGCTGCCCGAGCCCTCGCACGCCGCATGCTCGCCAGAGAGCTCACGCCTCGGGAGTTCACCTTCCGGATTCACCAGTGCCACGGACATGAGCTGCCCCTGACCGAGCGCCTCGCTGAACTCGACGACGAGTACGACATCCTCGAATACGGCGACAGAACTGTGGACCAGGTCGATGCCGAGGTCACCGCCGAAGCCCGCCGCCTCGCAGCCCCTCCCACGTTTCCCGCCGAACCCACGGATTCGCCCAGCTGATGCACACGGACCGACCCGCGAGTTCCCGCTGAAGAAACTTCGGTTTCCCTGAACCCCGCGGGCCTCTACGGCCTCGGGGACCATCGGTACAGCGGTTGTCGGTGAGAACGATCATGGTCGTCTAGCACAGCGATCCACTTCGCCGCTGGGGTTGTGAATCGGCTCCGGGCCTGCTCGGGGGCTGGCTACGGTCCGGCTCGTGCCGGTGGAAGTTCTGAGCGATCGCCGGAGCAAGCCGAGGCGTTGGCGTGCTGGCACACCCGTGATCCGCTGGGCCGCAACCGCTGACGTCCCAGCCTTGTCTTCAGCCTAATGACAGTCAGTCGGAAGTCACGATCTGCCCAGAATGATCGGGAGTCGCGGCTGTGGAAGGTTGGCTGGGCGCTGGGCCTCGCCTTCGCCGCCGCGGTCGTGGTCGCGGGCGGCATCTTCTACGGCCTGGTGGTGCTGCTGGACTTCAAGGAGATCGACAGCACCGCGAAGCTCGACGCGAAGACCCTCTTCGACCTGGTGAAACTCTCCTTCGGGGTGGTCGCCGGGGCCGGTGCGCTCGTCGCCCTGGTCGTCGCCTACCGCCGCCAGCGCGTCGACGAGGCCGGCGCCCACCGCGAAGCCACCCGCCTCCACACCGAACGCTTCTCCCAAGCCGTCGACAAACTCGGCTCGGACTCCCCAGCCGTCCGGCTCGGCGGGGTCCACGCCCTAGCAGGTCTTGCCGACGACGCCCCTGACGACAGCCTGCGACAGACGTGCATTGATGTTCTGTGCGCCTACCTGCAGCTCCCCTTCACCTCCGACCCCGGTGGCGACCCAGCCCACCAAGAGGAACACCACCGCTATCTAGCGAATCGCAAGGTCCGGCACACGATTCTGCGCCTCATCGGTGACCACTACCGACGCCCCAAGGGAACACCTCGCTCCTGGCAGGGCTGCGATCTCGACCTCACCGGCGTCACCATCGACGGTGACATTGACTTCACCGGCGCGGTGTTCTCCAGCGGCCAGGTGTCCTTCAACGGCGCGGTGGGTCGGCTCCCGATGGGCTTCTCACTGCTGTCGGCACTCCCGTTCCTGCGACGGTCTGGCTTCCTCCCGCTTGGGTAACCCCAGGTTCGTAGCTCCGTTGGTGCTAGACGACCATGATCGTTCTCACCGATAACCGCTGTACCGATGTTCCTACCGACGCCAATGCAAGTGACGCACCGAAATGTTGATCACTGAGCCTTTTCAGCGTGGCCACCGATCGAGTGACGACCGGGTCATGCGGTGGGTGTGCGAAACGGACAGGGCTCCCGTGCCGTTGAGAGAGGTGTTCGACGTCTCAACTCAGCAGCACGGAAGCCCTGTTGGTTCCGTATCCTGCCGCACTCGACCTGCCTCACGCTTTGGTCGAGTGGGTCACGATGCTCATCGTCACCGCGAGGGTGACCGGCGGTGCAAGCTCCCGCCGCACCGGCGTGCGCTCGTCGCACTCGTGTACCTGCGCAGCCACGACACCCTTGCCCGCCTCGCGGCCGGCTTCGGCATATCCGTCGGCACCGCCCACGCCTACGTCACCGCCGTCACCGGCCTGCTCGCCGACCGCGCACCCGGCCTGCTGAAGACCCTGCGCGAGCACGAACCAGACTTCGTCCTTCTCGACGGCACGCTCGCCGAGTGCGGCCGGGTCGGCGACAGCCGAGGCGACTACTCCGCCAAGCACCGCCGCCACGGCGTGAACATCCAGGTCGTCACCGATCCCGCCGGGAAAGTGCTGTGGATCTCGCCCGCCCTGCCGGGCCGCACCCACGACCTGACCGCCGCCCGCACCCAGCGCATCATCCGGATCTGCGAACGCCAGGGCGTCCCAATCCTCGCCGACCGCGCCTACACCGGCGCCGGCCCCTGGGTCACCACCGGTCTCAAACGCCCGCCCGGCGGTGAGCTCACCCCCACCCAACGCACCCTCAATCGCGCCCTCGCCCAAGCACGAGCCCCCGTCGAACGCGGCATAGCACGACTGAAGTCCTGGCAGATCTTTCGCAGATCCCGCATCAGCCCCAACCGCATGACCGTCATCGCCAAGGCCGTCCTCACCCTGGAGAGGCAACGCTGAAAACGCTCACTGGGCGCCGGGGAGAGGCGGTGCTCCGAAGACTCAGGACAACCAGGAGCGTAAAGCGCGCCTCCACATCATTCCGCACCTGGGTCGGTTCCCTCTCAAGAACATCAGGGCGGCGGATCTGCGCGCGTACATAGCCAAGCTGGCGTCAACCGTCTCCTCGGTCGACTACCAGCGCGGCATTCTATCCGAGCTCCCCTCCATTCTGGAGGCGGCTGTCGATGAGCGATGTGATCAACCCGCGCAACCGAATAGCCGTCGTCCTCGGTCTGGGGTGCGGTCTGCGTCAGGGTGAGGTGTTCGGATTGAGCCCGGAGGACGTCGACTACGCGAGAAACGTGATTAATGTCCGCCGCCAGGTACAGGCGATCGGGGGAAGGCTGTACTTCACCCTGCCGAAGGGGGCAAAGACCCGTGTCGTCGACATGCCCTCTTCGGTTGCGGAGGAGTTGAAGCTACATGTCGAAGCGTTTCCGCCGGTGGAAGTGGAGCTTCCGCGGGGAAAGCCGCAGAGGCAGGAGAAGAAGTTCTCGCTGCTGCTCAGCACACGGTTCGGTAATGCCGTCGCGGTGAATACGTGGAATACCTACACCTGGAAGCCCGCTGGCCAAGGCCGGCCTCATCCCGCCGCGAGCCGAAGGAGCGAAGCCCTGGCAGTGGGCGGCGGCCCCGAAGGACGGTTTCCATGTGCTGCGGCACACCTATGCCTCGCTCATGCTGGAGGCCGGAGAGTCCGTCGTCACCTTGGCGCGGTGGCTCGGGCACTCCTCGCCCGCGATCACCCTCGGTTACTATGCTCACTTCACGCCGGAGGCCGGAAGCAAGGGGCGCACCGCCATCGATGGATTGCTCGGGGAGCGGGGAGATCGACAGGTCGGCCGAAACTCCCCAGATTCTCCCCAGGCTCGTTGACGGATGATTTCCGTTGCTACGCCCCTCCGTAGGTGTCCGTTGATTGCAAGGTCAAGAAGACAGGTGGCCTGAGAAAATGCTGAGAGAGGTCACCGCGACTCGCTACATCACGTCCCTGCGTGAAGGCGGCTCGCTGCCGGGGCTCGTCGAGGCCGACGATCTCGGTACGTACGTCATGAAGTTCACCGGCGCCGGGCAGGGACGCAAGACACTCGTCGCGGAGGTCGTCTGTGGTGAACTCGCCCGTCGTCTGGGCCTGCGTGTGCCGGGACTGGTCGCGATCGGGCTCGATCCGGTCATCGGGCTCGGCGAACCGGACCAGGAAGTACAGGAGTTGCTCAAGTCGAGCGGCGGGCTGAACCTCGGGATGGACTTTCTCTCCCGGGCGATCGGATTCGACTCCCTTGCGCACCGGGTGAGCCCGGAAGAAGCAGGGAAGGTCGTCTGGTTCGACGCACTGGTCAACAATGTCGACCGTTCGTGGCGGAACCCCAACATGCTCGTCCGCGGCGGCGATCTGTGGCTCATCGACCACGGCGCCACCATGATCTGGCACCACAACTGGCCCGGCGCCCGGGCCTCGGCGGCCAAGCCGTACGACGCCTCCGACCACGCGCTCGCACCCTTCGGCCCCGACATCCGCGCCGCCGCAGTGGAGTTGGGGCCCCGCGTCACGGAGGAACTGCTCGCCGACGTGGTCGCCGCGATCCCCGAGGAATGGCTGAGGGACGAACCGGGCTTCGACTCGCCCGACGCACTCCGGCGCGCGTACGCAGAGCCGCTCCTCGCCCGGGCCGCCACCGTTCACGAGCGCATCCGCATCCAGGACCGTAACCAGGGCCGTGACCAGGACCGTAACCAGGGCCGCATCCAGAAGGGGACGACGTGAGCGAGCGCGACCGACGGGAGAGCCGCTTCGTCTACGAGTACGCGCTGCTGCGGGTCGTGCCGCGCGTCGAACGTGGGGAGTGCTTCAACGCGGGAGTGCTCGTGTACTGCCGCGCGAAGACCTTCGTGGCCGCCCGCACCCACCTCGACGAGACCAAGCTGCGCGCCCTCGACCCGGAGGCGGACGCATCGGCCGTGCGAGCCGCCCTGCGGGCCGTCGAGAGCGTCTGCGCCGGAGGCGCCGCGGCCGGACAGGCCGCGGGTGACGACGCCGGGCGGCGCTTTCGCTGGCTGATCGCGCCCCGGTCCACGGTCGTGCAGCCGGGGCCCGTCCACACCGGCCTCACGGCGGATCCCGCGGCCGAGACGGCACGGCTGCTCGACCTGCTGGTCAAGTAAGGGAACACCCTGCTGGTCCCGTAATGGATCACCTGTCGGCCGGGTAGTGGATCACACGGAAGCGGCTTGCCGTTGACACTGGGTGCCAAGGCTTCTAGCGTCTCGTCTGCTGAAGGTACTAAGCGGTCGCTCACCAGGGGCGTACCGTGAGAGCCGCTTCCAGGGCTTTTCCAAGGGCGAGGAGAACCAGCAATGTCCACCACTGAGCAGCGCGTCGCCGTAGTCACCGGTGCCGCGCGCGGCATCGGCGCCGCGACCGCCGTACGACTGGCCGCCGAGGGCCGTGCCGTCGCGGTGATCGACCTCGACGAGGCCGCGTGCAAGGACACCGTGGAGAAGATCACCGCCGCCGGTGGCAAGGCGATCGCGGTGGGCTGCGACGTCTCCGACGAGGCGCAGGTCGAGGCCGCCGTGACGCGGATCGCCCAGGAGCTCGGGGCGCCGACGATCCTGGTGAACAACGCGGGCGTGCTCCGCGACAACCTGCTGTTCAAGATGAGCGTGTCCGACTGGGACACGGTCCTGAACGTGCACCTGCGCGGCTCCTTCCTGATGACGCGGGCCGTCCAGAAGCACATGGTGGAAGCCAAGTTCGGCCGGGTCGTCAACCTCTCCTCGTCCTCGGCGCTCGGCAACCGCGGCCAGGTCAACTACTCCGCCGCCAAGGCCGGTCTGCAGGGCTTCACAAAGACCCTCGCGTTCGAGCTCGGCAAGTTCGGCGTCACCGCGAACGCCGTGGCGCCCGGCTTCATCGTGACCGACATGACAGCCGCCACCGCCGAGCGGGTCGGCATGGGCTTCGAGGAGTTCCAGGCCGCGGCCGCCACCCAGATCCCCGTCCAGCGCGTGGGCAACCCGGACGACATCGCCAATGCGATCGCCTTCTTCACGGGCGACGACGCCGGATTCGTCTCCGGCCAGGTGCTGTACGTGGCCGGCGGACCGCTCAACTAGGACCGTGGACCGAGGATCGAGGACTGAGGACATGACCACTGTGGAACTCTCGGGCAAGGTCGCCCTCGTCACCGGTGCCAGCCGCGGCATCGGTTACGGCATCGCCGAGGCACTGCTCGCCCGCGGCGACCGGGTGTGCATCACCGGCCGCAACGAGGACGCGCTGAAGGAGGCCGTCGAGCGGCTCGGCGCCGACCGTGTCATCGGTGTCGCGGGCAAGGCCCACGACGAGGCCCACCAGGCCGTCGCCGTCGAGCGCACGATGGAGGCGTTCGGCCGCATCGACTTCCTGGTCAACAACGCCGGTACGAACCCGGTGTTCGGGCCGATGGCCGACCTCGACCTGAACGTGGCACGGAAGGTGTTCGAGACCAACGTCGTCTCCGCGCTCGGCTTCGCCCAGCGGACGTGGAAGGCGTGGCAGAGCGCGAACGGCGGCGCGATCGTCAACATCGCCTCCCTCGCGGGCGTCTCGGCCTCGCCGTTCATCGGGGCGTACGGCATGAGCAAGGCCGCCATGGTCAACCTCACCCTTCAGCTGGGGCACGAGTTCGCGCCCCTGGTGCGGGTCAACGCGATCGCGCCCGCCGTGGTCAAGACGAAGTTCGCGCAGGCCCTGTACGAGGGCCGCGAGGCGGAGGCGGCCGCGGCCTATCCGCTCGGCAGGCTCGGTGTGCCGTCGGACATCGGGGGCGCCGCCGCGTTCCTCACCTCGGAGCAGTCGGACTGGATCACCGGGCAGACGCTCGTGGTCGACGGCGGCATCTTCCTCAACGCCGGCGTGTCCTGAGCGGAACGCCGACGTGCCCTGGGCGACGCCGGTCCCGGCCGCCCGGCGTGGCCGGTCCGGCAAAGAATCGACGATGTAAACCTTGTGTCGTACATGGGTTTTTCACGGGGCTTCCACTCGGAGATTTCACCCGTTGACGGATATGTTCCGCACTGATTTCAAACAAGAGCCGCAGAGCCGATAAAAATCCCACAGACATCCCACACACCCGCACAGATGATATTCGTGCACGTCAAGTGCCCCGCCGTCAGAGCCGTTCGACGCGCGGGGCGCTGCGATATGGTCCTGCCCACCTCATGGCAGGGCAGATCGAGGAGCGTGCGCGTGTTCAAGCGGAACCGGTCTCTGCGGCACTTGTCGGCGATCGCGTCCATATCCCTGATCACGGGATGCGGGGTGTTCTCCTCGGACTCCTCCGAGGGGGAGGGCCCGATCGTCGTGGGCACGACCAGCGCGCCCAGCACCCTCGACCCCGCCGCGTCCTGGGACGGCTCCTGGGAGTTGTTCCGCAACATCTACCAGACCCTCCTCAGCTACCCGGCCGGGTCGAGCGCGCCCGAGCCGGACGCCGCCGAACGCTGCCGCTTCACCGACGACTCGAAGCGCACGTACAGTTGCGTCCTGCGGGAGGGACTGTCCTTCTCGGACGGTCACGATGTGGACGCCGAGGCCGTGAAGTACTCCATCGACCGCATCCGGAAGATCGCCGTGGCCGGCGGCCCCGCGGGGCTCCTCGGCAGCCTGGACCGGGTCGACACCAAGGGTGACCGCGAGGTCGTCTTCCGCCTCAACAAGCCCGACGCCACGTTCCCGTTCGTGCTCGCCACACCCGCCATGTCGATCGTCGACCCCGAGGAGTATCCGGCCGACGCCCTGCGCGAGGACGGCAAGGTCACCGGGTCGGGACCGTACGGCCTGCAGTCCTACGAGGAGGGGCAGGAAGCCAGGCTCGTCCGTAACGACAACTACAAGGGTTACGCCGAACGCAAGAACCGTGCCGTCACCATCCGGTACTTCCAGGACTCGGACGAGATGGTCACCGCGCTGGAGAAACAGCAGATCGACGTGACCCTCCGGGGACTGGCCGCCACGGACGTCGTCGACCTTCAGGGCCGGCGGAGCAAGGACGACCTGCAGCTGGTGGAGACCGCGGGCACGGAGATCCGCTACCTGGTGTTCAACCCGAAGGACCGCTGGGCGCGGAAGGCCGCGGTCCGCAAGGCCGTCGCGCAGGTCGTCGACCGGCCGACCATCGCCCACACCGTCTACAAGGACACCGTCGAGCCGCTGTACTCCATGGTCCCGAGCGGACTGGCCGGCCACACCACGGGCTTCTTCGACGACTACGGCGCCCCCAGCACCTCCAAGGCCCGCCAGATCCTCCTGGAGGCGGGCATCGCCGAACGGGTGCCGCTCACCCTCTGGTACACGACGGACCGGTACGGCTCCACGACCAAGGCGGAGTTCGAGGAGCTCAGACGCCAGCTCAACGAGACCGGCCTGTTCAGCGTCACCGTCAAGGGCCGCCCCTGGAAGACGTACGAGGCGGGCTACCGCAAGGGCGAGTACCCCGTGTTCGGCCGTGGCTGGTTCCCCGACTTCCCGGACGCCGAGAACTTCATCGCGCCGTTCGTGGGCGAGCAGAACGCCCTCGGTACGCCGTACAAGTCCCCCCGGATCACGGACGTGCTGCTGCCCGAGTCGCGCCGTGAGAGCGACCGCGGGGACGTCGTCGAGCAGTTCAAGAAGGCCCAGGACATCCTGGTGGACGACGCGCGGCTGCTGCCGCTGTGGCAGGGCAAGCAGTACGTCGCCGCCAGTGAGGAGATCTCCGGCGTCGAGCGCTCCATCGACCCGTCGACGATCATGATGGTGTGGGAGCTGGCCCGCAAGACCAGCTGGTAGCGGGGGAGCCGACGGGTAGCCGACCGGTAGCCGGTCCGATTGTCAGTGGGCAGCGGTAGGTTCTGGGGACCGGAATCGACCGCAGATGTAAGGAAGTTCACGTGACCGACACCGCCATGCTGCCCGAGTCCTGGCGCGGCGTCCTGGGCGAAGAGCTGCAGAGCCCCTACTTCAAGGAGCTCACCGAGTTCGTCGAGGAGGAGCGCGAGAAGGGGCCCGTCTACCCGCCGCGCGACGAGGTCTTCGCCGCGCTCGACGCGACGCCGTACGAGCGCGTGAAGGTGCTCGTCCTCGGCCAGGACCCGTACCACGGCGAGGGCCAGGGCCATGGCCTGTGCTTCTCGGTCCGCCCCGGTGTGAAGACACCGCCCTCCCTGCGGAACATCTACAAGGAGATGAAGGAAGAGCTCGGCCACCCGGTGCCGGACAACGGCTATCTGCTGCCGTGGGCCGAGCAGGGCGTCCTGTTGCTCAACGCGGTGCTGACGGTGCGCTCCGGAGAGGCCAACTCGCACAAGGGCAAGGGCTGGGAGAAGTTCACGGACGCGGTGATCCGGGCCGTGGCCGACCGGCCCGACCCGGCGGTGTTCGTCCTGTGGGGCAACTACGCGCAGAAGAAGCTGCCGCTGATCGACGAGGAGCGGCACATCGTGGTCAAGGGCGCGCATCCCTCGCCGCTGTCCGCGAAGAAGTTCTTCGGCTCGCGGCCCTTCACCCAGATCGACGAGGCGGTCGCCAAGCAGGGGCACGCCCCGATCGACTGGCGGATTCCCGACCTCGGCTGAGGGCGTACGAGGCCGTCACCGGGGTGGCCCAGTGGTCCACGGGGCCGCCTGAGCTCGATTGTCCGTGCCTGCCATTAGCGTCGGAAGACGTGGCAGCGGCAGGCGCGGGCGCGCCGGCCGGCGGACGAGCGGGCGGAGGGCGACGCGGTGGCGGAGCGACAGGAGCAGGCGGCGGCGGACACGATGATGACCAGGATCGGACAGGTCGTCATGCTTCTCCACGGCGGCGACCGTGAGGAGGCCCGGGGCCGCTTCCTGGACCTGTGGGCGGAGATCGGCGAGGAGGGCGACGCGCTCCACCGCTGCACGCTCGCGCACTACATGGCCGACGCGCAGGACGACCCGTCGGACGAACTGGCCTGGGATCTACGGGCGTTGTCGGCGGCGGACGAACTCACGCAGGCGCGGGCGGCGGAGCGCCACCGGTCCCTCGCGGTGCGGACCTTCTACCCGTCCCTGCACCTGAACCTCGCCGCCGACTACGCGAAGCTCGGCCGCTCGGAGGCGGCCCGGGGCCATCTGGGCGTGGCGCGGGACAGCGTGGGCGTCCTCGGCGACGACGCCTACGGCGACGGAATCCGGGCCGGCATCGGCCGCCTGGAGTCGAGGCTGGACCGAGAAGGGCCGGGCGGGGAGGGATCGAACGGGGCGTCCGGACGTAGCCCGGGGCAGGAGCGCGGAGCGGGAGGGGACACGCTCGGACCGCCGCGCCGACACCCGTAGTCCGTGGCGCTCGGACCGGCAGCCGTAACCGTGGTGCCCGGACCTGGCCCAGCGGGCCGACCCCCGGTGGTGGCTCAGGGCTCGGGGTCAACGGCCGTAGGCGTCCTCGCAGATGGCCGCCTGCGGGCTGTCCGCCTGCCAGCCGCCGTACGTCTGGCCCAGGGCGCACACATCCGGGTTCGACGGCGGCGCGGGCGCGGGCA
>NZ_LIPP01000243.1 GCF_001418335.1 Streptomyces aurantiacus | reverse complement strand
GGGCGGGAGAGTTCTCCGGCCGTGGTGGGGGCTCGGGGGTCTTCCCCGCCACGGCCGTCACGGGAACAACGCGTCATGGACCCGCTCGGTTACGCGCCTCTTACGCTCCTGGCATCCACCGTTCGGCGGATTTGTCCGACACAGGTGTTGCCGCGCTCCTGACTGCGCATTTGACTCGTTCTTTGCGGAGTCCCGCACGACGGCGGGAGCCCTGCGTGGAGGTGGCAGTCATGCTTTCGGCCAGGAGTCTTTTCCAGGAGATCATCGACAACGACGAGTCGTTCCGGCTCTTCTGCTCCATCGCCGCCGGCGGGGAGTCACAGGGAGGCTGGGAGAACGGGCGGATCGCGGCCCTCGTCCCGGAGACCGAGCGCGCCCTCGCACCCAAGATCAGCCGGCACGGCGCGGACGAGGACAAACACGGCCGGATCTTCAACGCGCTCATGAAGAAACGGGGTCTCACACCCGTCGAGGTCCCGCCCGAGACCGACTACACGATGCTCCTGGAGAAGAAGGGCATCGGCCTCACGCACGACAGGCTCCGCCGCGACGAGCCGCTCACCGTGCGGGACATCGTCACCTACCTGTCCCACAGCAGGGTCACGGAGCAGCGTGCCGCGGAGCAGATGGTCATGCTCCGCAGGTACTTCGGGGACGACCCGGACATCGGCAAGGCCGTACGGATGATCTCCGACGACGAGGACAACCACCTCGCCTATTGCCACGAGGAACTGCTGCGCTTCGCCCGCGCGGGCCACGGCCGGACCATCCGGCGGACCCTGCGCGAGTGCGCGCTCGCCGAGATCGGCGTCTACCGGGACGTCAGCCTCGCCGTCATGGACCACATGGGGCGCATCCTCGGCTGGTCCAGGCCCAAGGCGGCGCTGCTCGCCGCGGGCATCCGCGCCCTGTACGCGTACGAGCGGGCGGTCGGCCGGCGGCGGATGGTCTCCCTGACGATGCCGGAGCGCCGCGACGCCCTGGGCGGGCCGTCGACCACGGCACCCGGCTTCGCCTGAGCACGCCGCTGCAGCCGGCCCCGCTACAGCCAGCCCCGCTGTTTGAAGAGCCGGAACAGGAGGACCTCAAGCACCGCCATGAGCGCGATGACCGCCGGATAGGTCCACACCCAGTGCAGCTCCGGCATGTGGTCGAAGTTCATGCCGTAGATCCCCGCGATCATCGTGGGGACCGCGGCCATGGCCGCCCACGAGGAGATCTTTCTCATGTCGTCGTTCTGCCGCACGCTCATCTGCGCCAGGTGCGCCGACAGGACGTCCGAGACCAGCCGGTCCAGCGCGTCCACCGACTCGTTGACGCGGGTCAGGTGGTCGTTGACGTCCCGGAAGAACGGCTGCGCCCTGTCGTGGACGAACGGCACCGCGGGACCGCCCACGCCCGAGCCAGCCAGGCGGTGCAACGGCAGCGACAGCGGTCCGGTCGCCCTGCGGAACTCCAGGATCTGCCGCTTGAAGGTGTAGATCCGCGACGCGATGTTCCGGGAACCGCCGTCGCTCGGCGAGAACACCTCCGCCTCCAGCTCCTCCAGGTCGGTCTGCAGCTCGGTCGCCACCTCCAGGTAGTGGTCGACGGTGGCGTCGGCGATCGAGTAGAGCACCGCCGTCGGACCCAGACGCAGCATCTCCGGGTCCTTCTCCAGCCGGCCGCGCACCGACTTGAGCGGCGAGCCCTCGCCGTGCCGCACGATCACCACGAAGGAGTCCCCCAGGAAGATCATGAGCTCGCCCGACGACACGGTGTCGCTGTCCGGTTCGTACGTCACCGGCTTGAGGACCGCGAACAGCGAGTCGTCGTACACCTCCAGCTTGGGCCGCTGATGCGCCTTGAGGGCGTCCTCGACGGCCAGCTCGTGCAGCCCGAACTCCTCGGTGACGAGGTCGAACTCCCGCTCCGTCGGCTCGTACAGCCCGATCCACACGAAGGCGTCCCCGTAGGAACGTGCCGCGTCCAGCGCGTCGGACAGGTCCTCAGGCCCCTCGGTCCGGTGCCCGTCCCGGTAGATGGCACAGTCCATGATCACAGAGCGTATTCTCCCGTCACTGCGGCGCCGCCACACTTGGGCCCAGCCTAGGCTGGGCGGCATGCCCACCTTGATCCTCGTCCGGCACGGACGTTCCACCGCCAACACCGCGGGACTGCTCGCCGGGTGGACCCCCGGCGTCGCCCTCGACGAGCGCGGTGCGGCGCAGGCCGCGGCGCTGCCGGGGCGCCTCGCGGCCCTGCCGCTCGCCGAAGTCGTCAGCAGCCCCCTGCAGCGCTGCCAGGAAACGATTCAGCCGCTCCTCGACGCCCGGCCCGAACTGCGCGCCCACTCCGAGGAGCGCATAGGGGAGTGCCACTACGGAGACTGGTCCGGACGCAAGCTCGCCGAGCTGATGGACGAACCCCTCATGGAGGTGGTGCAGGCGCACCCCTCCGCCGCCGCGTTCCCGGGCGGTGAGTCCATGCGCGCCATGCAGACCCGGGCCGCCGAAGCGGTACGGGAGTGGAACGCGCGCGTGGAGCGCGATCACGGCAGCGACGCCGTGTACCTCATGTGCTCGCACGGCGACATCATCAAGTCGCTCGTCGCCGACGCACTCGGTCTTCATCTGGACCTCTTCCAGCGGATCTCCGTAGAACCGTGTTCCATCACCGCGATCCGTTACACACGACTGCGGCCCTTTCTCGTACGCCTCGGGGACACCGGCGATTTCACGTCTCTCGCGCCGCGCGAGGAGCCGTCCGGCAGCGACGCCGCGGTAGGGGGCGGTGCGGGCGCACCGTGATCGTCGGCCGCAGTAGGGTGAAGCGGTCGGAGCAGCGCAGCAGTTGTCAGCAGCAGACGCAGTCGACGGCAGAAGCAGTCGATCGATCCAATGGAGACAGGACGTGTCCCGTCAGGTGTTCCTCTTTGACCCGCCGGACCGTTTCGTAGCCGGTACGGTCGGGCTGCCAGGGCGCCGTACCTTCTTTCTGCAGGCCTCCTCGGGCCCCCGGGTCACCAGCGTGGCCCTGGAGAAAACGCAGGTCGCGGCACTCGCCGAACGCATGGAAGAGCTTCTCGACGAGGTCGTACGGCGTACCGGGGGCAGCGCCCCCGTGCCCGCGATGGCCCCGGCGGAGGTCTCCGACACCCGCCCGCTCGACACACCCGTGGAGGAGGAGTTCCGGGTTGGCACCATGGCCCTCGCCTGGGACGGTGACGAGCAGCGCATGATCGTCGAGGCGCAGGCGCTCGTGGAGCTGGACGCCGACTCCGAGGAGGACCTGGCCGCCGCGGAGGAGGAGCTTCTGCAGGACGAGGAGAACGGCCCGCCGATGCTGCGGGTCCGCCTCACCGGCGCGCAGGCCCGCGCCTTCTGCAAGCGCGCCCTCGACGTCGTCAACGCCGGCCGGCCGCCCTGCCCGCTGTGCAGTCTCCCGCTCGACCCGGAAGGACACGTATGTCCGCGCCAGAACGGATACCGCCGCGAAGCGTGACCACCGCCGAGCAACTCACCGAACAGCTCACCGAGCAACTCATCGGGCAACTCACTGAGCTGCTCACCGAGGGTGAGCTGACGGTGCGCGGCCGCATCCGTGAGGCCTCGAACGCGGTGCTGCTGTGCGACGTGTCGTACGAGGGACGCGAGGCGTCCTGCGTCTACAAACCCGTCGCGGGCGAGCAGCCGCTGTGGGACTTCCCCGACGGCACCCTCGCCCAGCGGGAGGTCGCGGCGTACGAGGTGTCCGAGGCGACCGGCTGGGGGCTCGTCCCGCCCACTGTGCTGCGCGACGGGCCGTACGGCGAAGGCATGTGCCAGCTGTGGATCGACCCGCCGGACAGCGACGGCGGTAGTGGTGACGGTGGTGGCGAACTGCTCGCGCTCGTCGACGCCGAGGAGCCCGGCGAGGGCTGGAAGGCCGTCGGCCGCGCCGAGGTCGGCGAGGGGCGTACGGCCCTGCTCGTGCACGCCGACGACGAACGGCTGCGCAGGATGGCCGTCCTCGACGCGGTGATCAACAACGCGGACCGCAAGGGCGGGCACCTCCTGCCCGCGCCCGGGGGCCGGCTGTACGGCATCGACCACGGCGTCACGTTCAACACCGAGAACAAGCTGCGTACGCTGCTGTGGGGCTGGGCGGGGGAGAAGCTCACCCCCGAGGCCGTCGAGGCGCTGGAACGGCTCAGGGACGCCCTGGGCGGGGCGCTGGGCGCACGGCTGGGGGAACTGATCACCGAGGCGGAACTGGACGCCACGCGCGCGCGTGTGGCCGCTCTGCTCGCCTCCGGACGGCACCCGGAGCCCTCGGGGGACTGGCCCGCGATCCCCTGGCCACCCGTGTAGCCGGGACCGGCGGGGCGGGAACAGGCGGGGACGGGCGGAAGCAGGCCGGGACTGCCTCGGGACGCACACCCCGGGGCCGTTCGCAAGAGCGCCTGTCAGGTCATATGGCCTGGTCCGGTTCGTATACGGAACATCCGTCCGGTTAGGCTCAGGGTATGCATGCCTGGCCCGCTTCCGAAGTCCCCGCCCTGCCCGGCAAGGGCCGCGACCTCCGGATCCACGACACCGCGACCGGTGGTTCCGTGGCCCTGGACCCCGGTCCCGTCGCCCGTATCTACGTCTGCGGCATCACTCCGTACGACGCGACCCACATCGGTCACGCGGCGACCTACAACGCCTTCGACCTCGTACAGCGCGTGTGGCTCGACACCAAGCGGCAGGTTCACTACGTCCAGAACGTGACGGACGTCGACGACCCGCTGCTGGAGCGCGCCGTGCGGGACAACGTCGACTGGGTGGCTCTCGCCGAACAGGAGACCGCCCTCTTCCGCGAGGACATGACCGCCCTGCGGATGCTGCCCCCGCGGCACTACATCGGCGCGGTGGAGGCCATACCGGGGATCGTTCCGCTGGTCGAGCGGCTGCGGGACTCCGGAGCCGCGTACGAACTCGAAGGCGACGTCTACTTCTCCGTCGAGGCGGACCCCCACTTCGGCGGAGTGTCCGGCCTCGACGCGGCGACGATGCGGCAGTTGTCCGCGGAGCGCGGCGGCGACCCGGACCGCCCGGGCAAGAAGAACCCGCTCGACCCGATGCTGTGGATGGCCGCCCGCGAGGGCGAGCCCAGCTGGGACGGCGGTTCGCTCGGCCGGGGCCGGCCCGGCTGGCACATCGAGTGCGTCGCGATCGCGCTCGACCACCTGGGCATGGGCTTCGACGTCCAGGGCGGCGGCTCCGATCTCGCCTTCCCGCACCACGAGATGGGCGCCTCGCACGCGCAGGCGCTGACCGGCGAGTTCCCCATGGCCAAGGCCTATGTGCACGCCGGCATGGTCGCGCTCGACGGCGAGAAGATGTCCAAGTCCAAGGGCAACCTCGTCTTCGTGTCGACGCTCCGCCGCGCGGGCGTCGACCCGGCGGCCATCCGGCTGGCGCTGCTCTCGCACCACTACCGGGCCGACTGGGAGTGGACCGACCAGGTGCTCCAGGACGCGCTCGCGCGGCTGGAGCGCTGGCGGGCTGCCGTGTCGCGGCCGGACGGCCCGTCGGCCGAGGCGCTCGTCGAGGAGGTCCGCGAGGCCCTCGCGAACGACCTGGACGCACCGGCCGCCCTCGTGGCCGTCGACCGCTGGGCCGCGCTCCAGGAGGAGCGGGGCGGTACGGACGAGGGCGCCCCCGGCGTCGTCTCGCGTGCCGTGGACGCCCTGATGGGTGTCGCGCTCTAAGGAACCGGGGGCGGTGCGCCGGGAGTTGCGGCGCACCGGCCCTTCGGGTTCGGCGGGTCAGTCCTTTGGACCCTCGGGGCCCTCCGGACCCTCGGGGCCCTCGGAGCCTTCCGGAGAGTCGGCGGGACCCTCGGCGAGGCCGGCGTCGTCGTCGGTGGTCTCCGGCCGCTGCGGCTTCGGCGGCCTGGTGCGGCCGCCCGGGGTGTCCCGGAGGAACGGCGCGGCGTCGCCGCTCTCCGTGGCGTGGCTGCCGGGCGGTGCCGCCGGACCGCCCCCGTCCCGCCTGCGCAGATAGCGTTCGAACTCGCGGGCGATCGCCTCGCCCGACGCCTCCGGCAGCTCGGCGGTGTCCCGGGCCTCCTCCAGCGTCTGTACGTACTCGGCGACCTCGCTGTCCTCCGCGGCCAGCTGGTCCACGCCGACCTGCCAGGCGCGGGCGTCCTCGGGCAGCTCGCCCAGCGGGATCCGCATGTCGATGAGGTCCTCCAGGCGGTTCAGGAGGGCCAGCGTCGCCTTCGGGTTCGGGGGCTGCGACACGTAGTGCGGCACGGCCGCCCACAGCGACACCGCGGGTACGCCCGCGTGGGTGCACGCCTCCTGGAGGATGCCGACGATGCCCGTGGGGCCCTCGTACTTGGTCTCCTCCAGGTCCATCGTGCGCGCCAGGTCCGGGTCGGAGGTGACCCCGCTGACCGGCACCGGGCGGGTGTGCGGGGTGTCGCCCAGCAGAGCGCCGAGGATCACCACCAGCTCCACGCCCAGCTCATGGGCGAAGCCGAGCAGTTCGTTGCAGAACGAGCGCCAGCGCATCGACGGTTCGATACCGCGCACCAGCACCAGGTCCCGCGGCTTGTCGCCGCCGACCCGGACCACCGACAACCTTGTCGTCGGCCAGGTGATCTTGCGTACACCGCCGTCCAGCCACACGGTGGGGCGGTTCACCTGGAAGTCGTAGTAGTCCTCGGCGTCGAGCGCCGCGAACACCTCGCCCTTCCATTCGCTGTCCAGATGCGCGACCGCTGTGGAGGCGGCGTCGCCGGCGTCGTTCCAGCCCTCGAACGCGGCCACCATGACCGGGTCGACCAGCTCGGGAACCCCGTCCAGCTCGATCACCCAGTGCCTCCTTCCGACGTGCCCTCACGTACGCCCCAACCTTACGGCTTGTACGGAGGGCGTCCGCAGCCCCCTCGCACGGGGAGGTGACCGCATCACTGCCCCGTTCACCGCCTCCGAACACCCTGCAGCCGCCCGCGCTGCCCCGAGAGGTCGCACGAGGTCCCGAGAGGTCACACGAGGCCGGACCGTGACACCAGAGCGGCCAGGTCTCCGAGCGCGGCACCCTCGTCGAGCGTCGTGAGCGTGCGGTCGCGCATCAGGACCCGGCCGTCGACGAGTGTGTCCCGTACGTCGTCGGCGCGCGCGGCGTACGCGAGCGTCGACCAGAGGTCGTGGCGGGGCGCCAGATGCGGGCCGCTCAGGTCCAGGACGATCAGGTCGGCCCGCTTGCCCGCCTCCAGTGAGCCCAGCTCGGCGCCGAGTCCCAGGGCCCGGGCGCCCTCGATGGTGGCCATGCGCACGGCCTGCTCCGCGCCGACCGCGGTGGGGTCCCCGTCGGCCTTGTGCACCAGGGCGGCGAGGCCCAGCGCGCGCAGCACGTCCAGCGTGTTGGCGCTGACCGCGCCGTCCGTGCCGAGGCCGACCGTCACGCCCGCGCTCAGCATCCGCGGCACGGGCGCGATGCCGCAGCCCAGCTTGAGGTTGGACACCGGGCAGTGGGCGACCGACGTGCCGGTCCGGGCCAGCGCCGCGATCTCGGCGCCCGTGAGGTCCACGGCGTGGGCCAGCAGCAGATCGGGGCCGAGCAGGCCGAGCGAGTCGAGCAGTTCCACCGGCCGCTTGCCGTGCCGCACCTCGACGGTGGCGACCTCGGTGGCGTTCTCCGCCGCGTGGATGTGCAGCAGCGCGCCGAACTCCCTTGCCAGGGCGCCGATCCCGGTCAGCTGCTCGGGAGACAGCGTGTAGGCGGAGTGCGCGAAGAGCACGGGGCGCGTACCGGGCCGCCGCGTACGGCCGACCAGGTCGCGACGCGCCCACTCCAGCCGGTCCTCGTACGCGATCCCGTCGGCCGCGTCCGGTACGTCCATGAAGGTCGGCCCCGTGTGCAACCGCCAGCCCGCCTCCAGCGCGACCCGCTCGGCGGCCTCATGGAACCAGTACATGTCGAGCGCCGAGGTCACCCCGGCCCGTACGCTCTCCGCGATCGCGACCCGGATCGCCGTGGCGACGTTGTCCGCGGACAGCAACTCGCTCTCCCAGCGCAGCACGCGCTCCAGGAAGCCCTGCAGCGTCACGTCGTCGGCGCGACCGCGCAGCAGCGTCATCGCCAGGTGGGTGTGCGCGTTGACCAGGCCGGGAAGCACGAGGCAGCCGGTCGCGTCGAGGGTGTCGGCGGCGGCGTACCGCGCGCGCAGCTCCTCGGCGGGGCCCACCTCGACGATCTCGCCGTCGCGGACGGCCACCGCCCCGTCGGGTACGACGGTGCCGGCCTCGTCGACGGTCAGGACGTCACCGCCGTGAACCAACAGGTCGACGGGCGCGGGGCGTCGGGAGGGGATGCGGGAGGGGATGGTGGTCACAGCGCGCGCTCCTCGGCCTCGGCGAGCAGACGCAGGGCCTCCAGAGCGACCACACCGCCGCGCTCCACGCCCGCCGCGACGATCTCGCGGTGCGGGTCGTAGCCGCCCGTGGCGGCCTCGTCGACGAGTTCGTCCGCGTTCGCGCCGTCGATCACGAGGACGCCGCCCGCGGTCAGTCCGCGCAGCGAGGCCGTCACATACAGCGCGGACAGCTCCATCTCGATGGCCGCGAGCCCCGCCCCGTCGTACGAGAACAGGGGTATCAGCCCTGGCTGGAAAGCGGCCCGCGTCCACACGAGACCGCGGTGGTACGGGGCGCCCTGCTCCCGCGCCGCCGACTCCAGCGCGAGCACCGCCTCGGGCGTGGCCACCGCCGGATACTCGGGCGGCAGCAACTGCTGGGTCACCCCGTCGTCGCGTACGGCCGCCTCCGCGACGACGAGATCGCCGTCCTGGATCCCGGGCCGCATCGCGCCCGCCGTGCCGAACCGAAGGAAGGTCCTCACGCCCGCGTCCGCCAGCTCCTGGAAGAGCAGGATCGCACCCGGCGCGCCCACCCCGTGGGAGGCGACGACGACCGGCACGCCCTTCCAACTCCCGCTGAACGCACGGTACTCGCGGTGGTACGACACCTCCTCGGCGCCGTCGAGCAGCGCGGCGACGGTCGCGGCGCGCGCGGGGTCCCCCACCACGACGGCACGCGGTGGCAGCCCGGTGCGGGGTATGCGCGTGATGGGGGCCAGGTCCTGGTCCTGCGTCATGAGGCGACTCCAGTCGTACGGGCGTTGCGGCGGCGGCGCTGCGCCGTGCTGAGGAAGAGGGCGACGAGCGTGACGACGTACGGCGCGGCGTCGGTCGCCTGCTGCGGCATACCGAGGCCCTGCAGCCGGAAGCCGGCCGCCTCGGCGAGACCGAAGAGCAGCGCGGCGAGCAGCACACCGAGCGGCAGGGCGCGCCCGAGCATGACCGCGACGACCGCGATCCAGCCCCGGCCGGCCGTCATGTTCTCGGAGAACAACGTGACGTTGCCCAGGGCGAGCTGGGCCCCGGCCAGTCCGCACAGCACACCGGAAAGGAGCACGGCCGCGTACTTGTAACGGGCCGGGCTCACCCCGAGCGTGGCAGCGGCGTCCGGTGCCTCACCGACCCCGCGCAGCCGCAGCCCCCACACATGGCGGGACAGCAGCAGCGCGGACACCCCGACCGCCGCCCACGCCAGATAGGCGAGCGGCGAGAAACCGCCGACCAACGGCAGCCCGGCCAGTGACGGGTCGTCAAAAGTGCCCTGCACGCCGAAGATCGTACGCAGCAGGAAACTGGTCAGTCCCACCGCCAGGAGGTTCATGGCGATGCCGAGCACGACCGCGTCGCCGCGCAGGGTGACCGTGCCCACGGCGAGGATCAGCGAGTACGCGGCGGCGGCGAGTGCCGCCGCCAGGACGCCGAGCCAGGGGGAGCCGGTGAACCAGCTGGTGGCGACGGCCGTGAAGCAGCCCATCAGCATCATGCCCTCAAGGCCGATGTTGAAGACGCCCGCCCGCTCGCAGAGGGCGCCACCGAGCGCGGCCAGCAGGATCGGCGTCAGCGCGCGCAGCGCCGACATGAGGAGATCGGAGTCGAAGAACATCAGGCGAACTCCCCCTGTGCGGCGGGCTTCTGTGCGGCAGGCCCTTGTCCGTCGGGCTCGTGTCCGTCGGGTCCTTCGGGTTTTCTGCGACGCAGGCGCGGGAAGCGCAGCCGTGCCGCGAGGAACACGATGACGATGGCCTGGAGCACCTGCGTCAGCTCGCGCGGGACGTCGGTCGTGCGCTCCATCGAAAGCCCGCCGACCTGGAGGACGGCGAAGAAGAACGACGCGAGGACCGTGCCCAGCGGGGCCGCCGCCGCGAGCAGCGCCGCCGTCAGGCCCGTCCAGGTGTAGCCGGGAGCGGTCAGCGACCCGTCGAGGAAGCGGTAGGGGAAGCTCAGGACGCCGATCGAACCGACCAGACCGGCGAGCGCGCCGGAGGTCGCCACCAGCCGGAGCGTGAGCCCCTTGCGCTCCACCCCCGCGTACGCCGCGAAGCGCGCGTTGAGGCCGGTCATCCGGATCTCGTACCCGACCGCCGTGCGCCGGTCGGCGAACCAGTACGCGGCGGCTGCCAGGACGACCAGCACCAGACCGATCGTCACCGTCGACGTGCCGAAGGCCGGCAGCGCCACCCCCTCCGGGAGCTGCCGCGTCTGGGGCAGGCTGGAGCCGGGCTCCTTGAGCGGATACCGCACCAGATACGAGGCGAACGAGGTGGCGGGATAGCTGAGCAGCAGGCTGCTCACAAGGAGCGGCACGCCGAACCGGTTCTCGCACAGTGCGGCGAGCGCGGCGTAGGCGGCGCCGGCCGCGATTCCGGCGAGCAGCGCCAGTACGACGGTGAGCGGCGCGGGCAGCGGCGAGTACAGCCCGGTGACGGCGGCCGCGATGCCGCCGAGCACCATCTGCCCGTCCCCGCCGAGGTTGATGAGCCCGGCACGCAGCGGGATCGCCAGCGCCAGGGACATCCCCAGCACACTCGTGCCGGTGCTGAGCGTCGACCCGATCCCGTCGGCCCCGAGCGAGCCGGTGACGACCGCCCGGTAGGCGGCGAGCGGATCGGCGCCGGTACCGATCAGGAACAGGGCGCCGATGACGAGCCCGGCGACGACGGAGAAGGTGACGGGGGAGCGCAGCGCCCCCTTGATACGGGCCGCCCCCTTGATACGGGCCACGGCCATGTCAGTCTCCGTCCGGCGCGGGGGTGTCGAGCGGGGCGGCGGCGGTCGTCCGGGCCGGCGCACCCACGGACGCCGCCGGGTCCGCGGAGCGTTCCGCGCCGCCCGCCATGGCCAGGCCGAGCGTCGCCTCGGACGCGTCCGACCTGTCGTACGTGGCTGTCACGCGGCCCTCGTACATCACCAGGACGCGGTCGGCGAGGCCGCGGATCTCGCTCAGCTCGGCGGAGACGAGCAGGACCGCATGGCCCGCGTCGCGATAGGCGATCAGTTCGTCGTGGATGGCCTGGATGGCGCCGATGTCCACGCCGCGCGTGGGCTGCTCGACCAGCAACAGCGGTGCCGCGTGGGCCAGTTCGCGGCCGATCAGCAGCTTCTGGAGGTTGCCGCCCGACAGCGCGGAGGCCGGCACGTCGGGCGTGGACGCCTTGATGCCGAAGCGCTCGACGAGATCGCGCGCGTGGGAGCGTACGGCCGACGGCGGCAGCAGTCCGTGCCGGGAGGACAACGTCGTGCGGTGGTGCCCCATCGCGAGGTTGTCCGCGACGGACGCCGCGGGCGCGGTGCCGACCGCGTGACGGTCCTCCGGAACGTACGCGAGGCCCTTCGCGCGCCGCTCGGTGGCCGAGGCATTCGTGATGTCCTCGCCCCGCAGTACGACCCGCCCGGCTGCGGCGGGCCGCAGCCCGGCGAGCGTCTCGACGAGCTCGCTCTGCCCGTTGCCCGCGACGCCCGCGATGCCGACGATCTCCCCGGCGCGTACGGACAGCCGGACGTCGTGCACGCCGGCCGTGCTCAGCCCCTCGACGTCCAGGACGACGTCACCGGGTGTGCCCGGCGGGAAGACGCGGTCCAGTTCGACGGCGCGGCCGGTCATCGCGGTCGCGATCCCGGCGCCGCTCGTGTCCGCCGTACGCAGCCGGGCGACGACCCGCCCGTCCCGCAGCACCGTCACGTTGTCGCTGCCCTCCAGCACCTCACGCAACTTGTGGGTGACAAGGATCACCGTGCGGCCCCGCGCGGTCAGCGACCTGAGCACCACGAACAGCGCGTCGGCCTCCGCGGGCGTCAGGACCGCCGTCGGCTCGTCGAGGATGAGTGTGCGCGCGCCGCGGTGCAGCAGCTTCAGGATCTCCACGCGCTGGCGCAGCCCCACCGGCAGCTCGCCGACCCGGGCGTCCGGGTCGACGGCGAGGCCGTGCTCGGCGGCGAGTTCCCGCACCCGGCGCCGCGCCGCGGCCCGGTCCACCAGACCGAAGCGGCGCGGCTCGGCCCGGTAGACGACGTTCTCGGCGACCGTCAGCGAGTCGAACAGCTTGAAACTCTGGTGGACCATGCCGAGCCCGGCGGCCATCGCGGCGCTCGGGCTCCCGAAGGACACCTCGACCCCGTCGATCCGTATCGATCCCGCGTCCGGCCGTTCCATCCCGTACAGGACGGACATCAGGGTCGACTTGCCCGCGCCGTTCTCCCCCATCAGCGCGTGGATCTCGCCGCGCCGGACCGTCAGGTCGACCGAGTCGTTGGCGAGGGTGCCGGGGAAGCGCTTGGTGATGCCGCGCAGCTCGACGGCCGGAGGCAGTCCGCCGAGGGCCGGGGGCAGGCTGCCTCCGGCCGCGGTCGGCCCGGCGCCGGCCGCGGGCGTCCCGTCGGGGACTCCGCCGGCCGCCGCCGGTGTGTCACTTGGCCGCCGGGTCATCGACCGTCAGCTCTCCGGACACGATCTGGTCGCGCAGCGCCTCGACCTTCTTCAGCACGTCCTCGTGGTCGGCGATCACGCACTTCGACGACTTCACACCGTCCTCCAGGCCCGTGAGGCTGATGCCGCCCTCCTTGAGGCCGTACGAGACGGTCTTGCCGGCCTTGCCGCCGATGACCTGCTCGATGCCCTCCTGCACGGCGACGTCGGTCTTCTTGATCACGTTGTCGACGACGGTGCCGGGAGCGGCCGTGCACTGGTTGACGTCCACGCCGTACGCGTACGCCTTCTTCGCCTGGGCCGCCTCGAAGACGCCGTAGTTGCCGGCCGCGGCCGCCGCCATGATGTGGTCGGCGCCCTTGGCGAGCAGCGAGTTGGCCTGCTCCTTGGCGCGCGCCGAGTCGTCGAACGGCGACTGGCCGCCGACGAAGCGGGTGCTCGCGGTCGTCTTCGGCGCGACCTTCTCGGCGCCGGCCGCGAACGGGTCGCTGTAGCGCCGGAACTGCGGGGTGTCGAGTACGTCGACCGCGCCGACCTTGCCGCTCTCGCTGAGCAGTCCGGCCTCGGCGCCCGCCAGGTAGACGCCCTCGTGCTCACGGAAGACGGCGCAGCTCACGTTCTTGAACGTCTTCTCCGTGCAGGCGTCGACCACCAGGAACTGCTGCTTGGGGTGTGCCTCGGCCTGCTGCGCGACCAGGTCGGCGAACTCGAAGCCGACCAGTACGATCACGTCCGGCGCGGCGTCGACCGCGGCCTGCACGTTCTGCTGCTGGGAGGCGCTGTCGGAGGACTGGTAGACCTTCTGCGTCCCGTCGTGCGTCTTGGCCGCGGCCTTCACCCCGTCGACCGCGAGCTTCAGGAACTGGTTCTGCCCGACCGGGTCCGGCGTCACCAGCGTGAAGGACTTGCCGCCGCTCTTGGCGCCTGCGGAGGAACTGTCGTCCTTCGACGCGGCGTTGCAGCCGGTGGCGGCGGCCAGGAGCACGGTGCCGGTGGCGACGGCGGCGAGCTGGAGCGAGCGGGATCTACGGGTACGAGGCATGGGACCGGCCTTCCGTGAAGGTGCGTGCGGCGATGCGCGCTCTGGCGGAAACGCTGAGAGGTGAAGCTGAAGGTGGAGCGAGGGGCAGGCACGGGGGACACCGGAGCGGGAGCCGGTGTCACGGCGGTCAGCGTCGACAGCCGTCGCTTGCGCAGTGGCCGTGGTCGAGGAAGCGGCGCATCGTCAACAACACACGTCCTCCTTCGCGTCGGCCCGATCGACGCTGCTTGACCCTGGGCGGCCCTGATCGACTCTGATCGGCCGTGATCGGCCCTGAGGGCTGCGGGTGCTGGACTGTAACACCGGTTTCCGGACATCCGCTCGACTGTCTCGAACTGTGGTTCTCCGAGGTCATGTACGGTGTCGCGCATCTTCGGAACTTCAGGAGTGCCCCGCTATGCCCCGAGAACTGCGCGCCGTCGAGTGGACCGGAAGCAGCCTTGCGCTGATCGACCAGACCGTCCTCCCGCAGCGCACCGAGACCCGCCGGATCAGCACCGTGGACGACCTGGTGGACGCCATCCGCCGGCTCGTCGTCCGCGGGGCGCCGGCGATCGGCGCGGCCGGGGCGTACGGGGTGGCCCTCGCGATGCTCCAGGGGGCGCGCGAGGGATGGTCGCGCGAGGAGGTCCTCGCCGCCGTCGCGCGCGTCCGTGCGGCGCGGCCCACCGCGGTGAACCTCATGGTGTGCGTCGACCGGGTGCTGACCCGTTTCGACGACGGGCTCGACGCGGTGCTCGCCGAGGCGGCCCGGATGCAGCGCGAGGACGTGGCGGCGAACCGGGCGATGGGCGCGTTCGGGGCGGACTGGCTGCTCAAGCGCGTCGACGAGGACCGGCCGCTGCGGGTGCTGACCCACTGCAACACCGGAGCCCTCGCCACGGCCGGGTGGGGCACGGCGCTCGGCGTCATCCGCGAACTGCACGCCAGGGGACGGCTGGAGGTCGTGTACGCCGACGAGACGCGCCCGCTGTTGCAGGGGTCGCGGCTGACCGCCTGGGAGCTGGTCCAGGAGGGAATCCCGCACTTCGTCCAGGCGGACGGGGCCGCCGCGGGCACGATTCTGCGGGGCGAGGTGGACGCGGCGATCGTCGGCGCCGACCGGATCGCGGCCAACGGCGACACCGCGAACAAGGTGGGCACCGTGGGGATCGCACTGGCCTGCGCCGACGCGGGCGTGCCGTTTCTGGTGGCCGCGCCGACGACGACGGTGGATGTCGCGACGGCGACGGGCGCCGACATCCACATCGAACTACGGGACGAGGCCGAGGTGCTGGAGTGGGCGGGAGTCCGGACCGCTCCCGCCGGATCACGCGGCCACAACCCCGCGTTCGACGTGACACCGGGCCGACTGGTGACGGCACTCGTCACCGAACGGGGCGTACTGGAGGTCTCGGCGGGGGAACTGCCGGGAAACCGGCTGAGGTAGGCCGGGGCCGACCCGTCAGAGGCGCGGTTCAGGGCGCGGGGAACGGCGCAGTCTTTTGTCTTTAAGGGGCGCGGGGAACGGCGCAATCTTTTAGGGGCGCGGGGAACTGCGCGACCAGCCCCCACACCCCCGCAGCCGACGAACAACCCTCAGTGACCCGTAAGTTCCAGCTCCAGGAGCCACTCCACAACCTCCGTGTGATGCCGCGCCTGACGAGCACTGTCGCCCCAGACATACAAACCGTGGCCCGCCACCACCACCGCCGGCATACGGACGTCACGGGCCGCCTCCAGCCGATCGCCGAGGACCTTCATGTCCTGGCTGTTGGCGATGACGGGCAGGGTCACCTCCACGTCATGGGCGGCCTGCCCGATGCCCTTGAGCATCTCCAGGTCCTGGAAGACGATCCCGCCCGGCGAACGCCGCCCCAGCGCCACCGACGCCACCGTGTGGACGTGCACCACGGCCCCGGCGCCGGTCAGTTCCGCCACGCGCGCGTGCAGCTCGGCCTCGGCGGACGGCTTGCCGTCACCGACCGCGGCGCCCCGGCCGTCGACCAGCACGACGTCCGCAGGCGTCAGTTCGCCCTTGTCGTGCCCGCTGGCGGTGACCGCGAGCCGCAGCGGGTCACGGGAGAGCACCACGGAGAGGTTCCCGGATGTGCCCCGCATCCAGCCGAAGGAGGCGAAGCGGGCGGACTCGGCGGCGAGGACGGCCCCGGCCTCCTCCAGATCGAGTGTGCTGATGTCGGTGCTCACGTGGTGCTCCCCGAAGTGCTGACGCTGACGCTGATCTCGTCGAACGACCCCGCCTGCGCGTGGTCCCCGACGCCCTGCTCGTAGTACGGCTCCCCGGGCCGCCTGATCCCGACGGCGTGCCAGCCCGCGGCGCGCGCCGCGTCCAGCTCGCCCGGCCGGTCGGAGAGGAAGAGGAGACGCCCGGCCGCCACACCGCTCGCCTCCGCGATCCGGCGGTACGACGCGGGCTCCTGCTTGGGCCCTGCGTTCTCGGTGTCGTACAGCCCGTCGACGAGCGGCAGCAGATCACCGTCCGGGCTGCTCGCGAACCACGCGCGCTGCGCGGCCACGGACCCGGACGAGTACACGTGCAGCCGTACGCCGGCACCGTGCCAGCGGCGCAGGACGGGCACCACGTCGTCGTAGAAGTGCGAGACCAGGTCGCCCCGGGCGAACCCCTCGGACCAGATGAGGCCCTGAAGGGTCTTCAAAGGGGTGGCCTTCACGTCGTCGTCGAGCCACTCGTCGAGCGCCTTCTCGACCCGTACGGCGTCGGCGTCCGGCTCGCCCAGCAGTTCCCGGACCTGGGCGACCGCCCGCAGTACCGCCGGATCGTCGCTCCGCTCCGCCAGCAGCGCTCCGAAACGGGAGCGCGAGTACGGGTAGAGCACGTCGACGACGTAGCCCGTGGCGCTCGTGGTGCCCTCGATGTCGAGCACCACGGCGTCCACGTCGAACACCAGCGGCAGGCTCACGCCGCGGCCCGGTCCTGCTCGTACCCCGCCGCGATGGTGTCGTAGTCGGGGAAGCGGCCGGCGATGGGGGAACCGGTGAAGCTGCCGATCCAGCCGTCCTCCTCGTGGAAGAACCGGATCGCGGTGAACGCCGGTGACGTCCCCATGTCGAACCAGTGCGTCGTACCGCGCGGCACGCCCAGCAGGTCGCCCTTCTCGCAGAACACGGCGTGGACCTCGCCGTTCACGTGCAGATAGAAGATCCCGGAGCCGGCGACGAAGAACCGGACCTCGTCATCGTCGTCGTGCGTGTGCTCCTGGAGGAACTTCTCCCGTGCGGCCTTCGCCTTGACCGGGTACTCCGGGTCGTCGCTCGGGTGCAGTCCGAGGACGTCGACCGTGGTGAAGCCCTCCTCCGCGTTGAGCCTGTCGATCTCCGGCCCGTACGCGGCGAAGACGGTGGCGCTGTCGGCGTCGGCGGCCACGTCCTCACGGACGGGCCACTGCTCGTAGCGCACGCCGAGGGGAGCGAGCGCGGCGGCGATCTCGGCGGGCTCCGAGGTGCGGCGCACCGTCGTCCCGGGTCCGGACTCGGGCCACGTGGTCAGCAGGGTCATGGGAGCAACTCCAAGGGTCGATCGACGAGCGAGTGAGTCGGTACCGCGCGGCGGGCGGCGGCTCGAAGCAGGGATCCGGGCCTGTGATCAGCCGCGACACGCCGCGTCGGTACAGCGTCGCGTCGCTGTCGCGCAGGGTGTCGTCATCGGAGGCCTCACTGTCCCGGGTCGGGTGCCGGTCTTGAGATCGTAACTCCCGATCGGGGGCCGACCAGGTGCGAGGAAGTTGTTGTCTCAACCACTGAGAAGCCGTCTCGGCCGGCACCGCGCCGACACCGCGCCGACGGGTGTGTCAACGAGTGTGCCAACGGGTGTGCCGATGCTGTGAGTTCGCGTGACGAGCACGGTGCGCACGGTGACAATCTGTTCATGGACACGCTACGGGGCGGTGGGGACGAGCCGGACGGGCAGGACAGGCGAGGCGGGC
>NZ_LIPP01000242.1 GCF_001418335.1 Streptomyces aurantiacus | reverse complement strand
CACCGGGCACAGACCCAAGTACGTCCAGTACGCGGGCCTGTGCCCGCACGCACCGAACGCCGCTCCTTCACCCACGGAGATCCATCAGAAGGGCCCTAGGCGCGCAGTTCCCCGCGCCCCTGAGGGGCGCGGCCCGGCCGCCGGGTTGCGGGTCACTGGGGTTTCCCAGGAAGCTGGGTCCGGGCGCAGCACCCTCAGGGGCGCGGGGAACTGCGCGACCAGCCCCCACCGGCCCGCAGCCAAATATCACGGCAAGCCCCGCAGGGGCCTGGTGGCCCGTGAGCGTCCGGGGAGTGTCCGGAGTTTGCGGGCCCGCCGGCGGGCCCAGCCGGCCGCGCGGACCCGGCCCCGGGCCCACGCGCGGCGGCCCCGGGTCGACGCCAGCTCCGCGAACAGGCTCTCGTACCGGTCCACGATCGGTTCGGCGTCGTAGCGGTGGGAGCTCGCCAGCGCCGCCTCACCCATCGCCCGCCGCAGCGGCTCGTCCGTGATCAGGTCGAGCATCGCCTCGGCCAGCGAGCGTGCGTCGCCCACGGGGACCAGCCGGCCGTCGACGCCCTCGGTGATGATCTCGGCGGGGCCCAGCGGGCAGTCCGTGCTGATCACCGGCACCCCGCAACGCATCGCCTCGACCAGCGTCATCCCGAACGACTCCGCGTCCGACGCCGACACCACCAGCGCCGCTTTGGCGAACTCCGCCTCCATCGGCGTACGCGGGCCCATGAGCCGTATGTGTCCCGAAAGGCCCAGGCCGTCCACGAGGTCCTGGAGGTGGTCGCGCTGGGGGCCACCGCCGTAGATCCGCAGTTGCCAGTCGGGCTCCTTCGAGGCGACCGCCGAGAAGGCCTCTATCAGCAGGTCGAAGCGTTTGCCGGGGACCAGCCGGCCCGCCGCGGCCACCACCTTCGTCGTCTCGTCGCGGGTGATGCCCTCGGGCGCCGGCACGATGTTCGGCACCGCCGCGACCCGGACCCCCGGCAGCGTCATCCGCTGCCGGTACACCTCCGCGTCCGCCTCCGTCGTCGTCACCACCGCGTCCAGCCGGCGGTAGTGGCGGGCCAGCACGCCCCGCAGCCGTTTGGTGTGCGCGTCGTGCCGCAGATGCTCCTGGGCGATGCGCAGGGCACGGCGCGGCGCGAAGAGGGACACGTAGACGTTGATACCGGGCCGGGTGCCGATCACCACGTCGGCGGTGCTGTGCGTGAGATAGTCGCGGGCCCGCAGATCGGTGAGCCGGGTGTACTGCCCGTACCGCCTGTCGGAGGTGGGGAAGTCCGTGGCCGGCAGCGCGTAGTCGGGGTGCGCGAGATCCTCGCTGCCGTCCCGCTCGTCCACCAGCGGCACCACCGTGATCCGTGGGTCGATGGTGAAGCGGGGCTCGTCCCGGTGCCGCCGCATCGACACGATCTCCACGTCGTGCCGTTCGGCGAGTGCCGAGGCGAGGTTGAGGGTCGTGCGGACGGTGCCCCCTATGGCGTACGCGTTGTGCAGCAGGAAGACGACCTTCGAGCGGCCCACGCGGCTTCCGCTGCTCGTGCGACCCGTGCGCCTCATTCGTTTCGTCATGCGGTCCGTGCCCTCCCCGTCGCGGCGTTCGCCCCCGGCACAGGGGACACAGTGGCTGGGCGAGGTAAGCCACCGGTCCCGGCAGGGTGAGAGCCGGGTAAGAGGACCGGCCGTACCCCCTCTTCATCAGGTAGTACGTAGAGAAGGGCTTGGCAGACTGGTCCCGTGCCCCACAATCTGCTGCTCGCCGAGGACGACCGTGCGATCCGCCATGCCCTGGAGCGGGCCCTGACCCTGGAGGGGTACGAGGTCACCGCGGTCGCCGACGGTGTCCAGGCGCTCGCGCAGGCCCACCGCACCCCGCCCGACGTGCTCGTTCTCGATGTGATGATGCCCGGCATCGACGGCCTCCAGGTCTGTCGCGTGCTGCGCGCCGAGGGCGACCGCACGCCCATCCTGATGCTCACCGCGCTCGTCGAGACCGCGGACCGCATCGCGGGGCTGGACGCCGGCGCCGACGACTACGTGGTCAAGCCCTTCGACGTCGAGGAGGTCTTCGCCCGGCTCCGGGCCCTGCTCCGCCGTACGGGCGCTTCCGACGACGTACCCAGCGAACCGCGGCGCATGCCCGGTGGCCAGGTCACCGCCGCGGGACTGCGCATCGACCCGCAGGCCCGCCGGGTCTGGCGCGGGCCGCGGGAGATCGAGCTCACCCGCACCGAGTTCGACCTGCTGGAGCTGCTCGCCCGCAACGCAGGCATCGTCCTGGACCACACCACCATCTACGACCGCATCTGGGGCTACGACTTCGGGCCCGGCTCCAAGAACCTCGCCGTGTACGTCGGTTACCTGCGGCGCAAGCTCGACGAGCCGGGTGTGCCCTCGCCGATCCACACCGTGCGGGGCGTGGGGTACGTGCTGAGGGAGGACTGAGTGCGGCCCCGACGCGAACAGTTCGGGCGGTTCGGGCGGTTCGAACGGCTCGGGCGGTGGGTGGCCCGGGCCAGGCTGTCCTCGCTGCGGACCACCTTCACGGTCTCGTTCGCGGCCGTGGCGGCGGCCGTCACCGTACTCGTCGGCTTCCTGTCGTACGACGCCGCCGCCCGGCTCGTACGCGTGGACCAGCAGACGGTGTTCGAGGGCGTCGTGCAGGACCTGCTCGACGAGGTGCGCCGCGGCCCGTTGTCGCCCGCGGACTTCGCCGGAGCCGCCGCCGACGGCGGCCCGCGCGCCGAACTCGTCCGGCCGAGCGGCACGGTCGTGCAGGTCCTGGGGCCGGACGGGGCTGTCGTCGACCGGGGCCGACCACCGCTGCCCGTGGACGCCGACGACCGTCCGCTCGCGGCGGGCCAGGTCGCCGGGCGGCTGGTGGAGCACCGGGACGTCGACGTCGGCGACAGCGACGACGTCTACCGCGTCGCGACCGTCTCGCTCGGCGGCGGACGGGGCGCCGTACAGGTGGCGCAGGAGTTCAGCGGCACGGAGGACCTGCTGCGCGACCTCCAGCAGCGGACCGTGCTGCTGGTGGCCGCCGTGGTGATCGCCGCGGGGCTCTTCGGGTGGTGGCTGGCCCGGCGCATCACCTCGCGCCTGGTGCGGCTCGCCGGAGCCGCCGAGGACGTGGCGCGCACCGGGCGCCTCGGCATCCAGGTGCCGGTCGCCGGGTACGACGAGGTGGCCCGGCTGGGCCGTTCCTTCGACCGCATGCTGGGCCGGCTCGCCCAGTCCGAGGACGACCAGCGGCGCCTCGTCCAGGACGCGGGACACGAGCTGCGTACGCCGCTGACCTCGCTGCGTACGAACATCTCGATGCTCCGCCGGATGGACGAGCTGCCGCCCGCGGCCCGCGAAGAACTGGTCGCCGACCTCGCCCAGGAGTCCCGCGAACTCACCGACCTGGTCAACGAGTTGGTCGAGCTGGCGGCCGGGCAGTCCGACACCGAGCCGCCGCGGCGGGTGAGTGTCGGCGACCTCGCGGACGACGTGGCGGTGGCGGCACGCCGGCGTACCGGGCGGGCCGTCACGGTACGGGTGTCCGGCGACACGGTGGTCGACGGGCGGCCCGCGGCGTTGCAGAGGGCGGTGTCCAACCTGGTGGAGAACGCGGCGAAGTTCGACCGGGGCGGAAGCGAGCCGATCGAACTCGTCGTGACACGCGCACGCGCCGGGGACACCGTCCGCATCGAGGTCCTGGACCGCGGGCCCGGCATCGCCCAGGAGGACCTCGACCGGGTCTTCGACCGCTTCTACCGCGCGGCGGACGCCCGGAGCCTGCCCGGTTCGGGGCTCGGCCTCTCGATCGTCCGCGAGGTGGCCGCCGCCCACGGGGGAGAACCGTTCGCCGGGCGCCGGGAGGGCGGCGGTTCGGTGACCGGGTTCACGGTCACCGCGACCGGCGGGGAGTGAGGGCGGACATGTGGAGCACGTGGAGCACGTGGAGCACGTGGAGCCGACGCCGGTGGCCGCCGGTGCCGGTGCCGATGCCGGTCACCAGCCCTCCCGCAGGTCGTCGTCCTCGCCCTCCTCCAGCAGGGTCGCCGCCTCGCCCACGACCCTCGGGTCCGGCTCCCCGACCACCTCGTGGTCCTTGTCCGTGTAGTCGAAGCGGGCCAGCACACTGCGCATGGCCTCGACGCGGGCCCGCTTCTTGTCGTTGCTCTTCACAACGGTCCACGGGGCCTGCTCGGTGTCCGTCTCGCGGAACATGGCGACCTTCGCGGCGGTGTAGTCGTCCCAGAGGTCCAGCGAGGCGAGGTCCATCGGGCTGAGCTTCCACTGCCGTACGGGATCGACCTGGCGGATGGTGAAACGGGTGCGCTGCTCGCCCTGCGACACCGAGAACCAGAACTTCACCAGGTCCACGCCGTCGTCGACGAGCATCCGCTCGAAGGCGGGCGCCTGCCGCATGAAGCGCCGGTACTCGTCGTCCGAGCAGAAGCCCATGACCCGTTCGACGCCTGCCCTGTTGTACCAGGAGCGGTCGAAGAGCACGATCTCTCCGGCGGTCGGCAGGTGCTCCACATAGCGCTGGAAGTACCACTGCCCGCGCTCGCGTTCGGTCGGCCTCTCCAGGGCCACCACCCGGGCGCCGCGCGGGTTGAGGTGCTCGGTGAAGCGTTTGATCGTGCCGCCCTTGCCGGCCGCGTCCCGCCCCTCGAAGACGACGACGAGCCGGCGCCCCGACTCCTTGATCCAGCTCTGCAGCTTCAGCAGCTCGATCTGCTGCAGCCGCTTGTGCAGGTCGTACTCCGCGCGCTCCATGCGCTCGGCGTACGGGTAGTTCTCGCGCCAGGTGTCGACCGGGCTGCCGTCGGGGCGGATCAGCACCGGGTCGTCGTGGTCGCTGTAGTCGACGCTCATGCCAGTCGTCAGTTCGGTCATGTCTCTCCTCAAGGAGTGTCAAAGGAGTGTCAGGGGAACCGCGGCACGATCAAATGAAATCAAGCGGAGGCATACGGGCGGCGACGTGCAGGCAAAGTATCCGCGAGGCGACGGCAATGCCGGCGGCAGCGACGGTGGCCGTGGAGAGCGCGGGAGTGTGGGGGAGTGTGGGGGCTGTCTCTA
>NZ_LIPP01000241.1 GCF_001418335.1 Streptomyces aurantiacus | reverse complement strand
TTCCCCGCGCCCCTTAAAAGCGAAAAGACTGCGCCGTTCCCCGCGCCCCTTGAAGCCGAAGGCCGCGTCGGGCCCCGCTGGGGTCAAAGCCAAAAAACTGCGCCGTTCCCCGCGCCCCTGATAGGTGCGCCCCCTAAAGAGGGACGGGGCGTTGGGAGTTGACCGCCGGGGTGTTGGGAACAGTTACGGAATTTGGGTGTTCGGTGCCGTGTCCCCGTTCGGACCAGGGGGTTTCGGCATGTCGGTGGGGGGACTTTAGGGCGGGGTTGTCCGGTTTTTTCGACGGGCTTGTAACAGCGGTTAGGAGGCGGGCCGGGCGCGGGAGATTCGACGTCATGAACCACGACACCCCGCTCTCCCCCCGGCCTCTCCGCCATCTGTCCGACGTCCAGCAGCGTGTCCTGACCGCCGCGCAACTGCGGTCGCAGGGCATGAGCACCGCCGACATCAACGCCCGGTGCCGGCCGGGCGGTCCCTGGCAGCAGCTGCTGCCCGGCGTCTTCCTGCTCCGCCCCGGCCCCGCCACCGGCGAGGAGCGGCTGCACGCGGTCCTCACGTACGCGGCCCGCTCCCCCGTCACGGAACAAACGGAACAACCGGTCGTTCCCGCCCAGCCGGGCGCCCGCGAACCGCACGCCCCAGGCACCCCGAGCGCCCCGCAGCGGTACGCCGACGCGATGATCACCGGTCTCGCGGCGCTCGCCCTGCACCGCTTCTCGTCCGCTCCCCCGCTGCTGTCCCTGGACCGCATCGACGTCCTCGTGCCGCGGCTGCGCCGGCTGCGTTCGGCGAGCTGCGTGCGGATCGTCCGGGCGCCGGGCATGCCGAAGCCCGCGCAGATCGCCGGCATCCCGGTGGCGCCCGTCCCACGTGCGCTGGCCGACGCGGTGGCCGGCCTCACGGACGCCGGAGCCGTACGCCGGCTGCTCACCGAGGCGGTACGCGGCGGACACTGCGAACCAGCAGCTGTCGTACGGGAGTTGACCCAGGCCCGGTTGCTCAGCCGGCCGCACGTGGTGGACGCGGTCGACTCGCTCCTCGCGGAGGGCCGTGCCATCGCCGAGGACCGTCTCTACCGCATGGTCACGGAGCACGGCCTGCCCGACCCGGTCTGGAACGTCGAACTGCGGCTGCCGGGCGGCCCGCCCCTCGGCGGCCTCGACGCGTACTGGCCCGACCACGCCGTCGCCCTCGAACTCGACACCCGGACCCCGCGCCAGGACGACGACGCGATGTGGTCCGAGTACGCCCGCAAGCGCGAGCACCTGGAGCGCCTGGGCATCACGGTCGTCCACGTCACACCGAAGAAGCTGCGCGACTCGATGGAGCAGCAGGCGACCGTCGTGCGGACCGCCCTGATGGCGTCCGGTGACCGGGAACCGGCCGCGTACGTCGTGGTGGTGCCCCGGTAGGAACGCCACGGCAGGAGCACCGCGGCAGGAGAGGGGCCGCCGGACCTCGCGTCCGGCGGCCCCTTCCCTCTTCGGAAGGGCTCAGCCCTTCTTCAGTACCAGCTCCGTGTTGCGGTCCTCCGGGTCGCCGCTCAGGTCCGTGCGGGCGCCCGGGGCGTTGAAGGAGAGTTCCCGGTACAGGGCGGCCAGGCCCGTCTGGGAGAGGTCCGTGAAGTCCGTGTCGTGCGGGGCGGCGGACTCGATGAGCGTGGTGAACAGGGAGACCGTGCCGTCGTGGTTGTCGACGACCTCGATCACCCGGGCGAGCTGCGGGAAGTCGACGTGCGAGGCGGTGGAGACCTCCCAGAAGGAGCGGCCGTCCGGGGCGGCGTGCGGGGTGATGTTGTTCTTGTGGCTGTGGCCGTTCACCCAGGCGAGGACCGAGCGGTGGGCGCCCAGCACCGAGAGGATCTCGCCGCCGCCGTGCCGCTGCTCCCCCGGGTGCGCCGGGTCCTCGCGGAGGTTGCGCATCGTTTTGCTGGTGTGGTGGCTGAAGACGATGACGTGTTCCTTGTCCTTCTCGGCCGCCTTCAGCGTGCGCTCCAGCCACCGCAGCTGGGCGGTGCCGACCGAGCCCTCGTAGTGGCCGCCCGGGTCGGTGGTGTCGACGCTGACGCCGAGCAGGCCGTCCGCGATACGGAACGTGTAGTACTGGGTCTTCGCGGCGAGGTTGGCCGCCGAGTAGCCGTGTCCGACGGGGCCCGCGCCGGCGTTCGCCGGGTCGAGGTGGGCCCGGAGGTACTCGGCCGGGGTGAAGGGGGCGCGGCCCTCGTCCGGGGTGACCGCACGCGTCCTGCGTACCTGGGACGTGAGCATCGCCTTGAAGTCCGCGCCCTTGGGGTCGCCGCCCTTCTTGACGTTCTTCCAGAAGCCGGTGCCCACCGACTCGTCGAGTGCCATGAGTTTCCGGCCGCCGACCGCGAAGTCGGCGAAGAAGGAGTCGCCGGGCGCGTAGCAGCCGCCGGGCAGGAAGTCGTGGTTGCCGACCGTGGAGTACCAGGGCAGGTTGAGGCCGGGGCTGCGCAGTTCGCGGATCGCGGCGGCGAGGAAGCCGTCGATGCGCGGGAAGCCGAGCTGTTTGTCGGAGTCGCGCAGGGCCGCCTCGGGCTGCCAGTACAGCTTGAGGTCGCTGTTCTGGACGCCCTCGTAGCGGACCGGGTCACCGGAGTTGGGGGTGATACGGCCACCGCTCATCACCTTCAGGAACCAGTCGAGTTCCGTCTTGGCGTTGTTGTCGGTGTTGTCGCCCGTGGTCATCACGAAGTGCAGCGGGGAGCCGGTGACGGGCGCTCCGCGCAGCGCGTTGACCCGCTCGACGAGCGAGACCGCGCCGGCCACCGACAGGGACTCCTGGGGGCGCCAGGCGCTGGAGGTCTGGGCGCGCAAGTACTCGTAGCGCAGCGGGTGCTGCACGTCGACCAAATGCAGGTCGGTGAACTGCACGAACGCGGCGAGCGCGGTGCGCCGCTCGCCCCGGCCCGCCTTGGGTGCGGCCAGGTCGCCGCGGACGACGCGCGGCCAGGCGGGCCCGTCCCCGAGCCGCCGGAACCCGGAGCCCGGCCGCGCGGCGGCGACGGTCGAGAGGGTGGTGCCCCGCGTGTACGGGGCCAGGGGCGCGGCCGGCGCCCTGCGGGACACGGCGATGGGCTGCCCCTGGGTGGCGGCGGTCTCGGTGGCGGCCTCACTGGTCCCCGGCCGCAGCGCGAAGCCGATGCCCGCGGAGAGGGACACCGCCCCGGTGGCGGCCAGGAAGGCGCGGCGGTCACGGGCGGCAGTGGCGACAGAGCGTATGCGCGACATGGCGCGGTCTCCCCGAGTGCGAACGCGTCAGCAGTGGTCGCGGGCGGTTCGCCGATGCGAACTTCCCGCTCTACTTGATGGTTGGCATCGGGGGTGACCTGTGCGTTAACTGGACGGCAACGGGCAGCACCGATCGCCGTACGTGGATCTTGGACTACCCTCCGCGTCCACCGAGCCCTCCTCGAACCGAGGCGGGCCGGTCACTCCACGTTCACCTGGCTGGGTAGGGACCCGGTTCCGAGCGCCTCAGACGGCGCCCCGGGGATGTTCCGGGACGCCCGTCACGCGTCCCGTCGCGGGCCGGTCCCGCCACAGCGCGAGTCCGACGTCGACGAGTCCCACCCGGTTCAGCGCGGGCACCTCGTCGAGGGGGTGCCAGGCCGCCATGTCGGTGGAGCCGCCGGTCTCGTGGCGGAGTTCGCCACCGGTGACCCGGGCCTCGTAGACGATTCCCAGGCCGTAGAAGTCGACGTCGGCACCGAAGCGGCGCGGGTGGGTCTGCCGTGTCGAGTCGACGCCGAGCAGCGCGACCGGTTCGACCGCGTACCCGGTCTCCTCCTCGGCCTCCCGGATCACGGTGTCGTACGGGTCCTCGCCGTGGTCCATGCCCCCGCCGGGCAGCGTCCAGCGTTTGACGCCGTCCCTCGCCACCCAGCGCGCGAGAAGCATCCGCCCGTCCCGCACACACACCGCGTAGGCCGCCACCCTCAACTCCTCGCGCATGCACTGACGTTACGTGAGGGGGATGCCCGCACGTCCCGGTTTGGCCGGAGATCGGCTTCATGACGTATGGCGGAATTACGCCATGGACACTTCACGTCACGGTCCGCTCTCCCCAAACATCCGTTGTGTGGGTAAAGCTGAGCGGTCATCCGGGTCCACATTCCGGACTGACACGGACTGACACGATCGAACCGATGTCGATCCGATCGTGAACGGACTTTTCCTTTACCTCCAAGGATGCTGATGACCTTCCACTCTCAGCGCGCTCCGATCAGCGGCGCGAGACGCACGGCACGCATCGCCGTCGCCGCCGGTCTCGTGGCCGCTCTCTCCGCGGCCGGGCCGATACCCATGGCGTTCTCCGCGGACGACCCCGGCGCACCCGCCGACACACCCGTCAAGTCCGCGAGCGCCAAACTCGGTTCGGCCGACGCCGACCTCCTCGCGGAGGCGAAGGCGGACGGTGCCAAGAACGTCACGATGATGATCGCCACCGCTCCGGGGCAGACCGAGCGGGTCGCGCAGCAGCTGGACGCGGTCAAGGGCGGCTCGGTCGGCCGCACCTACGACAAGCTCGGCTACGTCCGCGCGACCGTCCCGACCGGCAGGGCCGACGCGGCCATCGCGGCAGCCGCCAAGCTCTCCTCCGTGCACGGCATCGACCTGCGCCAGGAGATCGAGCTGGACGACCCGACCCCGTCCGCCGACACGGCCAAGGGCGCCGAGAAGGCCTCCACCGCCGCCACGTACCCGGCGCCCGGCAAGAAGACCCCCGCCGTGAACCCGTACAACCCGTCCTTCGAGACGGGCGCCGTCGACTTCGTGAAGGACCATCCGAAGTCGGACGGCCGCGGCATCACCATCGGCATCCTCGACTCCGGTGTCGACGTGGCGCACCCCGCGCTGCAGAAGACGACGACCGGCGAGCGCAAGATCGTCGACTGGGTCACGGCGACCGACCCGCTGGTCGACGGCGACGCGACCTGGCGCGCCATGGTCAACGCCCGCTCGGGCCCGGTCTTCACCTTCGACGGCGAGACGTGGCAGGCCCCGGCCGGCGACTACGCGGTCAGCCGCTTCCGCGAGTCCGCGTCCACCGGCGGCGACGCGAACGGCGACCTGAACCGCGACGGGGACACGACCGACAGCTGGGGCGTGCTCTACGACGCCGCGGCCGGCACCGCCCGCGTCGACCTGAACGACAACAACGACTTCACGGACGACACACCGATGAAGCCGTACAAGGACCGCTACCAGATCGGCTACTTCGGTACCGACGACCCGGCGACGGCCATCGCCGAGCGGGTGCCGTTCGTCGTGGAGATCCGCAAGGACGTCCCGATGGACCCGCTGGGCGGCGACTGGGTCGGCAAGACGTCCGACTTCGTCAACATCGGCATCATCGAGTCCGAGCACGGCACACACGTCGCCGGCATCACCGCCGCCAACAAGCTGTTCGGCGGCAAGATGAACGGCGCGGCGCCCGGCGCCAAGCTCGTCTCCTCCCGCGCCTGCACCTGGAGCGGCGGCTGCACGAACGTCGCGCTCACCGAGGGCATGATCGACCTCGTCGCCAACCGCGGCGTCGACATCGTGAACATGTCGATCGGCGGCCTGCCCTCGCTCAACGACGGCAACAACGCGCGCGCCGAGCTCTACACGCGCCTCATCGACACCTACGGCGTGCAGCTGGTGATCTCGGCCGGCAACGACGGCCCCGGCACCAACACCATCGGCGACCCCGGCCTCGCCGACAAGGTCATCTCGGTCGGCGCGTCCATCTCCAAGGAGACCTGGGCGTCCAACTACGGCTCGCAGGTGTCGAAGAAGTACGCGATGCTGCCCTTCTCCTCGCGCGGCCCGCGTGAGGACGGCGGCTTCGCACCGACGCTGACCGCTCCCGGCGCCTCCATCAACACCACGCAGACCTGGTTCCCCGGCAGTCCGGTCGCCGAGGCGGGCTACTCCCTGCCGCCCGGCTACTCGATGCTCCAGGGCACCTCGATGTCGTCCCCGCAGGCCGCGGGCGCGTCCGCGCTGCTGCTCAGCGCGGCGAAGCAGAAGGGCATCGACCTCACGCCCGCCAAGCTGCGCACCGCGCTGTCCTCCACCGCCGACCACATCAGCGGCGTACAAGCGCACACGGAGGGCGCGGGCCTCATCGACATCCCGGACGCCTGGGACTCGATCCGTGACGGCGCCACCGCCCACGAGTACAGCGTCAAGGCCCCGGTCGACACCGCGATCGACTTCGCGCTGAAGACCCCGGGCTTCGGCACCGGCCTCTACGACCGCGAGGGCGGCCTCAAGGCCGGGCAGCAGAAGACGTACGCCGTCACGCTGACCCGTACGACCGGCGCCGACCGTGCGATCCGGCACGAGCTGCACCTGGCGAACAACCGGGACAAGACCTTCCGGATCGTCGGCGGTGACAAGATCTCGCTGCCGCTGAACAAGCCGGTGACGGTGAAGATCGCGGCCAGGCCGATGAGTTCCGGTGTGAGCAGCGCGATCCTGGAGGTCGACGACCCGCGCACCGAGGGCGTCGACAAGCAGGTCCTCACCACCGTGGTGGTCTCCGCCCCGCTGAAGTACACCTACTCGGCGTCCGGCAAGGTGCAGCGCAACTCCACCACGTCGTACTTCGTGACCGTGCCCGAGGGCGCCAAGAACCTGGAGGTCGCGATCGGCGGCCTGAAGGACAAGAGCCAGACCCGGTTCATCGCCATCCACCCGTACGGCGTCCCGCTCGACGAAACCCAGACGCCGTACTGCTACAACAACTACCTCGACGGCAACGGCTGCCGCCCCGACCTGCGGTCCTACAGCGATCCGGAGCCGGGCGTCTGGGAGATCGAGGTCGAGTCGCGCCGTACGTCGCCGCTGCTCGACAATCCGTACAAGCTGAACGTCGAGGTGCTGGGCGCCGACTTCGACCCGGCGGTCGTGACCGTCCCCGAGGCCAAGGTCGGCACGCCGACCCCGGCTTCCTGGAAGGTGACGAACAAGCTGGTGCCGGTCAGCGGTTCGCTCAAGGGCGGGCCGCTCGGCTCCTCCAAGAGCACCCGGCCGACGATCGCCCAGGGCGCCTCGGACATCACCACGGTGGACGTGCCCGCGGGCGCCGACACGCTCGACGTGAGCATCGGCAACGTCTCGGACGCCGCCGCGGACCTCGACCTGGTGGTCTACGACGCGCAGGGCAACCCGGTCGGCCAGTCCGCGGACGGCGACTCCGAGGAGTCCGTCTCGATCCCGTCACCCGCGGCCGGCACGTACAGCGTGGAGGTCGTCGGCTACGCGGTTCCGGCGGGCACGACCGCGTACGACTACCTCGACGTGTACTTCGCGCCCTCGCTCGGGCAGGTGGAGGTCGGCTCGACTCCCGTGAAGCTCGCCACCGGGGCCTCGGCGTCGGTCACCGCGCAGGTCGTCGCGAGCGCGGCGCCGCCGGCGGGCCGCACGTTCTTCGGGCGCGTACAGCTCGTGAACGCGCGGGGCACCGTGGCGGGAACGGGCAGCGTACTGATCGAGAAGGTCACGCCGTAGCCTCCGGCCATCACTGACGGAAGGGGCGGGCGTCCGGTTCGACCAGGCGCCCGCCCCTTCCGTTCCCCCTCGCCGGCCCGTTCAGCCCTCGCCGCCCTCCGGGCTCTCGCACTCCATGCCGCGCGCTCCCGGCAGGGCCTCGATGATCTCCTTGCGGACGTCGCGGATCCCCCAGCCGGTCTCGTAGTCCAGTCGGTCCCGCGGGCGCACCGGCACCCGCACCAGGGTGTAGGTGCCGGTCTTCAGGTCCTCCCGCGCCTCCTCGGGCAGTGTGACGGTGACCGTCGGGTGGTCCGCCGCCGACTGCTCGGGCCGGTAGTAGCGCTTCACCTTCAGTACGACGCGTACGTTCCCGTCGCCCGTGGACGTGATGCTCCGTACGGTCCCCTCGACGAGGATCTTGGAGCACGCGAGGTGCATCTCGGGCGACTCGGCCGACGTGTCGCCCGCGCCGGCCTCCTGTTTCGAGGCCGCCGAGTCGCCGCCGGCGGCCCCGTCGCTGTCGGCGCCGCCCTGTACGCCGAGCCACACCATCCCGCCGACCAGCGCCGCGCCCCCGGCCACGACGAGGGTGCCCAGGGCCAAACCCGCGTAACGCCGGTACCAGGGGGGTTGGTACGGCCTGAGCGGTTTCGGCTCCCTGCGCGGTTCGGGTTCCCTGAGCGGCTTCGGTGTCTGCGTAACCGCTGCCTGCGGGGCCGGTGTCTCCCCGGCCAGGGTGTCGCCCATCATCCGCAGCTGTTCCCTGAGCAGGGCCACGTCCGCGACCGCCGACCGGTGCTCCGCCATGAACGCCGCGTCGTCCCGGGCTCCTTCCGGCAGGGCCTCTTCCGTGATCGCGGCCAGCAGCGCGTCGATGCCCCCGTGCCCGGCTCCCTCGTGCCCGGCGTCCTCGTACCCTGCTCCCTCGTATCCGGCCACGTCACACCACCTCGTCCTCGTGCAGACGGGCGCGCAGCGCGCGGACCGCCGAGTGCAGCCTGCTCTTGACCGTGCCCTCCGGGATGCCGAGCTCCTCGGCGATCCCGCGGACGGGCAGGTCGGCGTAGAAGCGCAGCACGAGGATCTGCCGCTGCGCGTCGGGCAGCTCGTCCAGGCCCTGGGCCACGGCGAGCGACAGCACCTTCGTGTCCTCGCCCGCGTCGCGGACGGCGTACTCCGCGGGCCGCAGCGAGGCCAGGCGTTCGCCGATCCGCTCCTGCCGGCGTCTGGCCCGGTGCCAGTCCATGGCCAGGTTGGAGGCGACGACCGCCGCCCACGCCGACACGTCCCGTGGTGCCTCGGCCCCGCTCGCCTCCCGTTCCAGGAGCCGCAGACGTACCTGCTGTACCCCGTCCGGCAGGTCCGCCTGCGGCACCCCGCCGAGCGCGAGCACCGCACGCACCCGGCGCTCCTGAGCCGCGTCCAGGGGATCGTCGAGCGTCACCCCGGACTTCTCGTCGGCCCCCTGGACGCGGCGGGCTCTTCTGCGCAGCACGACCACCCTCCCCTCGCCGCGTTTTCTCTAGGACGCAGGTGGCGCGGAAAACGTTCGGCCGGCCTTCCCGGATCTTTCACGGATGGGGAACGTCTCACTTCGCGGGCAAAGGATTGGACACGTGGGCCGGGGTGAGACGCATGATGGAAGAGCTGGCCGGTAGCGCACGGGCAACCAGTACAGGCACCCAGTAACCCAGGCAGAAGGAGTCGCTGTGAAGGTAGGAATCGTCGGAGCCACCGGTCAGGTCGGCACTGTCATGCTGCGGATTCTCGCCGAGCGCGAGTTCCCGGTTCAGACGCTGCGGCTGTTCGCCTCGGCCCGTTCGGCCGGTTCGACGATCGACTACCAGGGCGACGCGGTGACGGTGGAGGACGCCTCCACCGCCGACTACTCCGGTCTCGACATCGTGCTGTTCTCCGCGGGCGGCGCCACCTCCCGGGCCCTCGCCGAGAAGGTCGCCGCGCAGGGTCCTGTCGTGATCGACAACTCCTCCGCCTGGCGCAGGGACCCCGAGGTTCCGCTGATCGTCTCGGAGGTCAACCCGCACGCCGTGGCGGACCGGCCCAAGGGGATCATCGCCAACCCGAACTGCACGACCATGGCCGCGATGCCCGTGCTGAAGCCCCTCCACGAGGAGGCGGGCCTCGAAGCCCTCGTCGTGGCCACCTACCAGGCGGTCTCCGGCTCCGGTCTCGCCGGTGTCGCCGAGCTGCACGGCCAGGCGCAGAAGGTCGTCGCCGACGCGGACAAGCTGACCTTCGACGGCTCGGCGGTCGACTTCCCCGAGCCGGAGGTCTACGAGCGGCCCATCGCCTTCAACGTCGTCCCGCTGGCCGGCTCCCTCGTGGACGACGGCCTGTACGAGACCGACGAGGAGCAGAAGCTCCGCCACGAGTCCCGCAAGATCCTGGAGATCCCGGAGCTGAAGGTCTCGGGCACCTGTGTCCGCGTGCCGGTCTTCTCGGGCCACTCGGTCCAGGTCAACGCCCGTTTCGCGCGTCCGCTGAGCGTGGAGCGCGCCACGGAGCTGCTGGCCGGCGCCCCCGGTGTCGCGCTCTCGGAGATTCCGACCCCGCTGCAGGCCGCCGGCCGGGACGCGTGCTTCGTGGGCCGCGTCCGCGCCGACGAGACCGTGGAGCACGGCCTCGCCCTCTTCGTCTCCAGCGACAACCTCCGCAAGGGCGCGGCACTGAACGCGGTCCAGATCGCGGAACTGGTGGCGGCGGAGCTCAACCAGAAGTAGGCAGACGGCCCGCGGGAGAGGGGCGCCCACCGGACGGCGGTTTCCGGGGGGCGCCCCGGAACGGCCATACCCGAGAGACGCCGGACCGGTTCCAGGTCGAAAAGGTGGATGTCGCCGCGCCGCCCCATGGAAGGATGACGCAACCCACCCATAACGAGGAGATGACCGCGTGCCTGGCACAAACCTCACCCGCGAAGAGGCCCAGCAGCGGGCGAAGCTGCTGACCGTTGACTCGTACGAGATCGATCTCGACCTCTCCGGCGCGCGGGAGGGCGGTACCTACAGGTCCGTGACCACGGTGCGCTTCGACTCCGCCGAGACCGGTGTCGGTTCCTTCATCGACCTGGTGGCCCCGGCCGTCCACGAGATCGTGCTCAACGGTGATCCGCTCGATCCCGCCGAGGTCTTCGAGGACTCGCGGATCGCGCTCGCGGGCATCCTGGAGGGCCGCAACATCCTGCGGGTGGTGGCCGACTGCGCGTACACGAACACCGGTGAGGGGCTGCACCGGTTCGTCGACCCGGTCGACGAACAGGCCTACCTCTACACCCAGTTCGAGGTGCCGGACGCCCGCCGGGTCTTCGCGAGCTTCGAGCAGCCCGACCTGAAGGCCACCTTCCGGTTCACCGTGAAGGCGCCCACCGGCTGGACCGTGATCTCCAACTCGCCGACGCCGGAACCCAAGGACGACGTCTGGGAGTTCGAGCCGACGCCGCGGATGTCCACGTACGTCACGGCGCTGATCGTCGGCCCGTACCACTCGGTGCACAGCGTGTACGAGAAGGACGGGCAGAGTGTGCCGCTGGGCATCTACTGCCGGCCCTCGCTCGCCGAGTTCCTCGACTCGGACGCGATCTTCGAGGTCACGCGGCAGGGCTTCGAGTGGTTCCAGGAGAAGTTCGACTACGCGTACCCGTTCAAGAAGTACGACCAGCTGTTCGTGCCGGAGTTCAACGCGGGCGCGATGGAGAACGCGGGCGCGGTGACGATCCGCGACCAGTACGTCTTCCGGTCGAAGGTGACGGACGCCGCGTACGAGACGCGGGCCGCCACGATCCTGCACGAGCTGGCGCACATGTGGTTCGGTGACCTGGTCACCATGGAGTGGTGGAACGACCTGTGGCTGAACGAGTCGTTCGCCACCTACGCCGAGGCCGCCTGCCAGGCCGACGCGCCCGGCTCGAAGTGGCCGCACTCGTGGACGACGTTCGCCAACCAGATGAAGACCTGGGCGTACCGGCAGGACCAGCTCCCGTCCACGCACCCGATCATGGCCGAGATCAACGACCTCGACGACGTGCTCGTCAACTTCGACGGCATCACGTACGCCAAGGGCGCCTCGGTGCTCAAGCAGCTCGTGGCGTACGTCGGTCAGGACGCGTTCTTCCGGGGCGTGCAGGCGTACTTCAAGCGCCACGCGTTCGGCAACACGCGCCTGTCGGACCTGCTGGGCGCGCTGGAGGAGACCTCAGGGCGGGACCTGAAGACCTGGTCGAAGGCGTGGCTGGAGACGGCCGGCATCAACGTCCTGCGCCCGGAGATCGAGACGGACGCGGACGGTGTCATCACGTCCTTCGCGATCCGCCAGGAGGCCCCGGCGCTGCCCGCGGGCGCGAAGGGCGAGCCGACGCTGCGCCCGCACCGCATCGCGATCGGCCTGTACGACCTGGACGGCGCGACGAGCGACGAGGGCGCGGGCGGCAGCGGCAAGCTGGTGCGCGGCGACCGCGTCGAGCTGGACGTGGACGGCGAACTGACCGCCGTGCCCGAGCTGGTGGGCAGGCGGCGCCCGGCCGTGATCCTGCTCAACGACGACGACCTCTCGTACGCGAAGGTCCGCCTCGACGAGCAGTCCCTCGCCTTCGTCACCGAGCACCTCGGCGACTTCGAGGCCTCGCTGCCCCGCGCCCTGTGCTGGGCCTCGGCCTGGGACATGACCCGGGACGCCGAGCTGGCCACCCGCGACTACCTCTCGCTCGTCCTGTCCGGCATCGGCAAGGAGTCGGACATCGGCGTCGTGCAGTCGCTGCACCGCCAGGTGAAGACGGCGGTCGAGCTGTACGCCGACCCGGTCGCCCGCGAGGCGCTGCTGACTCGCTGGACGGACGCGACACTGGCCCACCTGCGGTCCTCCGGGGCCGGCGGCGACCACCAGCTGGCCTGGGCGCGCGCCTTCGCGGCGACGGCCCGTACGCCGGAGCAGCTGGACCTCCTGGAGGCCCTGCTGGACGGCCGGGAGACCATCGAGGGCCTGGCCGTCGACACCGAGCTGCGCTGGGCGTTCGTGCAGCGGCTCGCGGCCGTGGGGCGTTTCGACGAGGCCGAGATCGCGGGCGAGTACGAGCGCGACAAGACCGCCGCCGGTGAGCGCCACGCGGCGAGTGCCCGTGCCGCCCGCCCGACCGAGGAGGCGAAGGCGGAGGCCTGGGAGTCGGTCGTCGAGTCCGACAAGCTGCCGAACGCCATCCAGGAGGCCGTGATCGGCGGCTTCGTGCAGACCGGTCAGCGCGAACTGCTCGCCGCGTACACGGACAAGTACTTCGCGGCGGTCAAGGGCGCCTGGGACTCGCGTTCGCACGAGATGGCCCAGCAGATCGCGGTCGGCCTCTACCCGGCGGTCCAGGTCTCCCCGGAGACCCTGGCGAAGACGGACGAGTGGCTGGCCTCGGCCGAGCCGAGCCCGGCGCTGCGGCGGCTGATCTCGGAGTCCCGCTCCGGCGTCGAGCGCGCGCTGAGGGCCCAGGCGGCGGACGCGGCGGCGGCGCCGATCGCCTAGCAGGCCCGTAAGCCCAGTCGGCCGGTACGCCCAGCAGGCCGTACCGGCCGGCGGGTGAGCGACATGGGGACGGGCGCCCGGCGTTGCGCGTATCGCCGGGCGCCCTTCCGCGTGCAGGAGGGGCTGAGCCTGTACAGGAGAGGCGGGGCCCTCACAGGCTCCCCGGATAGACTCCCGCGCATGGTCCGATCGTCCCGTGGTGAGGCGAACCCCGGGATGTGGCGGCGCGAGGCCGGCACCGTGGTGCGCCGGGTCCCGCCCTTCCCGCGGCAGACGACAGCCTCGTACGCCATCATCGCCGGGCTGCAGATTCCCCCCGTCCCCACGGAATGGGCGCCGCACTCCCACCCCCATCACGAGCTCGTCTGGGTACGCGGGGGGACGCTGACGTCCCGGGTGGAGGACCGCGTCTTCACCGTGTCCGAAGGGCACGGGCTGTGGATGCCCGCCGGAGTGGTGCACGGGGGCCGGGCGACGGCGGGCGCGAGGTTCTACGAGGCATTCTTCGCCCCCGACCGCGCGCCGTTCGCGTTCGCATCCGCCTCTTCGTTCGCCTTCGAGGAGCCCAGAGCGATCGCGATGACGCCGTTGCTGGAGTCGCTGCTGACCCATCTGTCCCGCACGGACCTCGACGCGGCGGCCAGGGCACGGGCGGAGTCGGTCGTGTTCGACGTGATCGAGCCCTCGGAACGCCGGCTCGCGCTGGAACTGCCCGGCGACGCCCGGATCGACGCCATCGCCGAAGCCCTGCTGGACGATCCCGCCGACTGCCGCTCGCTGGAGGAGTGGGCGCGGTGCCTGGGGATCAGCGAACGCACGATCACCCGCGCGTTCCGCCACGCGACGGGCCTGTCCTTCGCGCAGTGGCGACAGGTGCTTCGGGTGCATCGCGCGCTGACGCTCCTCTCCGAGGGTCTCGACGTGACGACCGTCTCCGAGACGCTCGGCTACGCACAGCCCAGCACCTTCATCGCCTCCTTCCGAAGGGTCATGGGAACCACGCCGGGCGCGTTCTTCGACGCGGCCGACCGGCCTTCCGGGGATGTCCGGAATCCCGTATCGCCTGTCCAAAGCTCCTGATTGCCGACAAGGCAGGCGGAACATACTCTTCTCGGAGTTAGGCAACCCTAAGTTGCTTCTCACGAGCGGTGCCTTCCGTGCGTGCGAGACCTTTGCGTGCGCGGTCTCGCTGCCGGCCCGGCGAAAGCGGGTCGGAGGGCGCCGAACCTTTCCCACTCCTCCGACCGTCCGGACGGCCCTGATGCTGCTCTCAAGCCTCTCCCGGCGTGCCGGCCGCCGCCCCGTGGCCGGCCCCGCCACGCCGGCCGCCGCCCTCAACGGGCACGACCTGGTACTGCGGTACGGCGGCACACCGGTCGTCCACGGCGTCTCGCTGGCCCTGGAACCCGGGCGGGCGACCGCGCTGGTGGGCCCGAACGGCAGCGGGAAGTCCACCCTGCTGCGCGCCCTCGCGCGGCTGCACCGGGTCGGCGGCGGCCGGGTGACGCTCGGCGCCTCCGACGGGTCGACCGGCGGGTCGACCGGCGGACCGCCCGAGCGTGACGCGGCCCTGCTCAGTGCCCGTCGGTTCGCCCGCGAGGTCACGCTGTTCTCCCAGTCGAGGCCCGCGCCGCAGGGGCTGACGGTCACGGAGGTCGTGGCCTTCGGACGCCACCCGTACCGGCGCGGCTTCGCCGGGCCGACCGCCGAGGACCGCGCCGCGATCGAGCACGCCATGGGCGTCACCGGCGTACGGGACATGGCGGGCCGCCCTGTCGGGGAACTCTCCGGCGGGGAGATGCAGCGTGTCTGGCTGGCGGCCTGTCTGGCCCAGGACACCGGCGTCGTGCTGCTCGACGAACCGACCAACCACCTGGACCTGCGGTACCAGATCGAGACCCTCGACCTGGTGCGGGATCTCGTCGAGGAGCACGGCATCGCGGTCGGGGTCGTCCTGCACGACCTCGACCAGGCGTCCCGCGTCGCGGACACGCTGGTCCTGATGCGCGCCGGCCGTGTGCACGCGGCGGGCAAACCCGTCGACGTCCTCACCGCGCAGAACATCGGCGAGGTCTACGACGTCCGTGTCGAGGTCGGCGTCGACCCCCGCACTGGCCGGCTCCGTATCGACCCGCTCGGACGACACTCCGCCTGAACTCGGACGACGCCCCGCCTGAAGACGGCACTCCGCCCGCGTCCGATCACAAGAAATCCCAAGTAGCCATAAGAAATCGCAAGAAAGCTCAAGAAAGCTCAAGAAAGAGGACCGTTCATGAACCGTGCCCGTCGCCTGGCGGCGTCAGCCTCCACGGGGCTCATCGTCCTGGCCGCAACGGCCTGCGGCACGACCGACGTCGACAAGGCCGAGGCCAAAGCCGGCAGCAGCGCGAGCGCGTCGCCCGCGTCGAAGAGCTGCGGCCAGGACACCACGGTCACTTCGACGAAGCCGGTCTCCTTCAAGGACGGCGTCGGCCGGCAGGTGAAGCTCGACAAGCCCGCCGAACGGATCGCGGTCCTGGAATGGCAGCAGGTCGAGGACGCGCTGACCTTGTGCGTCACCCCCACCGCGGTCTCCGACGCGAAGGGCTACAGCACCTGGGTCAGCGCCGAGAAGCTGCCCGGCGGGGTGACCGACATCGGCACCCGTGAGGAGCCCGACCTCGACACCCTCTACGCGGCGAAGCCCGACCTCATCGTCGTGGAGGCGTTCGACGCCGACGACGAGACCCTCAAGAAGCTGGAGAAGCGGGGCGTCCCCGTGATGGCCACGCGGGGCGCGAACCCGAAGGACCCGATCGGGAACATGCGGGAGGTGTTCAGCATGATCGGCGAGGCGACCGGGCGCACCGAGCGGGCCGACCAGGTGCTCAAGGAGTTCGACGATCACCTCGCGACGGCGAAGGAGCAGGTCACCGACGCCGGTCTGCCGACGAAGGACTTCCTGTTCTTCGACGGATGGCTGGAGGGCGGCAACCTCACGATCCGCCCCTACAGCGACGGCGCCCTGTTCACCGAGATAGGCAAGGAGCTCGGCCTGAACCCCGCCTGGTCCGACGACGTCAACAAGGCCCACGGGGACGGGGGCGTGGACAAGTCCTACGGCCTGGCGCAGACCGATGTCGAAGGACTCACCTCGGTGGGCGACGCCAACCTCTTCTACGCCAACGACGAAGGGGCCGGCGGCTATGTGGCCGCGATGGAGAAGAACCCCCTCTGGAAGTCCATGCCGGCCGTGAAGGAAGGCCGCGCGCACGCGTTCCCGGCGCGGGTGTGGGGCGCCGGCGGTCCGCGCTCCTGCGCGCAGGCGATCGACGCGTACGTCGACGTACTCGACAAGAAGTGAGCACAACGCGGACTGCGGCGCCCCCGGCACCCCGGAGGGAAGCGCCGCCGCGCGCCGAGCACGGCGGCGGTCCCACCGGGGTCGCCGTCCTGGCACTCCTTCTCGTCGTGACCGTCCTGGTGGGCATGTGGCACCTGACGCAGGGCACGTCGGGTGTCGGCGTCGGCGACCTGGTGCGGTACCTCGCCGGGGAACGGGACACCACCGGCGGGGCGCCGGTCGGCGAGATCATCACCGGCTCGCGGCTGCCACGGCTGTTCGCGGGCGTGGCGGTGGGTTTCGCCCTCGGCGCGGCCGGCGCGCTGCTGCAGTCCGTCACGCACAACGCGCTCGCCTCCCCCGACACCCTCGCGGTCACGGCCGGGGCCTACTTCACGCTGTCGCTCGTCGCGGCCTTCGGTCTCACCGTCCCGCTCTGGGCGTCGGGCGCCGTCGCCTTCGCCGGCGGCCTGGTGGCGGCGGCGCTCGTACTGCTCCTCGCGGGCCGGGCCGCGGGCACCACGGGCACCCGCCTCGTCCTCGCCGGATCGGCGACGGCGATGGCCCTGGACGCGGCGACCTCGATGCTCCTCATCCTGTTCAAGCAGAACACGACCGGTCTCTTCGCCTGGGGCAGCGGTTCGCTCGCCCAACTGAACATCGACGCGTCGGTACGGGCCTTCCCCCTGGTGGCCGTGGTGCTGTGCGTCGCCCTGGCGCTGTCCCGGCGGCTGGACGTGATGAACCTCGGCGACGACGCCGCGGCCACCCTCGGCGTGCCCATCCGGACCACCCGCGTGGCAGCCGTGGTCTGCGCGGTGCTCCTGACCGGTACCGCGGTGACACTCGCGGGCCCGATCGGCTTCGTCGGCCTCGGCGCGCCCGTGCTGGCCCGCCTGGTCGCGGGACGGGTCCCGGCGCTGCGCCGCCACCTGTTCCTGATACCCGCGGCCGGTCTGCTCGGCGCGCTGCTCATCCTGCTCGCGGACGCGTCGCTGCGCGCGGTGCAGGGCGCGGACGGGGCCGCCTCCATTCCCACCGGCGTGCCGACCGCGCTGCTCGGCTCCGTCGTGATCGTGGTCCTCGCGCTCCGCCTCCGCGACACGGGCGGCCTGCGGCAACCGCCGCATGCGCGGGTCGTCGCACGGTCGCGCCGCGCGTTCCTCCTCGTCGTGCTCGGCGCGGTGACGCTCCTGGCCGGGGCGGCCCTGGTGGCGGTCCTGGCGGGAAGCCTCTGGCTGCGTACGGGGGACATCGCGCTCTGGGCCCAGGGAGCCGCCCCCGACCTGATCGGTCAGGCGCTCGACGACCGGGTCCCGCGCGTGATCGCCGCGGTCCTCGCCGGTGCGGCCCTCGGACTGGCCGGCTGCGTCGTGCAGGGCGCGGTGCGCAATCCGCTGGCGGAGCCGGGTGTGCTCGGCATCACCGCGGGCGCGGGGCTGGGTGCGGCAGCCGTCGTCACGTCGGGCCTGCCCGGCGGCCGGCCGCTGCTCATCGCCGCCGCGGTCACGACGGGGCTCGTCACGTTCGCGGTGATCGCCCTGCTGTCCTGGCACGGCGGCTTCCTGCCCGACCGGTTCGTACTGATCGGCATCGGCTGCGGGTACGGCCTCAGCTCCGTCACTACGTTCCTCCTGCTGCGCGCCGACCCGTACAACACGCCCCAGCTCTTCACCTGGCTCTCGGGGACGACCTACGGGCGCACCCTGCCCGATGTCGTACCGGTCGCGGTGGCCCTGGCGCTCGCGCTGCCGGTGCTGCTCGCCATGCGCGGCCAGTTGGACCTGCTCGCCGTCGACGAGGACACTCCGCGCATCGTCGGCGTCAGGCCGGCCCGCGTACGTTTCGCCGCGCTGACGATCGCCGCCGTGCTCGCGGCGCTCAGCGTGATCGCCATCGGCGTCGTCGGCTTCGTGGGGCTCGTCGCCCCGCACCTCGCCCGGTCGCTGGTGGGCGCCCGGCACGGCCGCGCGATACCGGTCGCGATGCTGCTCGGCGGGCTGCTGGTCTGCGTGGCCGACGCCCTCGGCCGCACGGTCGTCGCCCCCGCCCAGGTACCGGCGGGTCTCATGATCGCCCTGGTCGACGGCCCGTACTTCGTCTGGGTGCTCCGGCGGTCCCGCGCATGACACCGAACTGCCGCCCGAGCAGGAACAGAGGACGAAGCAGATGAAACACACAGAATTCACAGAACTCACAGAACTCGCAGAACAGCAGGGAACGTCCGTGAAGAGCGTCGTCGTCCCGTTCGAGCGCGACACGTCGCCGAACCCGCTGAGGCAACTCGGGCACCTGCTCGGGCACCTGGAGGTGCCGGACCGCTGGCACACGGTCGACCGCTCCGCCCACGCCCCCCACATCGTGGCCGTTCCGGGCGGCGACGGCGACGGCGAGGGGGGTGACTGGGGCGCCGCCGCGCTCGTGACGGCCCGCCCGCACACGGCCTACCTGAAGATTGTCGACGCCGTCGGTGACGTACCGGCCGCCGTCCGGGCCGTCGTGGCCCACGCACGCCGCCGCGGTGCCGCCCAGGTCAAGTGGGAAGGATGGACGGCGAGCCCGGAGGCCGCCGCTGCCGCCGGCTTCACCCCACTGCGGCCCCCGCTCACACCGGCGCAGCAAGCGGCAGGGCCCGATACCGGCTACGTTCGCTGGCTGCACGACGACTCGGTCTACGACTCCGAGCCCCCGTACTACGGCCAGACCACGCACTTCACGTGCGGCGCCGTCACCGCCCTGCTCGCGCAGGCGCACGCGGGGGCGCTGCCGAAGGCGGCACTCGACCGCGAGGCGGAGCTGACGCTGTGGCGCGACGCGACCAACTTCCCCGCGTGCGAGCCCGTCGGGCTTGGCGTCGCCCTGCGCCGGGCCTGGCCGTCGTCCCCCGTCACGGTCCACCTCGACACGGACCGGCCCGTCCTGCTCGGCCACTTCCCGGAGAACGAGCAGGAGTGGCGTGCTCTGCTCCAGCGCATGTCGCGTACGGAGGCCGCACGGATCGGCGTGCCGATCGATCCGGGCCGCCTCCCCCTGTCCGCGATCCGGAGCGCGATCGGCCGCCGGGAACACGTGTTGCTCCTCGTCTCGCTCGCCGGGATGCAGGGGTTCGACGTTCCGCACTGGGTGCTCTGCCACGGTGCCGTACCCGGCGCCGTCGTGATCGAGGACCCGTGGGCCAACGCGGCCACGGGGGACACCTGGGTCGACGCCCACCTGCTGCCCGTCCCCGACACGTCGCTCGACACCATGTCGACCCTCGCGGTGGACGCGGTGGACGCGGTGGACGCAGTAGATGCAGCGGACGGAGCGGACTCGGCAGACCGCTTCCGCGGTGCCGTGGTCATCGGCCGCCCGCTCGTGTGACCGCGTCCGTGCCGGAACATGCCGAGGGCACCGCACTCACCCCGTACGACATCAGTCGCGTACGTACGTGAGAACGGTGCCCTCGGAAAGAGACCTCGCAGGGGACCGGGCCGGGACCGGGCTCAGGAGGAGGTGGCGCTCACCTGGTCCTTGCCCTGCATCTTGCCCTGGCCCTTGCCTCCCGGCTTGCGCTTCGGCCGGCGGTCCGACGAACCGTCGAGCACCCAGACCAGGCCGGCGATCAGCAGGAACAGCCCGATCGGCGCCACCACATAGAGCCCCAGCGTCTCGATGACGCTCAGGCCCTGACCGGGATCGTCGCCGTCGTCGCGCGTCACCGCGAGCGCGGGGGACGACATGAGCAGCATCATCAGCGTCGTACCGGCAGCCAGGGCGCCGGCGCGCAGGGCGTTCTTCTTGTCCACGGTGCAAACGTAGCGAACCCCCGTTCCGGCCGCGCGCCCGGGGTGCCGTACGGGGTGCCTCACGGGGTCCGGGGGCTCACTCGGCCGGCCTCCCACACCCTGGCTCTCGCTCGTGCCCGCGCCCGCCGACCGTGCCGTCTTCGCGCACCACCTCTATGAGGGCGTGCAGCCGGGGTGAGGCGGCGAGTTCCTCCAGCGTGACGGGGCGTCCCTCGGCGTCGGCGACGGGCAGGCGCCAGTTCGGGTACTGGTCCCAGGTGCCCGGCAGGTTCTGCGGGCGGCGATCGCCGACGGCGTCCGGGAGCCAGACGCCGACGAGGCGGGCGGGAGTACGCAGCAGGAAGCGGTGCACGGCCTGGATCTGGGCCTCCCGCGACTGCTCCGAGACCCCGCCGGCCGCCCCCTCCAGCAGCCCGAGCCGGGCGAGCAGCGCCAGCCACTCCCCCACGTCCGCCGCCGCCTCGGCGCGCTCCTCGCCCACCGGGCGGGTCAACAGGCCGAGCCGGTCGCGCAGTTCGACGTGGTCGCCGGTGAGCCGGGACGCGGTGGGCGGCAGGTCGTGGGTGGTGGCCGTGGCGAGGCAGTCGGCGCGCCAGTGGTCGGGAGGCAGCGGCAGACCCGTACCGTCCCAGTCGCGCTCGAACCAGAGGACGGAGGTGCCGAGCACCCCGTGCTCCTGAAGGGTCTCCCGCACGCCGGGCTCGACGGTGCCGAGGTCCTCGCCGATCACCAGGGCCCCGGCGCGGGAGGCCTCCAGGGAGAGGATCGCGAGCATGGCCTCGGCGTCGTAACGGACGTAGGTGCCCTCGGTGGCCGGGCGGTCCTGCGGAATCCACCAGAGCCGGAAGAGGCCCATGACGTGGTCGATCCGCAGGGCGCCCGCGTGCCGGAACAGGGCGCGCAGGAGGCGGCGGTACGGGGCGTAGCCGGACTCGGCGAGACGGTCGGGGCGCCAGGGCGGCAGCCCCCAGCCCTGGCCCTGGTCGCTGAACGCGTCCGGGGGCGCGCCGACCGACATGCCGGCCGCGAAGTACTCCTGCTGCGCCCAGGCGTCGGCGCCACCGGGGTGGACGCCCACGGCGAGGTCGTGCACGAGCCCCACGGCCATGCCGGCGTCGCGGGCGCTGCGCTGGGCGGTGGCGAGCTGGGCGTCCGTGAGCCAGGCGAGCTGGCTGTGGAAGTCGACGCGGTCCATCAACTCGACGCGGGCGCGGGCGGTGTCGGCCGAGCGGGGGTCGCGCAGGCCCTGCGGCCACCGCGGCCAGTCGGGGCCGTACACCTCCGCGAGCGCGCACCAGGTGGCGTGGTCCTCCAGTGCCTCGCCCTCCTCGGCGAGGAAGTCGCAGTAGGCGGCCCGGCGTCCGGGCCCGAGCGGCACGTCCCGCACCAGCTCCAGCGCCTCGCGCTTGAGTTCCCACACGGCGTCGCGGTCGATCAACGCGTCCTTGTCGAGCACGGATTCGCGCAGCCGGCGGGCCCGCTCCAGGAGTACGCGGACTCGGACGCGGTCACGATCGCCCTCGTCTTCGCCGTCTCTCCCGTCTTCGCCGTCTCTCCCGTCTCCGCCGTCTCTCCCGTCGAGGTACGCGAACTCGGGGATGTCCTCGACCCGCAGATGGACGGGGTCGGGGTAGCGGCGCGAGGAGGGCCGGTACGGGGAGGGGTCGGTGGGCGCGCCGGGCACGGCCGCGTGCATCGGGTTGACCTGCACGAATCCGGCTCCGAGCGCCCGTCCCGCCCAGGCCGTCAGTTCGGCGAGGTCCCCGAGGTCGCCCATGCCCCAGGAGCGCCGGGAGAGCAGTGAGTAGACCTGCACGAGCAGCCCGTACGTACGGTCGGGGGGCGCGGGCAGTCTCGTGGGGGCAACGACGAGATGGGCGCGCGCGGTACGCCCGTCCGGGGCGGTGGCCTCCAGCTCGTGCACTCCGAGCGGCAGCCGCGGCAGCCGCTCCCGCTCGACGGAGGCCAGGGTCTCCCCCTGCTCGGTCCGCACGCTCAGCCGGGTCCCGGCGGGCAGCGCGGCGAGTGCGGAGCCGCCCGCGGCGTCCCGGAAGGTGGCGGGCGGCTGCGTCCAGCAGACCACCGTCGGCGGCAGCAGCCTCTCCCGGAGCTTCGCCTCGCCCGCGGCGAGGGAGTCGCGGACGGCGTCCGGGGTCCCCGCGGCGACCCCCAGCGCGGCGAGCGCGGCGACGACCGCCGTGTCCGGGACCGCGACCGTGCGCCCCGGGGACGGGCTGTAGGACGTGGCGACGCCGTGCAGGGCGGCGAGCCGGGAGAGCGGCATCAGACTCCCGAGGGGTCCAGGCCTGCGGCGGCGCCCGTGGAGGTCGGCTCGCTCGTCAGGGGCGCGGCGTCGGCAAGAGGAGGTTCGCTGGTGAGGGGGGCGGCGTCAGGCAGCGGCGGCTCGCTGGTGAGCGGTGTCTCGGCGCAGGAGCTCTCGGCGCTGAAGACGCAGTACTGCGGGTGGAGACCCGCGTCGGATTCGGATTCGGAGTGGGGGTCGAGGTAGAGGGCGGGAGTGGCGGGCACGTCCGCCGGGCGTTTGGAGAGGGCCGAGAGCAGAAGCTGTGCCGATGCGGCCACGGGGGCCTCCTTGGTGGTCGTGCGGGCGGGTCAGGGCAGCCCCTACCCAGCGGGCGCGCCCGCAGACGTGACAGCTCGGACAACGTGTGCCTGCTCACATTCTGTCCCGGATGGGCCCCGGAGGAACCCGGGGCAACCCTGGCGAACCCCCGAGAAACCCCGGACGAACCCCGGACGAACGCCCACCC
>NZ_LIPP01000240.1 GCF_001418335.1 Streptomyces aurantiacus | reverse complement strand
AGCGGGCTCGAACCTGAAGTCTCTGTCGGTGTACGTGTCGTACGACTACGGCCAGACCTGGAAGAAGGTCACCGTCAAGAACGGCAAGATCGCGGTCACGAACCCGGCCAAGGGCAAGGGGATCTCGTTCCACGCCAAGATCGCCGACAAGAAGGGCAACAAGTCGACGATCTCGATCTACAACGCGTACTACGGGAAGTGACCTGATCCGATGGATCACCGACAGGTTCGCTGAACACCGACACACACGGACGGCCCGCCGGAAGCAGAGCTTCCGGCGGGCCGTCCGGGTATGAGTGCGTTGCGGCAAAGGGAGCCTCTGTTCGACGAGCAGGGGCCTCTTCGCGGTCGACGGCGGCTGGCAGGCCAGGCAGGGCGGCCCCCGCCGCCTGTGGGACGCGATCGAGTCGGCGGTGGCCACCTGGGAGGAGTACGGCGCACCGAACACCGCGCCCTTCGGCGTGACTGCCTCCCGCGACCAACAGGCCGTTGGCTCGGAAATCCGAGCGGCCCACAGTGGCCGCTACCCTCCTGAGACGGTCACCACCGACGCGGGAGCTGTACGGGTTCGCCGCCGGCCGGGGACCCGGGCTCGCCTCGCCGCGCAGGCGGTCCGGGCGGGAGCGGGCCCGGCCCGGACCGCACTACCGGATCCGCAGGCCGGTCAACACCGGGACAGGCAGGGGTCCGTCGCCTCCCTGCCCCGGTGTGGTCAGCCAGAGAAGCTGGCTCAGCGCACATCCACGCAGTCACCGGTGGCGGTGACCGGCGGCGTGGTGGAGGTGCCCTCGAACTTGTAGCGGTAGCAGCGGTCGGTGGTGGCGGTGCGAGTCTGCTTCTCGACGCCCGCCAGGCTGCTGGTGCCGGTGATGTGGCTGCTGGTGGTGGCGTACGAGCCGGCCGGCGAACGCTCCTGGAGGCGGACGGTCTGCTGGGTGTAGCCCGCGTACTTGTGGGTGTCCCAGTTGGCGCGCTCCAGCTTGCCGGTGATCGTGATCGTCTTGCCCTTGGCGACGGGCTCGGGGGCCGCGTTGCTGCTCAGCCGGGACCAGCGCTTGAGGTACCAGGTCTTGGCGTTGTCGGTGCGCACATCGGTGGCCGCGTCGGTGATCGCCCAGAGGCTGATCTTCCAGGCTCCGGCATCCTCGTTCGTCAGGACGCTCTGAGGGTCGATCTTGTAGGTGGCCGTGCAGCTGTATGTGGCGTCCCCGGACTTAACGCAGGGGTCGGTGCCCGCATTGAACTGCTCGGAGTTCATGAACTGCTTCAGTCCGCTGTCGCGGTCGGTGCCGCGCCAGATCGACGCGTGACTGCCGTAGAGCTTCGACCCGCCGCCGACCGTCCACTTCACGGTGATCGTCTGCGTGTTCGCCGTCCCGACGCGGGCACTGTTGCCGCCGTTGACGGAGATGTCGGAGACGACGGTGGAGTCGGCAGTGCTCGCGGCCAGGGTCCTGGGCGCGGCGGTCTTCGCCGCCGACGCCTCAGCGGCCGCTGCCCTGCTCTGCTCCAGCGCCTCAGCCGCGTCGCTCCCGCCCGCCATCGCGGACGGTGTCACCAACAGGCCGACGGCGAGCCCGGAGGCGGCCAGTGCGCTGATGCCCAGGGTCACCTTCTTGCCGGACGTCAACTTCTTGCGGGAGTGCTGGGACATGAGAAGGCTCCGATATCGCCTGACAAAGGGCGGATGCAGGTCGCGAACGAGACGGGTGGACCCAGATCACGCACGGCCGCAGCGGCCGCACAGTCTTGATCGACAATGAACCGAAAGGGTTGTACGCGCGCGACAATCGAGGCATGTGAGGTGCGTCACCTGGCGGTGTCGTGTCGCACAGGGGTTGCGTCACGGGGGCGCGCCGCCATAGTGCCGATCGCCGCGCCGCCCACACCCTCGAACACCTCGGCGTCCGCGTCCTCGCCGTGGACACCAGCACAACCAACCCTCAATGTGCCCTGGCCGCCTGGGCGGCCCCTCCCCGGCACGGAAAAGGGCGAGGCCCGAAGACCCCGCCCGCTACCGGCAGAACTCAAGCTCAGGGCCACACCAAGCAGTACGGCTGATGCCCCGCCTCATGCAAGCGGTGGCTGAAGTCCTGCCATTCGTGCAGCAGTTGGTAGACGTTGTACGCGTCACGGGGGCCGCCGCGGTCCGGGACCGTCGACCAGATGAAGGCTGCCGCGCCCACGGCTTCCTCGCCTATGCCGCGGAGCGGGTCGACGACGGTCATGGGGAGCCTGACGACGGCGTAGTCGGGGTGGAGGACGACCAGTTCGAGCGGGGGCACCTTGTGCAGCGGTATGCCCTCTATGCCGGTGAGGACCATCGCGGCCATCGTCTCCGGCTTGATCTTCGTGAACATGCCGTTCATGCCGAGCTCGTCGCCGCCGAGTTCCTCCGGGCGCATGGAGATCGGGACGCGGGCGGCGGTCGCGCCGTCCGGTGCCCCGAAGTATTTGTACGTCACCCCCACCCGGCCACCATTCCCGCTTCCTGGCCTGAGCTGGTCTGCCCCGCGGTCCGTGTAGTCCATACCATCCATACGCGCGGACGGCTCGATCCGCTCAGGGTCGCCCTGTGATCCCTGTGCATGCCGTGCTTCGGCCGCTTCCGCCTCGCGCCGGTGCTTCCCCTGCCGGGCACGCCGAGGACCGAGGTCATCGGTCCCCTCGCCCAGTCCGCCACCGCGATGCATATCTCCACCCGACTGCTTTTCCAGGGCGCGCAACCCCCGCCACGCAACCCGATCATCGTGACAGTGACCTCCCCCACGGCCGCACGCCGAAACGTGCGTTGAAACACCTGTCCGCAGGATCTTCGCAGCCTCTGACACCATGGTCCGTGTGAGCTATCCGTACGAAGCCCCAGTTTCGCAGAATCTTTTCGACCGTGCGGCGGCCGTGACGCCCGGCGGCGTGAACTCTCCCGTCCGAGCGTTCCGCGCCGTGGGCGGTACGCCCCGGTTCATGGTGTCCGGTAACGGTCCATACCTGACGGATGCCGACGGGAGGGAATATGTGGACCTCGTTTGTTCCTGGGGGCCGATGATCCTCGGCCATTCCCGTCCCGAGGTCATCGAGGCGGTTCAGGCCGCCGTGGCCCGCGGCACCTCCTTCGGTACGCCGGGCGAGGGCGAGGTCGCCCTCGCCGAGGAGATCGTCGCCCGGGTCGGGCCGGTCGAGCAGGTCCGCCTCGTGTCCAGCGGCACCGAGGCGACCATGTCGGCCATCCGTCTCGCGCGCGGGTTCACCGGGCGCGCCAAGATCGTGAAGTTCGCCGGCTGCTACCACGGGCACGTGGACGCGCTGCTGGCCGCCGCCGGCAGCGGCCTCGCCACCTTCGCGCTGCCCGACACCCCGGGCGTCACCGGCGCCCAGGCCGGGGACACCATCGTCCTGCCGTACAACGACCTCGATGCCGTGCGTGAGGCCTTCCGCGCGCATCCCGGCGAGATCGCCTGCGTGATCACCGAGGCCTCGCCCGGGAACATGGGCGTCGTGCCGCCGCTGCCCGGCTTCAACCAGGGACTCAAGGACGCCTGCGCCGCGGACGGCGCCCTGTTCATCTCCGACGAGGTCATGACCGGCTTCCGGACGAGCAGGGCCGGCTGGTACGGGGTGGACGGCGTCGAGCCCGACCTCATGACCTTCGGCAAGGTCATGGGCGGCGGCTTCCCGGCCGCAGCCTTCGGTGGGCGGGCCGATGTGATGGGGCACCTCGCGCCCGTCGGCCCCGTCTACCAGGCCGGCACGCTGTCCGGGAACCCGGTCGCCACCGCCGCCGGCCTCGCCCAGCTGCGGCTGCTCGACGACGCCGCGTACGCCGCGCTCGACGCGGTGTCCGAGCGGATCCGTACGCTGGTCACGGACGCCCTCACCAAGGAAGGCGTGGTGCACAGGGTGCAGAACGCGTCGACCATGTTCTCCGTCTTCTTCACCGGAGACGACGTACGTGACTACGAGGACGCGAAGAAGCAGGAGTCGTACCGCTTCAACGCCTTCTTCCACTCGATGCTGGCGCAGGGCGTCTACCTGCCGCCGTCGTCGTTCGAGTCCTGGTTCGTGTCGACGGCGCACGACGACCGGGCGGTACAGCGGATCGCCGACGCCCTTCCGGCGGCGGCACGGGCAGCAGCGGAGGCCACGGCAGCATGAGTGACATCACCGTCGTACACGTGATGCGGCACGGCGAGGTCGCCAACCCGGACGGACTGCTCTACGGGCGGCTGCCCGGCTACCACCTGTCCGAGCTGGGACAGCGGATGGCCGAGCGCGTCGCCGAGCACCTCGCCCCCCGGGACATCACCCACGTCGTCTCCTCCCCGCTGGAGCGGGCCCGGGAGACGGCCACACCGATCGCCGAGACGCACGGTGTCGACCTCGCGACCGACGCCCGGCTGATCGAGGCCGAGAACGTCTTCCAGGGCAAGACCTTCGGAGTCGGGGACGGAGCCCTGCGCAATCCCGAGAACTGGAAGCACCTCGTCAACCCGTTCAAGCCGTCCTGGGGCGAGCCGTACCTGGAGCAGGTCGTACGGATGATGGGGGCGCTGGACGCGGCGAAGGACGCGGCGCGGGGGCACGAGGCCGTGTGTGTCAGCCATCAGCTGCCCATCTGGATCGTGCGGTCCTTCGTGGAGCGGCGGCGGTTGTGGCACGACCCGCGCAAGCGGCAGTGCACGCTGGCCTCGCTGACGACGTTCACGTACCGGGGCGACGAGATCGTGTCCGTCGGGTACACCGAGCCGGCGCGGGATCTTGTGCCTGCGCATCTTCTTGCGGGGGCCAGGGCGGTGAAGGGGAAGTCGAAGGCCTTCGGAGCGTAGGCGCTCCGCTGGGTTGGGTTGGCTCGGGTTGTTCTCGGAGTGCGGGGCGGTGGGGGCTGGGCGCGCAGTTCCCCGCGCCCCTGAAGGGGCGCGGCCCGGACGGGTGTTTCGGGGATTTGGTTCCCGTTCTGTCCGTTACAGGTTCATCTTCGGTTTGTCACCGAAATCCGTACGTGTGGGTGGGAACCCCGGTGTTCGTCGTGGCCTCTAACTCGGTGTCCAGATGGTTTGGACGCCAGGCACGACGAATGGGGATGGAATGCGCGACATCAGCCGAAGGGGAATGCTGGGAGCCGGGGTCGGAGCCGCGGCAGCCATGGGCCTCGCGGGCTGCGGTAACGCTGTGGGCCATGGCTTCAGCGGCACCAAAGACGCCGGCGACGCCGGTAAGAGCCCCGGCGAACGTCCCGCCCGTCCCATCGGCGACGGTTCCACCTCCTTCACCGGGAAGCAGCCCAAGCAGCCCGCCAAGCCCGTGCCGCTCCAACCCGGCGAGACCCCGCCGCAGTTCGTCGTCTTTTCCTGGGACGGCGCGGGAGATGTCGGCAACGGCCTCTTCGATCGATTCCTGAAACTCTCCGAAGAGCACGACGCACGAATGACGTTCTTTCTCTCCGGGATCTACCTCCTGCCCGAGTCGAAAAAGCGCAAGTACCTCCCCCCGAACAATGCGCCGGGCGCCTCCGACATCGGTTATCTGACGGACAGCCACATCAAGTCGACGCTGAAGAACGTTCGGCGTGCCTGGCTCGACGGACACGAGATCGGCACCCACTTCAACGGCCACTTCTGCAGCGGCAACGGCACGGTCGAGAACTGGACGCCGGCCCAGTGGCGGAGCGAGATCGACCAGGCGAAGGGCTTCGTCAAGGAGTGGCGTACGAACACGGGCTGGACCGAGGACCAGGTGCCGTCGCTGCCCTTCGACTACGACAAGGAACTCGTCGGCGGCCGCACCCCCTGCCTGAAGGGCCAGGACAACCTGCTGCCCACCGCCCGCGAGCTCGGCTGGCGCTACGACGCCTCCTCGCCCGGCGGCAACCAGGTCTGGCCCTCGAAGAAGAGCGGCGTCTGGGACCTGCCGCTCCAGGCGATGCCCTTCCCCGGCCACACCTTCGAGGTCCTCTCGATGGACTACAACATCCTCGCGAACCAGTCGGTGAACTCCACCAAGGCCCCGCCCGCGAACTACCCGGCCTGGCGCAAGCAGGCGACCGACTCGTACATAGCGGGCTTCACGCGTGCGTACGAGTCGAACCGCGCCCCCTTCTTCGTCGGCAACCACTTCGAGGACTGGAACGGCGGCATATACATGGACGCCGTCGAGGGCGCCCTGAAGCACATCGCGGGCAAGAAGGACGTACGCATGGTGTCGTTCCGCCAGTTCGTGGACTGGCTCGACGTGCAGGACGAGGCCGTGCTGGAGAAGATGCGGTCGCTGGACGTGGGACAGGAGCCGGCCGGCGGCTGGAACACCTTCCTCGGCGACGTCACCCCGAACTCCGGAACCGCAAAGGGTTCGGAGAATTCGGAGAAGGAGTCGGCGAAGGGCTAGGCCGAGGGTTCGGGGAAGGGTTCGGCGGAGGCTCGGGGCGGGACGCCTGAGCGACTTCCGGCTGCCTTCCGGCTGCCTTCCGGCTGCCTTCCGGCTGCCTTCCGGCCGCCTCCCGACCGTCCTGCCGCCGTCTTCCGGCCGTCTCCGGCGTATCGCCCGAAACGCCGCCTGAAATGCGGTTTCGCACCCGCGAGGGGGGTGCGCAAGATCCCCGGAACGGACATGCGAAACTTTTCACATGAGTGCCGCCAGCCGCGCCCCCCAGCGTACGAACCGGACCCGTCAGCGCTCGAACGCGGCGCCTCGGCGCACAAACCGCACCCGCACCCGTACCCGTATCGGCACCGGTACCCGAACCCGTATCCGCTTCCGGGACCGTAGCCGCGCCGCCGTGCTGACCGGCGGAGCCGTCGCCGCGGCGCTGCTCCTGGCCGCGTGCGGCTCCGGAGGCAAGTCCGGCGGGTCGGGCGACACCGGCTTCGTCACCGGCTCCGACGGCATCGCCACGGTCGACAAGGGCAGCCGCACCCAGGCCCCCGACCTGTCCGGCGAGACCATCGACGGCAAGCAGCTCGACGTCGCCGACTACCAGGGCAAGATCGTCGTCCTGAACGTCTGGGGCTCCTGGTGCGGCCCGTGCCGCCTGGAGGCCAAGAACTTCGTCAAGGTCTCCGAGGATCTGAAGGACCAGGGCGTGCAGTTCGTCGGCATCAACACCCGTGACACCAGCACCACCCCGGCGATCGCCTTCGAGAAGGCGCACGGCGTCGAGTACCCGAGCCTGTACGACCCCACGGGCAAGCTGATGCTCCGCTTCAAGAAGGGCACGCTCAACCCGCAGACGATCCCCTCCACGCTCGTACTCGACCGGGACGGCAAGGTCGCCTCCCGGTCGCTGTCCGCGCTCAGCGAGACGAACCTGCGCAAGATGCTCAAGCCGATCCTCGCGGAGAAGTGACCGCTCGTGTCTCTTCTCGTCGCCGCGGGCACCGACCCCAACCAGACCGTCCTCACCGGGGCCCTGGTGCTCGCCGTCCCGATCGCGGTCCTCGGCGGGCTCGTCTCCTTCTTCTCACCGTGTGTACTGCCGCTCGTGCCCGGCTACCTCTCGTACGTCACCGGGATCAGCGGCACCGACCTCGCCGAGGCGCGGCGCGGCCGGATGGTCGCGGGCGCCTCGCTGTTCGTACTCGGCTTCACCGCGGTCTTCGTCTCCGGCGGCGCCCTCTTCGGCTACTTCGGGTCGACCCTGCAGGAGCACAAGGACACCATGTCCAAGGTGCTCGGCGTGCTCATGGTGCTCATGGGCGTCTTCTTCATGGGCATGATGCCGTGGCTCACCCAGCGCGAGTTCCGCTTCCACAAGCGGCCGGTCGCAGGACTCGTCGGTGCCCCGGTGCTGGGCGCGCTCTTCGGGATCGGCTGGACGCCCTGCATCGGTCCGACGCTCGCCTCCGTGCTGGCGCTCTCCTCCGACCAGGCGAGCGCCGGGCGCGGGGCCATACTGACGGTCGCGTACTGCGTAGGTCTGGGCGTGCCCTTCGTCGTCGCAGCCGTCGCCTTCCGTAAGGCGCTCGGGGCGTTCGGCTGGGTCAAGCGCCACTATGTGTGGGTGATGCGGGTCGGCGGCGGCATGATGATCGCGACCGGTCTGCTGCTGCTGACCGGCGCGTGGGACAGCATCGTGCAGGAGATGCAGGGCTGGTCCGACGGCTTCACGGTAGGGGTCTGATTCATGGGCACGACGCGGGACACCGACGTGCAGAACACCGACGTGCAGAACACCGACGGACGGGCCGCCAAGGACACGAACGGCGTGGACGGTGGGAACGGCACCTCCGCGCGGGACGCGGGCGATCTCGGTGAGGCCGGGGCCCAGCTGTCCACCGCACCCCGGGAGACGGCGATGCCCGGCTCCTTCGGCGGCGCACGCACCCCCGGCGCCACGGGATGGCTGGTGTGGACCGGCCGTGAGGTCACCGGCTGGGCCCGTTGGATCTGGCGGCAGTTGACCTCGATGCGGGTCGCGCTGCTCCTGCTGTTCCTGCTGTCCCTCGGCGCGATCCCCGGCTCGCTGATCCCGCAGTCCGGCACCGACGAGACGAAGGTGGCCGACTTCCAGGCCCGGCACACCACGCTCGGACCGGTCTACGAGAAGCTCGGGCTGTTCCATGTGTACAGCTCCGTGTGGTTTTCCGCGATCTACATCCTTCTCTTCGTCTCGCTCATCGGCTGCATCGTGCCCCGCACCTGGCAGTTCGTCGGGCAGCTGCGCGGCCGTCCACCGCGTGCGCCGCGGCTGCTGACCCGGCTGCCCGCGTACACGACCTGGCGGACCGAGGCCGCGCCGGAAGACGTGCGGGACGAGGCGCTGAAGCTCCTGAAGAAGCGGCGCTTCCGCGCGGACCTCGCCGGGGACGCGGTCGCCGCCGAGAAGGGCTACCTCCGTGAGATCGGCAACCTCGCCTTCCACATCGCGCTGATCGTGATGCTGACCGCCTTCGCCTGGGGCCAGCTCTTCAAGTCCGAGGGCAACAAGCTGATCGTCGAGGGCGACGGTTTCGCCAACACCCTCACGCAGTACGACGACTTCAAGTCCGGGAGCCTGTTCGACACGAACGACCTGGAGCCGTTCAGCTTCGTACTGGACGACTTCACGGGCACGTACGAGATGACGGGGCCCAACAAGGGCACCCCGCGCACGTACCAGGCGACCGTCGACTACAGCGTGGGTGCCGACGGCGCGCAGAAGAAGAAGACCGTCAAGGTCAACGAGCCGCTGGACATCGACGACTCGAAGGTCTACCTCACCGCGCACGGCTACGCGCCCGTCGTCACCGTTCGGGACGCCAAGGGCGACGTCGTCTACCGCCAGGCCGTGCCGCTGCTGCCGCTCGACTCCAACTCCACCTCGACCGGCGTGGTCAAGGTCATGGACGGCTACAAGGACGCCAAGGGGAAGTCGGAGCAACTCGGCTTCCAGGCATTCTTCCTCCCCTCGTACGGCGGAGAGGGCAGCGCGGTGGTCTCGCAGTTCCCCTCGCTGCTGAACCCGGTGCTGAACCTGGCGGCGTACCACGGCGACCTCGGTGTCGACGCGGGCCTTCCGCAGAGCGTGTACCAGCTTGAGAAGAAGAACATGAAGGAGTTCAAGAACTCCAAGGGCGAGCAGCTGCGGGAGAACCTGAAGCCCGGCGAGACCATGCAGCTCCCGAACGGCGCCGGCTCGGTCACCTTCGAGAAGGGGATCAAGGAGTGGGCGAACTTCCAGGTCACCCGCCAGCCCGGAGCCGGCTGGGCGCTCGGCGGAGCCTTCACCGCCATCTTCGGTCTCGCCGCCTCCCTCTTCATCCAGCGCCGCCGCGTCTGGGTGCGGGCCGTGACCGGCCCCGACGGCGTCACGGTCGTCGAGATGGCGGGCCTCGGCCGCAGCGAGTCCGCCAAGGTCCCGGAAGAGCTGGGCGTCCTGGCCGGCCACCTGTACGACCTGGCCCCGGGCGCACCCGACAACCCGGACACCGGGAACGACGACCCACCTCCCGGATCCACTCCCGGATCCACTCCCGAACCCACCCCCGAAC
>NZ_LIPP01000024.1 GCF_001418335.1 Streptomyces aurantiacus | reverse complement strand
GCCCCCAGTAGTGACGGGAAGGGTAGGGGCGGCGGGGGCGAAACTCCCCGCCAAGCGATACGCGTCCAGCGCCAACGTCATCTCGATCAGATCCCGAGGCCGCGCCAGCGACCGCGAGGTCAGCTGTTCCAGGCGCCGCAGGCGGTTGAAGACCGTGTTCCGGTGGCAGTACAGGCGCCCCGCGGCCCGCCCCGCCGACCCCTCGCAGAACAGCCACGCGTCGAGCGTCTCCAGCAGCACCGCCCGATCCGCCGGCTCCAGTTCCAGCAGGGAACCGAAGACGTCCGCCACGAGTCGGCCGGCCAGCTCCGGCTGGCTGACGACGAGCGCCGTCGGCATCCGCTGGTCGAGCCGTACGACGGCACTCGCGTCCGGCGGACACGTACGCAGCGCCAGCTCGGCGAGGCGCCGGGCCCGTCCGAGCTCGGCGAGCCCGGCGACGACGGGACTGATCCCGCCGGGACCCGAACAGCGCCCGTCGAGCGCCCGCGCGACCCCGTCGAGGCCCTGCCCGGCCGCGAGAGCCACCACCCCGACCTCGCAGTCCGCCCGCATCCGCCAGACGAACCGCAGACCCTCGCCCTCCACGGGCCGCCGGAAGGGCTCACGCCGTTCGGAGCGCAGCACGACCACGGCGTACGGGCCGCGCTCGGGGAGGTCGAGCCCCGCGGCGGCGCGCGCCGCCAGGCCGGGCGCCTCCTGCCCCTCCAGGAGCGCGTCGAGCAGCGCCTGGAGCCGTTCGTCGGTGCGCCGCCGCAGCTCCGTCTCGGTCGCCCGGTACGCCTCGGTCGCCGCCGTGGCCTGCGCGTCGACGGCGGCCCACACCATGGTCGCCGACCGCATCAGCACCCCCAGCCGCTCCGGCTCCCGCCCGGCCACCCCCTCCAGCAGCGCGTCCCACACCAGATAGCCCGCGGAGCGGTACGCGTGCACCAACAGCTCCAACGGCAGCCCCTGTTGGGCCCGCCGCCGCCCCGCGTCCTCCGCGTACTCCAGATCACGGCGCGGCGAGTCCCGGGGCGCGGAGATCGTCTCGATCCCGATCCGCATCGCGTCCTGGGCCTCCCGCCACTGCTGGTCGTACGGCAGGCACTCCCCGTAGACCGGGGAGTGTTCGACCAGTTGCCTCATGTGCTCGTCGACCAGCTCCGGCAGCCGCTCCAGCAGCGCCGTGCAGGATTCGGCGAGCAGCTTCCAGTCATGACCGGTGCGCCTTCCGCGGGCTCCCATGGCCCGGAGGATGCCACCACGACGCCACCCCGCACAGGCCCCTGACACCCCCTGACACGCGGTGTTGTGCGCGTGCACAACGCTCACCCGCACGCGCTGGTCACCCGCAGCGATTCGCCCCCGCCCCGTGGACGCGGGCCGCCACCGGTGCTGTCGTGAGCGCCACACCGACCGTGCACACACCGACCGTGAACACACCGCCGTGGACACGTCGTCGGCCGCACGGTGATCAAGAGCGCGATGACGCGAAGACAGGGGGAATGCCATGGGTGGTTCCGGGCTGGCCGTACGGGACCTGTCGGTCGGATACGGTCCCGTACGAGCACTGCGCCAGGTGTCCCTCGACGTGCCGCAGGGAGCCGTGGTCACGGTCCTCGGCGGCAACGGCGCGGGCAAGTCGACCCTGCTGCGGGCCGTCTGCCGGACCCTGTCCTTCCACGGCGGCGCGGTCACCGGCGGCACGGTGAGCTACGACGGACGGCGCCTCGACGGCCTCTCGCCGGACCGGGTGGTCGCCGCCGGGATCTCCCAGATCCCGGAAGGGCGCCGGGTGTTCGCCCGGATGACCGTCGCCGACAACCTGCGGGCCGGCGCGCTTGGCGCCACCGGCGGTCGCGCGGACCGGGCCGCCGCCCTGCGCCGCGTCCACGAACTGTTCCCCGTCCTCGCCGACCGCGCCCAGCAGCACGCGGGACTGCTGTCCGGCGGAGAACAGCAGATGCTCGCGGTCGGCCGCGCCCTGATGGCCGCCCCGCGGATGCTGCTCCTCGACGAACCGTCGCTCGGGCTCGCCCCGTTGATGGCGGAGCGGATCGCCGAGACGGTACGGGAGATCAACACCCAGGGCACCTCGATCCTGCTCGTCGAACAGAACGCCGCCCTGGCCCTGCGGCTTGCCACCCGCGCCTACGTCCTGGAGGTCGGCGAAGTCACCCTGTCGGGCCCCGCGGACGAACTCGCCGCCTCCGACGAGGTGCGCCGCCGCTACCTGGGCGTGGTCGACGAGGACGCCGCGGCCGACGCCGAGCGGGCCCGCGCCTCGCACCCGGCGCTGACCCGATGGAAGGGCTGAGCACGACCATGCCGAACGACGAGCCGCCACCGCCGCCCACTTCGCCCGTACCCGAATCCGTACCCCAGCCCGAACCCGTACCCGAATCCGAACCCGGCGCCAGTGCCGACATACCACCGCTGCACGTACGCGACCTGACCGTGCGCTTCGCCGGTCTCACCGCCCTGGACGCCGTCAACTTCACCGTCCGACCCGGCACCGTCCACGCCCTCATCGGCCCCAACGGCGCCGGAAAGTCCACCTGTTTCAACGTCCTGTCCGGTGTCTACCGCGCCACCGCCGGCAGCGTCCGCTTCGGCGGGCACGAACTGACCGGCATGCCCGCGCACCGCATCGCAGGCCTGGGCGTCGCCCGCATCTTCCAGAATCTCGCCCTGCCTCCGCTCGCCACGGTCGAGGACAGCCTCCTGCTGGGCCGCCACCGGCTGACCCGCACCGGCTTCCTCTCCGCGGGACTGAAGCTTCCGGCAGCGGCCCGTGAGGAGCGCCGTCATCGTGAACGCGTCCGGGAGATCGCCGAGTTCGTCGGCATCTCGTCCTGTCTCGACCGCCTGGCCGGTTCTCTGCCGTACGGGCAGCAGAAGCTCGCCGAACTCGCCCGCGCCCTGTGCATGGAGCCCCGCCTGCTGCTCCTGGACGAACCGGTCGCGGGCATGACCGCCGACGAGCGGATCCGAACGTCCGCCGTGATCGCGGGAGTCCGCGACAGCCTCGGCATCTCGATCGTCCTGGTGGAACACGACATGGGGGTGGTGATGCGGCTCGCCGACGCGGTGACCGTACTCGACTTCGGGCGCCGGATCGCGGACGGCGCCCCCGCCGACGTACAGAACGACCCGGCCGTCGTACGCGCCTACCTGGGGCAGCGCCCCGAGGAGGCCGGGAGCCCGGAGCAGTCCGACGGGGCGGCCGGGCGTACCGGGGGAGAGGGGGCCGCGCCGTGAGCACCTTCGCCGAACTCTTTCTCAACGGGCTCTCGATGGGGTCGGTCTACGCCCTCATCGCCCTCGGCTTCGTGGTCATCTTCCGGGCCACCGAGGTCGTCAACTTCGCCCACGCCTCCCTGCTCCTCGCGGGCGGTTACGTCACCGCGAGCCTGCACGACGACATCGGCTTCTGGCCCGCCCTGCTGGTCGGGATCGCCGGGGCCGCGGTGGTCGGGGCGGCCGTCGAGTTCCTGGTGATGCGGCGCTACCGGGGCTCCGACCACAGCGTCCTCGCCATCGTCACGATCGGCGTGGACATCCTGCTCACCACGGAGCTGACCCGCCGGATCGGCACCGACGTCCTGACGCTCGGCGATCCGTGGGGCGACTCGGTCCTCACCGTCGGCCCCATCTCGCTGGCCCACACGCGCATCGCCGCCTTCGTCGCCGCGGCCCTGCTCATCACGGTCTTCCTGCTCGCGTTCCGGTACACCTCCTGGGGTGTCGCGATGCGGGCCGCCGCCGAGAGCCCGGAGACGGCCGCGCTGATGGGCGTACGGCTCGGGCGGGTGTCGCTCGGCGCCTGGGCCGTGGCCGGCGCACTCGCCGCCGTGGCGGCCCTGTTCCTGACGGTCTTCCCCACGCCGGGCCTGGAGCGAGCCACCTCGCTGGCCGCCCTCAAGGCCTTCCCCGCCGCGATCCTCGGCGGCCTCGACTCCACGACCGGGGCTCTCGTCGGCGGTCTGCTCGTCGGCGTCACCGAGTCCCTCGCGACCGGCTACCAGAGCGAACTCACCTTCCTGGGGCGCGGATTGGGCGATCTGGCGCCCTACCTCGTGATGACGGTGATCCTGCTCATCCGGCCCGCCGGGCTGTTCGGCACGAAGGAGCTCGCCCGTGTCTGAAGCCCTCGCCGGACCACTGCGGTTCGCCACCCGCACCCGTACGTACGTATGGGCCGCCGGCGCTCTCCTCCTGCTCGCCCTGCCCTTCTACCTGGACCGGTTCTGGCTCCAGGCGGGCCTGTTCGCGATGGCCGCGGCGATCGGCGCCATCGGGATCAACCTGCTCACCGGCTCCACGGGCCAGCTCTCCATGGGGCACGCCTTCTTCCTCGCGGTCGGCGCGTACGGCTACTGCGTGTTCGCCGCCGACGGCGGTGACGCCGGGGACGGGCTGACCGGCCTCGGCCTGCCGACCTGGCTCGCCGCCGTGCTCGCCGTCCTGGTCGCGGGCCTGGCGGGCGGTGTCTTCAGCCCCATCGCGGGACGCCTGCGCGGCGCCTATCTGGGCATCGCCACCCTCGCGCTGATCTTCATCGGCCAGCACGTGCTGTTCAACGCCCGCGACCTCACCGGCGGCTTCAACGGCCGCGACGTACCGCCCCTGAGCCTGTTCGGGCTCACCTTCGACGACCGTGAACTCCTCGTCGCCAACGTCCCGTTCGGCTCCGCCGAGAAGCTCTGGTACGCGGGACTCGTCCTGCTCCTCGGCTGCGGTCTCTTCGCCCGCGGGGTGCTGCGCGGGCGCCCGGGGCGGGCCATGAACGCGATCCGCGACCACCGCATCGCGGCCGGCGTCATCGGCGTCCCCGTGGCCCGCTACCGGGCCGCCGTCTTCGTCCTGTCCTCGATGTACGCGGGCCTCGCGGGCGTTCTGCTCGCCCTGGTCTTCCAGCGGACGGTGCCGGACTACTTCGGCATCACGCTGTCGCTCGAATACCTCGCCATGATCGTCATCGGCGGGCTCGGCTCGGTCTCGGGGGCGGTGATCGGAGCGGTGTTCGTGTCCGTGCTGCCGCAGCTGCTGACCCGCTACAGCGACGCGCTGCCCCTGGTCTCCGCCCCCGGTACGGGCGGGATCGCACCGGGCGAGGCATCCCGGTACCTCTATGGCGCCGCCGTTGTCGCGGTGGTGCTCTTCCTGCCCGGCGGCCTGGTCAGGGTGGCCGCCGGGCGACGCTTCAGGACCGATCCAGGGGAGAAACGATGAGCACGACGAACGAGACGAACGAGACGAACGAGACGAACGAGACGAGTACGAGGAACGCGACCAGCGGCACGGTCAGGGTGGCCGCCGGGGCGCTCGCGGCGCTGCTGCTGCTGGCCGGCTGCAGCTCCAAGGCCAAGGACGACGACGGGAACGACAAGGGCGGCACCGCCGCGGGAGAGGTGAAGACCGGCGAGGGCATCTCCGGCAAGACCATCACGCTGGGCGCCCTCACCGACATGACGGGGGTCTACGCGACCCTCGGCAAGAGCGTCACCCAGGCCCAGCAGCTCTATGTGAAGCAGCTGAACGCCGACGGGGGCGTGTGCGGCTACAAGGTCGCCCTCAGCGTCCGCGACCACGGCTACGACCCGCAGAAGGCCGTCTCCGGGTACACGGAGCTGGCGCCGAAGGTGCTCGGGTTCGTCCAGTTCATCGGCTCGCCGTTCGTCGCCGCGGTCGAGAAGCGCATCGACGGACAGGACAAGGCCCTGGTCCTGCCGCAGGCGTGGTCGTCCGCGCTCCTCGGCAGCTCCTACATCCGGGTCATCGGGTCCACGTACGACATCGAGACGATCAACGCCGTCGACTTCCTGATGAAGGAGAAGGGCCTCAAGAAGGGCGACAAGCTCGGGCACGTCTACTTCGAGGGCGACTACGGGGAGAGCGCCCTGCTCGGCTCCAAGCACATCGCGAAGGAGGCCGGGCTGACCGTCGTCGAGCAGAAGATCAAGCCGACCGACAACGACATGACCGCGCAGGTCGCCGCCCTGAAGAAGGCCGGCGTCAAGGCGGTCGTGATCAGTGCGGGGCCGCGCCAGGCGGCCTCCCTGGTCGGTGTCGCCGCGGCCGGCGGCTTCGACGTCCCGATCATCGGCAACAACTCGGCCTTCGCCCCGCAGCTCCTGGCCACCCAGGCGGGTCCCGCGCTGCTGAAGAACTACTACGTGGCCTCGCCCTCGCTGCCCATCGGCGCGGACACCCCGGGGGCCCAGAAGCTGGTCGCCGACTACAAGAAGGCGTACCCGAAGGACTCCCTGGACAACGGCGTGGTCGCCGGCTGGACGGCCGCCTCCGCGTTCGGCGAGGCACTGAAGAAGGCCTGCGAGACCAAAGATCTGACCCGCGAGGGAGTGGACAAGGCCCTGCTCACCATCGACGCCCTGGACACGGGCTTCGGCACACCGCAGAACTTCACCGACCCCAAGGCCGCCTCCTCCAAGCAGAGCGTCATCCTCCGGCCCGACAAGACGGTGACCGGCGGCATGAAGGTGGTCCAGGAGGCAGACGCCTCGGACACGGCGACGCAGTACACCCCGGGCGCCTGAGGCCTGCCTTTCAGGGGCGCGGGGAACTGCGCGCTCAACCCCCACGCACCCGCACTCGACACATAAGGGAAGGGCCCCGAACCAAGTGGTTCGGGGCCCTTCCCGTGCACAGGAGACAACTGCTAGGGCAACTGCGTCGCCCTGGCCTCCCGACGACTGCCCCGGAAGTTGTGCACCTTCCGAGCCGTCGCGAAGAGCGGAATCACCGCTCCCATCACCAGCTGCAACGCACACCCGGTCTGCAGCAGCAGCTGCCCACCGGGAGCGTCGAAGGCCCAGGACACCAGCAGCGCCATGCTGAACACGATCCAGGAGAGCATCGCCACGGCGAGGCGCCCCCGCGGCTTCGGGTACTCGACCCGGCTCACCATCAGCCACGCCGTGCCGAGGATCGCCAGGAGCGTGGCGACGAACGGCAGCTCCAGAAGCACGATCGAGACGACCGTCAGCGCACCGAACGGCGACGGCATGCCCTGGAACGTGCCGTCCTTGACCGTGACGCACGAGAATCTCGCGAGCCGGAGCACCACGGCCAGCAGGACCACGATCGCCCCCACCGCCGCCACCCGCTGGTGCGCGTCGTCGGCGACCATGCCGTAGACGAGGACGAAGTACGCCGGCGCGAGACCGAAGCTGATCAGGTCCGAGAGGTTGTCCAGCTCGGCGCCCATGGGGGAGGAGCGCAGCTTGCGGGCCACCAGGCCGTCGAACAGGTCGAAGACCGCGGCGCACAGCATCAGGATCACGGTGGTGGCGGCACTGTGCCGCGCCATGCCCGTCTCCTGGCTGCCCGTGAGGTGCGGGATCAGGATGCCGGTGGTGGTGAAGTACACCGCCATGAAGCCACACGTGGCGTTACCGAGAGTGAGCGTGTCCGCTATCGAGAGGCGGAGAGAGAGGGGCATCTCCTCCTCGTCGTCCAGCTCGTCGGCCTGCGGCACCCATCCGGCCTGTGTCTCGGGATCAATCACGGTCAATGCGAGTCACCCCTGCCACGGTCTTCTGACCGACCTCCACATCGACCTCCACGCCCTCGGGGAGGTAGATGTCGACGCGCGAGCCGAAGCGGATCAGCCCGATGCGTTCGCCCTGCTCGACCTTGGTGCCCTGCGGGATGTACGGCACGATGCGCCGCGCGACCGCACCGGCGATCTGGATCATCTCGATGTCGCCGAGGTCGGTGTCGAAGTGCCAGACAACGCGTTCGTTGTTCTCGCTCTCCTTGTTGAACGCCGGAACGAACCCGCCGGGGATGTGCTCGACCGAGGTCACCGTGCCGGCGAGCGGCGCGCGGTTGACGTGGACGTTCAGCGGGCTCATGAAGATCGCGACGCGGGTACGCCCGTCCTTCCACGGCATGATGCTCTGCACCACACCGTCGGCCGGCGAGATGACCCGGCCCTGGGTGATCTCGCGCTCGGGGTCGCGGAAGAACCACAGCATGCCCGCCGCCAGAGCGGTGGCGGGTACGGCCACGGCCTTGGCGGCGCCGGACTTGCGCGCGCGTACCAGGCTGAGGGCTGCGGTGGCGACGGTCGGGAGGAGCCACGGCGATGCTCCGCGCGCAAGACGTACGCCGGCCAGGCTGTCGCGTGGTGCAGAGGTTTGGCTGTGGGGCATGGATGACCTTCGTAGCGGATGATGCCGCACTGTGACTGGGGACGGCGGCTTTCCCGGAATCGTACCGGTCGCGGGCCACAACTGGGTAAGCCAGGAAGCCGAGTCCATGTCCGAAGAGCGCTGACGGGATGTGATCCTCTTCTCGATGAAAACACCCCGAATCGGTATATCTAGCCCTGGAGTCGGTACTCTTCGAGCAGTCTGCGCCCGATGATCATTTTCTGGATCTCGGCGGTACCTTCGCCGATCAGCAGCATCGGGGCCTCGCGGTAGAGGCGCTCGATCTCGTACTCCTTCGAGAAGCCGTAGCCGCCGTGGATCCGGAAGGCGTCCTCCACGACCTCTTTGCAGTACTCGGAGGCGAGGTACTTCGCCATCCCCGCCTCAAGGTCGTTTCGCTCCCCGGAGTCCTTTTTGCGTGCCGCGTTCACCATCATCGCATGGGCGGCCTCGACCTTGGTAGCCATCTCCGCCAGCTTGAACTGGATCGCCTGGTGCTGGGCGATCTGTTTGCCGAAGGTGTGCCGCTGCTGGGCGTAGGAGACGCCGAGCTCGAACGCACGCTGGGCGACGCCGCAGCCACGCGCGGCCACGTTGACCCGGCCCACCTCGACGCCGTCCATCATCTGGTAGAAGCCCCGTCCGGTCGCGCCGCCGAGCACGCGATTGGCCGGAACGCGCAGGCCGTCCATGATGAGCTCGGTGGTATCGACGCCCTTGTAGCCCATTTTGTCGATCTTCCCCGGGATGGTCAGGCCGGGGCGGACCTCACCGAAACCGGGCTCCTTCTCCACGAGGAAGGTCGTCATCGACCGGTGGGGCGCGGCGGCCACCTCCGCGGGGGTATGGCCTTCGTCACTCTTCACGAGGACGGCCACGAGCGTCGACGTACCACCGTTCGTGAGCCACATCTTCTGGCCGGTCAGAAGATAGTCGTCGCCCTCTTTCACCGCCTTCGACGTGATGGCCGACACGTCGGAGCCGAGCGCCGGCTCGGACATGGAGAACGCGCCGCGCACCTCGCCCGCCGCCATCCGGGGCAGGAAGTACTCCCGCTGCTCCTGAGTGCCGTGCTGCTTGAGCAGGTAGGCCACGATGAAGTGGGTGTTGATGATGCCGGACACCGACATCCAGCCGCGCGCGATCTCCTCCACGCACAGCGCGTAGGTGAGGAGCGACTCACCCAGGCCTCCGTACTCCTCGGGGATCATCAGACCGAAGAGACCCAACTCCTTGAGCCCGTCGACGATCGCCTGCGGGTACTCGTCGCGGTGCTCCAGCTCGGTCGCGACCGGGAGGATTTCCTTGTCCACGAAGTCCCGTACGGTCGACAGGATCTCCCGCTGGATGTCGGTCAGGCCGGCGGTCTGGGCGAGTCGCGCCATGGCTACTTCTCCGTCTTCTTCTCAGCGGGAGCTTTCTTCTCCGCGGGAGCCTTCGGCTCCGGGCGGCCGGGCTGCTCGCCGCCGCGCTCCTTGATGTACGTCTCGGTGGGGACCATCACCTTGCGGCGGAACACGCAGACCAGCGTGCCGTCCTGCTTGTAGCCCCTGGTCTCGACGTAGACGATTCCGCGGTCGTTCTTGGACTTGGACGGGGTCTTGTCGAGGACCGTGGTCTCGCCGTAGACCGTGTCGCCGTGGAAGGTCGGCGCGACGTGCTTGAGCGACTCGACCTCCAGGTTGGCGATCGCCTTGCCCGACACGTCGGGGACGGACATGCCGAGCAACAGGGAGTAGATGTAGTTCCCGACCACGACGTTCTTGCCGAAGTCCGTGGTGTTCTCGGCGTAGTTGGCGTCCAGGTGGAGCGGGTGGTGGTTCATCGTCAGGAGACAGAAGAGGTGGTCGTCGTACTCGGTGACGGTCTTCCCGGGCCAGTGCTTGTAGACCGCGCCGACCTCGAACTCCTCGTAGGTGCGTCCGAACTGCATGCGCTCAGGCCTCCGGGGCTTCGAACTTCGACGTGCGCCGCAGGCCGGCGGCCCGGCCCTTGCCCGAGATGACGAGCGCCATCTTGCGGCTCGCCTCGTCGATCATCTCGTCGCCGATCATCGCGGAGCCCTTCTTGCCGCCCGCCTCGGACGTGTAGTAGTCGTACGCGTCCAGGATCAGCTCGGCGTGGTCGAAGTCCTCCTGGGAGGGCGAGAAGATCTCGTTCGACGCCTCGACCTGACCGGGGTGCAGCACCCACTTGCCGTCGAAACCGAGGGCGGCGGCCCGCCCGGCGACCTCGCGGTAGCCCTCGACGTTGCGGATCTGCAGGTAGGGGCCGTCGATCGCCTGGAGGTCGTTGGCGCGGGCGGCCATCAGGATCTTCATCAGGATGTAGTGGTAGGCGTCCGCCGGGTAGCCGGGCGGCTGTTCGCCGACGACCAGCGACTTCATGTTGATCGACGCCATGAAGTCGGCCGGGCCGAAGATGATCGTCTCGACGCGCGGGGAGGCCGTCGCGATGTCGTTGACGTTGTTCAGGCCCCGGGCGTTCTCGATCTGCGCCTCGATGCCGATCCTGCCGACCTCGAAGCCCATCGTCTTCTCGATCTGCGTCAGGAGCAGGTCGAGGGCGACCACCTGCTGGGCGTCCTGCACCTTCGGCAGCATGACGCAGTCGAGGTTCGGTCCCGCGCCCTCCACCACGGTCACGACGTCGCGGTACGTCCACTCGGTCGTCCAGTCGTTGACCCGCACGACCCGCGTCTTGCCCGTCCAGTCGCCCTCGTTGAGGAACTTGACGATGGTGTGCCGCGCCTCGGGCTTGGCCAGCGGCGCGCACGCGTCCTCCAGGTCCAGGAAGACCTGGTCGGCGGGCAGGCCCTGGGCCTTCTCCAGGAAGCGGGGGTTCGAGCCGGGCACGGCCAGGCAGGAACGCCGCGGACGCAGGCGGTTGACCTGGGGGGCAGGGCTGGTCATGCGGGGACCTCCAGAGGGTCGAGCTTGTTCGCTTTCCGGATCTCGTCGACGATACGGCCGATGATTCCCGTGATGTCGAAGTCCTTCGGGGTGAAGACGGCGGCCACTCCCGCGGCCCTGAGCTGCTCGGCGTCGGCGTTCGGGATGATCCCGCCGGCGATCACCGGGATGTCGCCGGCGCCGGCCTCGCGCAGCCGCTCCAGCACGTCGGGCACCAGCTGGGCGTGCGAGCCCGACAGGATGGACAGACCGACGCCGTGCACGTCCTCGGCGACGGCCGCGGACACGATCTCCTCGGGCGTCAGCCGGATGCCCTGGTAGACCACCTCGAACCCGGCGTCCCTGGCCCGTACGGCGATCTGCTCGGCGCCGTTGGAATGTCCGTCCAGGCCCGGCTTGCCCACCAGGAAGCGGAGCTTGCCGACGCCGAGGTCCCGCGCGGTCCGCTCCACCTTGCGGCGGACCGCCGCCATGGCCGTGCCCTCCTCGGCGGTCACCGCGACCGGCGCGGACGACACACCGGTGGGTGCGCGGAACTCGCCGAACACCTCGCGCAGGGCGCCGGCCCATTCGCCGGTCGTGACCCCGGCGCGGGCGCACTCAAGGGTGGCCTCCATGAGGTTGTCGGTGCCCTGCGCGGCCTCCTTCAGCCGCTCAAGCGCCTTGCACGGGCGCGGGTGGTTGAAGGGCGGCTGGTAGCGGGTGTCGCGCCAGTTCTGGAGGGCGGCGGTCACCTGCGCCTCGACCGCCGGGTCGACCGTGTGGATCGCGGCGTCCAGGTCGGCCGTGAGCGGGTTCGGCTCCGTCGACTCGAAGATGTTGACGCCGACGATCTTCTCCTCACCGGACTCGATACGGGCCCGGCGCTCGGCGTGCGACGCGACGAGCTGAGACTTCAGATAGCCCGACTCGACGGCCGCCATCGCGCCGCCCATCTCCTGGATCCGGTCGATCTCGGCGAACGAGTCGTCGACCAGCTGGGAGACCTTCGCCTCGACGACGTGCGAGCCCTCGAAGAGGTCCGCGTACTCCAGCAGGTCGCTCTCGTAGGCGAGCACCTGCTGCATGCGCAGGGACCACTGCTGGTCCCACGGCCGGGGCAGGCCCAACGCCTCGTTCCACGCGGGGAGTTGGACGGCACGCGCGCGTGCGTCCTTCGAGAGGGTCACGGCCAGCATCTCCAGGACGATCCGCTGGATGTTGTTCTCCGGCTGCGCCTCGGTCAGACCGAGGGAGTTGACCTGGACCCCGTACCGGAAACGCCGGTGCTTCGGGTTCTCGATCCCGTACCGCTCGCGGGTGATCCGGTCCCAGATGCGGCCGAACGCCCGCATCTTGCACATCTCCTCGACGAAGCGGACGCCCGCGTTCACGAAGAAGGAGATGCGCGCGACCACCTCCCCCTTCCGCTCCTCGGCGATCTGGCCGGACGCGAACACCGCGTCGAGCACGGCGATCGCGGTGGACATCGCGTACGCGATCTCCTGGACCGGAGTGGCTCCCGCCTCCTGGAGGTGGTAGCTGCAGATGTTGATCGGGTTCCACTTGGGGATGTGGTTGACCGTGTAGCAGATCATGTCCGTCGTCAGACGGAGGGAGGGGACCGGCGGGAACACGTGCGTGCCCCGCGACAGGTACTCCTTCACGATGTCGTTCTGGGTCGTCCCCTGGAGCTCGGCGATGGCCTCCTTGTCGAGACCCTGCTCCTCCGCGACGACCTGGTAGAGCGCCAGCAGCCACATGGCGGTGGCATTGATGGTCATCGAGGTGTTCATCTGCTCCAGGGGGATGTCCTGGAACAGCCGGCGCATGTCACCGAGGTGCGAGACGGGCACGCCGACCCGGCCGACCTCGCCGCGGGCGAGGATGTGGTCGGGGTCGTAACCGGTCTGGGTCGGCAGGTCGAACGCGACCGACAGACCCGTCTGGCCCTTGGCGAGGTTGCGCCGGTACAGCTCGTTGGACGCCTCGGCCGTGGAGTGACCGGCGTAGGTCCGCATGAGCCACGGCCGGTCCCTCTCGTTGCGCGCCTGCGGCGCCTGGCGCTCTGTCATCGGGGGGACCTCAGACGTTCCGGAAGCGGTTGATGGCGTCGATGTGCTGGGCGCGCTTCTCCCGGTCGCGCACGCCGAGGCCCTCGGCGGGCGCGAGCGCCAGGACGCCGACCTTGCCCTGGTGGAGGTTGCGGTGCACGTCGAAGGCGGCCTGCCCGGTCTCCTCCAGCGAGTACACCCTGGAGAGCGTCGGGTGGATCTTCCCCTTCGCGATCAGCCGGTTGGCCTCCCAGGCCTCGCGGTAGTTGGCGAAGTGCGAGCCGATGATCCGCTTCAGGGACATCCACAGGTAGCGGTTGTCGTACTCGTGGTTGTAGCCCGAGGTGGAAGCACATGTGACGATCGTGCCGCCCTTGCGCGTGACGTACACGGAGGCGCCGAAGGTTTCGCGGCCCGGGTGCTCGAAGACGATGTCGACGTCCTCGCCGCCGGTGAGTTCGCGGATGCGCTTGCCGAAACGCTTCCATTCCTTGGGGTCCTGGTGGTGCTCGTCCTTCCAGAACCTGTAGTCCTCGGCGTTGCGGTCGATGATCGCCTCGGCGCCCATCGCGCGGCAGATGTCTGCCTTCTGCGGGCTGCTCACCACGCAGATGGGGTTGGCGCCGCCGGCCAGCGCGAACTGGGTGGCGTACGAGCCGAGGCCGCCGCTCGCGCCCCAGATCAGGACGTTGTCGCCCTGCTTCATCCCGGCGCCGTTGCGCGAGACCAGCTGCCGGTACGCGGTGGAGTTGACCAGACCGGGAGCGGCGGCCTCCTCCCACGACAGGTGGCCGGGCTTCGGCATCAGCTGGTTGGACTTCACGAGTGCGATCTCGGCGAGCCCGCCGAAGTTGGTCTCGAAGCCCCAGATGCGCTGCTCGGGGTCGAGCATGGTGTCGTTGTGCCCGTCGCTGGACTCCAGCTCGACGGACAGGCAGTGCGCGACGACCTCGTCACCGGGATGCCAGGCGTTCACGCCGGGACCGGTGCGCAGCACGACGCCCGCCAGGTCGGAACCGATGATGTGGTACGGCAGGTCGTGGCGCCTGGTGAGTTCGCTGAGCCTGCCGTAGCGCTCCAGGAACCCGAAGGTCGCCATGGGCTCGAAGATCGAGGTCCACACGGAGTTGTAGTTGACCGAGGAGGCCATCACGGCCACCAGGGCCTCGCCGGGGCCGAGTTCCGGCACCGGCACGTCGTCCAGGTGGATCGACTTGCGGGGGTCCTTGTCGTGGGTGGTGAGCCCGGCGAACATCTCCGTTTCGTCCTTGTGCACGGTGACCGCGCGGTAGGACTCGGGGAGCGGCAGGGCGGAGAAGTCGGCGGACGTGGCTGTCTGCGACTGAATCGCGTCCAGGATTTCCTTCACGGTGTTGCCTCCGGCGACGAGCGTCGAGAAGAACGCTGAGGGTTACGTCGGGGTGGGTTGCTGCTGGCTGCTGGGTGAGGCGTGCCGTCGGTTCGGCGGGGGTGGTGCTCGGCAGCGCTTTGTGGCGCGGAAGGTTGCCTGTGACGCAGGCGTCCGGGCACGCAGGCCTTGGCTTGCGGGGACAGCCGGCGTACGAGGGATCTCTGCACGCCGGCCGCCCGGACCTCTCCAACGTATGGCACCGCGTGTCATCTAGCAAGGCACCGAGTGCCAACAATTTCTCTCATCTGTCATCTGTCCGTAACAGATGAGCGATGATCGATCAAAAAGGACGCCCCCTTCCACTGGGAAGGGGGCGTGCGGGCTTTGCCGGAGAAACCCTACGACCGTTCCTTGAGGGCTTGCTCGATCGTGCGCATCACCTGGTGCAGCGGAGCGTCGACACGGGCGACGGTCACCAGCACCTCCCCCTCCACCGAGGCCGTGGACACAGGTGCTGTGTGCGGGGGATGGTCCTGCCCGGCCCCGATCCCGGTGCCGAAGGTCTTCCTGACGATCGAGAAGGCGTGGTCCAGCTGCGCCTCGACGTCCCCTTGGCCGTCCGCCCGCAGCCATCGGCGCAGGACGTGGTTGTGGGCGGTGACCACGGCCGACGCGGCGACCTCCGCGAGCAGCGGGTCGTCGTTGGCGTCGTCGTCGTGGGCGTGCTCGTCGAAGTGCCCCAGCAGATAGCGGGTGAACAGCCGCTCGTACCGGGACACGGACGCGATCTCCGCCTGCCGCAGCGTCGGCACCTCACGCGTGAGCCGGTAGCGCGAGACCGAGATCTCCGGCCGGCCCGCGTACATCTTCATGACTTCCTTGATCCCGCGGCACACCGTGTCCAGCGGATGCTCGTGCGCCGGCGCGGCGTTGAGCACCGCCTCGACCCGGACCAGGGTGTCGTCGTGGTCCGGGAAGATCGCCTCTTCCTTGGAGCGGAAGTGCCGGAAGAAGGTGCGCCGGGCGACCCCGGCCGCGGCCGCGATCTCGTCGACCGTCGTCGCCTCGTACCCCTTCGTCGCGAAGAGCTCCATCGCGGCGGCCGCCAGTTCGCGGCGCATCTTGAGCCGCTGCGTGGCCGCGCGACCGCCCGCGGCGCTCCCGGGCGTATCGGACGTGGCTGGTGTACGGGAGGACTTGGCGGGCTGGGACATGCCCCGAACGTACTGCATGGACGCGGCCGGGCGCTCACGGCCGGGTCTTTCCCCACCGGTGACCTGGGCCGCGACCCCGCCCGTGACCTCGTCCGTGACCGGGGCCGAAGGCGGACCGGCGGCCGGGGCGAGCAGGCCGCCCCAGCCCGCGCGGGCGGGCCGGCCGTCGGGTCGGCCGTCGCCCGGGGGCGCGGCCCCGCCCGCGAGGACACCGCCCGGTCCGTGCGCACCGCTCGGCTTGTGCCGGCCGGTCCCCGGCCCGTTCCCGTGGGGCTCAGCGCCGGGCATATTCGCGGAAGCCGCGGCCCGTCTTGCGGCCGAGGCAGCCCGCGGCCACCAGGTGCTCCAGGAGGGGCGCCGGGGCGAGCCCCGGGTCGCGGAACTCGCGGTGCAGCACCTTCTCGATGGCCAGCGAGACATCCAGGCCGACCACGTCGAGGAGCTCGAACGGGCCCATCGGGTAGCCGCCGCCGAGCCTCATCGCCGCGTCGATGTCGTCGAGCGTCGCGTAGTGCTCCTCGACCATCTTGATCGCGTTGTTCAGGTACGGGAACAGCAGCGCGTTCACGATGAAGCCCGCCCGGTCGCCGCAGTCCACCGGGTGCTTGCGGATCGTCGAGCACAGCTCGCGGACCGTGGCGTGCACGTCGTCGGCCGTCAGGACCGTGCGCACGACCTCGACGAGCTTCATCGCGGGCGCCGGGTTGAAGAAGTGCAGGCCGATCACGTCCTGCGGCCGTGAGGTGGCGCGGGCGCAGGTGACGACGGGCAGCGAGGAGGTCGTGGTGGCCAGGATCGCGCCCGGTTTGCAGACCTTGTCGAGCACCGCGAAGAGCTGCTGCTTGATCTCCAGGTCCTCGGCGACGGCCTCCAGCGCCAGGTCGACCTCCGCGAAGGCGTCGTACGAACCCGCCGGGGTGACGCGGTCCAGGGCCTCGGCAGCCGCCTCGGCGGTCAGGCGTCCCTTGTCGACGGAGCGTGCGAGCGACTTCCCGATACGGGACTTGGCGGCCTCCGCCTTCTCTTCGCTGCGTGCGGCGAGGACGACCTCGTACCCGGCCTTCGCGAACACCTCGGCGATGCCGGACGCCATCGTCCCGGACCCCGCGACCCCCACCGAGCGGACGGACCTGCGGGCCGTCTCGGGTCCTCCGGCGAGCGGTGTCAGCGCGTCCCGGACGGTGGTCGCGCTGCCCGGGGCCTCGTACGTGTAGAAGCCGCGGCCCGACTTGCGGCCGGTCAGGCCCGCCTCGCTGAGCTGCTTCAGGATGGGCGCCGGCGCGTGCAGCCGGTCGTGCGACTCCGCGTACATGGCCTCCAGGACCGTACGCGCGGTGTCGACGCCGATCAGGTCGAGCAGGGCGAGCGGGCCCATGGGCAGGCCGCAGCCGAGCCGCATCGCGGCGTCGATGTCCTCGCGGGCGGCGTACTTCGCCTCGTACATCGCGGCGGCCTGGTTGAGGTAGCCGAAGAGCAGGCCGTCGGCGACGAAGCCGGGGCGGTCGCCGACCGCGACGGGCTCCTTGCCGAGTTCGAGGGCGAGGTCGGTGACGGCGGCGACGGCGCCGGGCGCGGTCAGCACGGACGAGACGACCTCGACCAGCTTCATGGCGGGCGCCGGGTTGAAGAAGTGCAGGCCCAGGACGCGCTCGGGGTGGGCGGAGTCGGCGGCCAGCCGCGTGACCGACAGGGCGTTCGTGCCGGTCGCAAGGATCGTCCCCGGGCGCACGACGCCGTCCAGGTCCCGGAAGATCTGGTGCTTGATCTCGTACGACTCGGGGGCCACCTCGATCACCAGGTCGGCGTCGGCCGCGGCCCGCAGATCGGTGAACGTACGGAAACGGGCGAGGGTGTCGTCGCGTTCCCGCTCGGTGAGGCGCCCGCGGCGCACGGAGCGGGCGGTCGCGGACTCGACCGCGCTGACGGCCTGGGCGGCGGCGGCCTCGCTGACGTCGATGCCGACGACCTCGCGGCCGGCCCGGGCGAGGACCTCCGCGATACCGGTGCCCATGGTGCCGAGGCCGACGACGGCGACGGTCTTGAGCAGCGGCTCCCCCGACACGGCGGACGAGGGAGACGAGGAAGACAAGGAAGACAAGGGAGACAAGCGGGAGGTGGAGGGGTCGGACAGGGGAGTGGCCATCGCGGGACTCCAGGAATGAGTGACGACTGAGGGACGCACCGGGATACGCCGACGGGCGCACGAAGTGCGGAGGTGTGGGGTGCGGAAACGAGGGTTCTGCCGGGCTGTGAAGCGCACACGCCCGGTGCCGTCCGCCCGCGGATGTGGAGCACGAGCCCGCGGAGCGGTGAGGAGATCCGGCCGGCCCTGTCCCGGGGCCCGCCGTACATGTCGCACCGAGGTATCCAGGTACCGAGATGCCGAGGTACCTGAAATACCGAACCGACCAGCTCCCTCACGGCCCGGGGGACATGAGGGTCATCCCGTGGCGGCTGCGTCACCAGGCCGCCACGAGCAAGTCCACGAGTGGGTAACTCGCTCGATTGAGCTTAACCGGTGAGTAACGAGCGCGCCAGTGCGCCTTCCTGACCGGCTCTTGTGACGCATGTCACCGATAGTCTCTGGGGTATGGACGAAGAGTTGCGAACGCTCACCCAGCGCTTACGACAGGAGGCGGGCGCGGTGGCGTCCTTCTCGTACGAACGACTGGCCGCGACCGGGGACCTCGACGAGCTGGCGGCCGTGCTCATCGCTCCCGAACAGCCGCTCTGGGCGCGGGAACTGGCCGCCTTCCGGCTCGGGGTCGCCGGTGACCGGCGGGCCTTCGAGTCGCTGGTCCTGCTGCTCAACCACCGGGACCCGCAGCGCTGCGCGTCCGCCGCGTACGCGCTGGCCCGGCTCGGCGACCCGCGCACCGCCCGAGCGGCGGCGGCCCTGGCCACCAACGAGCTGCGCGTCGCCTACGCCCTCCATCCGGTACGGCTCCTGGTGGAACTCCGCGCGCCCGAGTCCGTGCCCGCCCTGATCACGACCCTGGCCCGTAGATTCCGCCCGCACGATCCGTACCGCCGGGTCGCCGTCGCCTGCGTGGAAGGCCTGGGCGCCCTGGGCGACGAACGGGCCCGGCCCGTCCTCAACGAAGCCCTCGTCCGCCCGGAACTCGCCCGAGCCGCGGCCGACGCGCTGAAACGACTGCCGGCCCAACGCACGCCACGGGACCGGCGCTGAGGACTCCCCCTCAGGGACCACCCGTGCCGCCCAGCAGCCGGACGTACCGCACCTCGGGCACCTCGACGCCCTCGATCTCGAAGGGTTCCTCGGCACCGTCCGCCAGGAAACCGGCTCTTTCGTAGAAGCGGCGCGCGCTTGCGTTCTCCCGGAGCACCCAGAGCAGCATCCGCTCGTGCCCGGCGGCGGCGCTGCGCGCGACGGAATTCCGCAGCAGGGCGCGGCCCACACCGCGCGCGATCCGGTCGGGGGCGACGTAGATCGCGTACAACTCGGCGTCCCCGGTGCGCCGTTCACCCTCGCGGTGCGGGCCGTGGCAGGACCAGCCGACGACCTCACCGGCCCACTGAGCGACGAGATTCACCACACCCTCGCCCGCCTGCGTGAAGTGGGCCCGTCGACGCGGAAGTTCGGCCGCCACGTCGAGCCCGTCGAGGTACGACTGGGGCATCAGGCCCTTGTACGCGTTCTGCCAGCCGCGTACGCGGATCTCCGCCACGCGGGGACAGTCGGCCAGGGTCATCTCGCGGATGTGCACGGGGGCGGGGGAGCGGTCGTCCATGGCGGCACCCTAGGTCGCCGCGTGCGGGGGAGCGCGGGAAATACGGCGGGCTCAGCTTCTGAAGCCGAGCAGGCCGTGCAGTGTCGCGCCGGTTGAGGCGGAGGCTGTCTTTGCGGTCCGTGGCTTCGGGTCGGGGAGCTTCTCGCACACCGCGTCGGCCTCGCCGGCGCCCTCACCGCGTGGCACCCTGCCGTCGGTCAGGTAGGTGGCCAGGTGCCTGTCCAGGCAGGTGTTTCCGCTCAGCGTGATGCCGTGGTTGCCGCCGCCCTGCTCCACCACCAGGCTGGAGCCGCTCAGCAGGTGATGGACCGTGACGCCGCCCTCGTAGGGAGTGGCCGCGTCGTCCGTCGCCTGGAACAGCAGCACCGGCGGCACCGAGTCGTTCGAGACGTCCACCGGCTGCGCCGGGTCCGTGGGCCAGAACGCGCACGGGGCGTTGTACCAGGCGTTGTTCCACGCCAGGAACGGTGCCTTCGCGTGCACCTTCCAGTTGTCGTCACGCCACTGCTCCCAGTCGCGCGGCCAGCTCGCGTCACGGCACTGCACCGAGGTGTAGACGCTGTAGCCGTTGTCGCCCGCCGCGTCGACGGCGCCGAGGTTCTCGTACGCCTCGACCAGCGGGTCGTCGTTCCCGTCCTTCACACGGGCCGCGAACGCCTCGGCGAGCGACGGCCAGTAGCCGTTGAAGTAGCCGCCGGGGGAGAAGGTGTCCTCCAGTTCGGCGGCGCCGACCGTCCCGGCCGCGGGCTTCTTCGCCAGCGCCGCCCGCATCGCGTACCAGGCCGCCTCGATCCTCTCCGGATCGGTGCCGAGCTCGTACGTCGCGTCGTGCTGGGCGACCCAGGCCATGAAGGCCCGGTGGCGGGAGTCGAAGGCGTAGTCCTGCGCGAGGTTGTCGTCGTACCACACACCGGTGGGGTCGACGACGGAGTCCAGCACCATGCGCCGCACCCGCCCCGGGTAGAGCTTCGCGTAGACGGCGCCCAGGTAGGTGCCGTACGAGTACCCGAAGTAGTTGATCCTCTCGGCGCCGAGAGCGCGCCGGATCGCGTCCATGTCCTTGACCGCGCTCACCGTGTCGACGTACGGCAGCAGATCCCCGTACTTGGTCGCGCAGGCCTTCGCGAAGGCCCGTGCGCGGTCGAGATTGGCCTTCTCCAGGGCGCGGGTGGCCGGCCGCGAGTCGGGGCGCACCGGGGCGAAGTGCCCCGGCCGGCAGTCCAGGGCGGGCCTGCTCGCGCCGACCCCGCGCGGGTCGAAGCCGATGACGTCGTACTGCGCGGCCACGTTCTTCGGCAGCGAGGCCGCGACGAACCCGGCGAGGGTGCGGCCGCTGCCGCCGGGACCGCCCGGGTTGACCAGCAGGGGGCCTTGATACCTCTTCTTCGAGGTGTGCGGGACCCGGGACAGCGCGAGCGTGATGCGCCTGCCGTGCTGCGGGTTCGCGTGATCGAGCGGCACTTTGAGGGACGCGCACTGGAGCGTCGGGTACTTCTTGGTGCCGCACTTCTTCCAGGTGGCCTTCGCCGCGGCGGCGGACGGCGTGGCGCGCGGGGCGCCCGTGGGGCCCGAGCGCGCTTCGGCCGGGACCGCGGTGATCGTTCCGGCCATCACGGCGGCGACACCGCACAGAGCGGCTGCGCGTCGGTTCACAAGGCATCGCCTCACATCGCTGTACCAGGCAGGGCGCCGTGCGGGAGGGTCACGGCCTTGGCCATATCGTTCCTGGACGGGTCCGGGAGTGATCGTTTCCGCCAGGAGTTGACCCCATCGGGCACCGGGATGCGGCCGGATGCCGGTCACAGCAGGGTGAGCTGGGTGGGCCCCGGTGCGACCGGTTCGGGCACCGGCACCCTGCGGGGCATCCCCGCGCGCGTGGGGCCTATCCCGTACTCCTCGGCCAGTTCGTGCACCTGCCGGGTGATCCGGCGCTGATACCACTTCGGGGCGTACGAGCCCTCCGCGTACAGCCGCTCGTAGCGGCGCACCAGGTGCGGGTGATGGTGCGCGAGCCAGCTCATGAACCACTCGCGTGCCCCGGGCCGCAGATGCAGCACGAGCGGGGTCACCGAGGTCGCGCCGGACGCGGCGATCGCCCGTACCGTCGCGCGCAGTTGGGACGGGTCGTCGCCGAGGAAGGGGATCACCGGGGCCATCAGCACCCCGCAGTCGATGCCGTGCCCGCTCAGGGCGCGGACGACGTCGAGGCGGCGTTCGGGGGCCGGCGTGCCCGGCTCCACGGTCCGCCACAGGTCGAGGTCGGTGAAGCCCACCGAGACGGAGATTCCGACCTCGGTGACGGCCGCGGCCTGCTTCAGTAGGTCGAGGTCGCGCAGGATCAGCGTGCCCTTCGTGAGGATCGAGAAGGGGTTCGCGTGGTCGCGCAGGGCCGCGATGATGCCGGGCATCAGCTGGTAGCGGCCCTCGGCACGCTGGTAGCAGTCCACGTTCGTGCCCATCGCGATGTGCTCGCCGAGCCAGCGCCGCGAGCCCAGCTGCCGCCGCAGCAGCTCCGGGGCGTTCACCTTCACCACGATCTGGCTGTCGAAACCGAGGCCGGTGTCGAGGTCCAGATAGCTGTGGGTCTTGCGCGCGAAACAGTAGACGCAGGCGTGTGAGCAGCCCCTGTACGGGTTCACGGTCCACTCGAAGGGCATGCGCGAGGCCCCCGGCACACGGTTGACGATCGACCTGGCCCGGATCTCGTGGAAGGTGATCCCACGGAACTCCGGCGTGTCGAACGTGCGTGTGGTCACCGCGTCCGCGCCGAACAGCGCGGGGTTTGCGGGGTTTCCTGACGGGTTCCCGCCGGACTCCACTGTGAGGTTCTCCCACCGCATGACGCCTCCTCGATAGCACTGGCCACAGAATAGAACACATGTTCCCTTGATCGTGCGAACTCGTATTCGATCGGCGGGTCCTTCGCCGCTGCCTTCCCCGCTGCCTTCCTGGTGCCTTCCTTGAGGAGGACCCCGATTTGGGCGGCTCGGGCGCGTGATGGTTGGCTGAGCGCTGACGTCCGAGATCCCAAGTGCTGGAGGAACGCAATGGCGCAGGTCGAGGCCACCACGGAGCGAGTCGTAGCGGGGCAGCCGGACGACGTGTTCGATGCGCTGGCCGACTACACCGGCACGCGTTCGACACTTCTGACCGAGCACTTCAGCGAGTACGAGGTGCGCGAGGGCGGTGACGGCGAGGGAACCCTCGTCCACTGGAAGCTCCAGGCCACCAGCAAGCGGATCCGTGACTGCCTGCTGGAAGTGAGCGAGCCCACCGACGGTGAACTCGTGGAAAAGGACCGCAACTCCTCGATGGTCACCACCTGGCGGGTCACCCCGGCCGGCGAGGGCAGGTCCCGGGTCGTCGTCACCAGCGTCTGGAACGGCGCCGGCGGCATCGGCGGCTTCTTCGAGAAGACCTTCGCGCCCAAGGGCCTCGGCCGGATCTACGACGGGGTGCTGGCGAACCTCGCCACCCAGGTCGAGAAGTAGCTCCGCCGGTCCCTTTCACGGGCCTCGCGTGCACGGGACCCGGGCGGGGCGGATGTCTCCGCGCGATTCTCACGCTCACCGTTTCGAGTGGTTTTCAGTACGGCTCAGTTGTACGCCGTAGGGCTCCCACCGGCGCATACGTCCGCCGGACCCGTCCCCGTGCGACTCGTCGCGCTTGCTCCCAGATGTCGCGTAATGCGAGAAATGGGCCGCGCAGGCGCGACGAGGGGAGCATCACGTGGGCGGAACAGCTCTGGCGGAGAGCGGACGAAACGTCCTGGCTCCGGTACCGGACACCCAAGTCGTCCCGGATACCCCGGATACGCCTCGACTGCCGCCGGGTTTCCCGCAGTCGGAGCAGCTCAGCCCGCGCCGCGTACGCCTGGTCTTCTTCGCGCTCATGCTGGCACTGCTGCTCGCCGCGCTGGAGCAGATGATCGTCGCCACCGCGCTCCCGAAGATCGTCGGGGAGCTGCACGGCCTGGACAAGATGTCCTGGGCGATCACCGCGTATCTGCTCACCTCGACCGTGGGACTGCCCGTCTACGGCAAGTTCGGCGATCTCTACGGCCGCAAGGGCGTCTTCCAGTTCGCGATCGTCGTCTTCGTGATCGGCTCCGCGCTGGCCGGCTGGTCGCGCACCATGGACCAGCTGATCGCCTTCCGCGCGCTTCAGGGAGTGGGCGCCGGCGGGCTCATGATCGGCGTACAGGCGATCATCGCGGACATCGTGCCGCCTCGGGAGCGGGGCCGCTTCATGGGGCTGATCGGCGCCGCGTTCGGCCTCGCCTCGGTCGCGGGCCCTCTGCTCGGCGGCTACTTCACCGACCACCTCTCCTGGCGCTGGTGCTTCTACATCAACGTACCCTTCGGCCTGCTCACCCTGGCCGTCGTGGCCGTCGTCCTCGAACTCCCGAAGCCCACCGCCAAGCCACGCCTCGACATCCTGGGCGCTCTGCTGCTCGCCGCCGCCTCGACCTGCCTGGTACTGCTGACCAGTTGGGGCGGCACGGAGTACGCGTGGGACTCGCGTGTCGTCCTCGGGCTCGCCGCGGGAGCCGTCGCCTCGGCCGTTCTCTTCCTCCTCGCCGAGCACTACGCGGCCGAACCTCTCATCCCGCTGCGGCTGTTCCGTGACGGAGTCTTCAACATCACCGGCCTGGTGGGCGTGATCGTCGGGATCGCCCTCTTCGGCGCGGCCAGCTACCTGCCCACGTACCTGCAGATGGTCGACGGCGCCACCGCCACCGAGTCCGGCCTGCTCATGCTCCCGATGATGGGCGGAATCGTCGGCGCCTCGATCGTCTCGGGCCAACTCATCAGCCGCAGCGGCCACTACAAGGTCTACCCGGTCCTCGGCGGCGCCCTGTCCGTCATCGGCATGTGGCTGCTCTCCCGGCTCGAAACCGATACGCCCCGGCTGTACTACAGCGTGTGGATGGCCGTGCTCGGCGCCGGCATCGGCCTGGTCATGCCGGTGCTGATCCTCGCCGTGCAGAACTCCGTGCACCCGCGCGACCTCGGCACCGCGACCAGCGCCCACAACTACTTCCGGCAGATCGGCGGCAGCGTCGGCGCGGCGGTCTTCGGCACGCTCTTCGCCGACCGGCTCGCCGACTCCCTCGCCGACCGGCTGCCCACCGGGGCGGACCTGCCCGACCCCGAGTCCATCACCCCGCAACTCGTCCACGCGCTGCCCGCCGGGCTGCGGGAGGGCTACATCGCGGCATACGCCGACGCGATGCCGCGGATCTTCCTCTACCTCGTGCCGGTGCTCGTCCTGGGCCTGCTCGTCGCCTTCTTCCTCAAGGAGAAACCCCTGGTGTCCCACCACACCCCCAC
>NZ_LIPP01000239.1 GCF_001418335.1 Streptomyces aurantiacus | reverse complement strand
GGCGGGAGGAGCTTGTTGGCCGGCGGGGTGGGGGGGGCCGAGGGGTGGGGGCGGGTGGGGGCGGTCTTCTTGGCCGAGCGGACCTTCTCGCCCAGCTTCTCCAGGGCTTCGGGAGAGCACACGTCGGCGAGGGCGGGGAACAGGTGCCCTTCTTCGTCGGCCACGTGCGTGGTCACCGAGGCCTTCAGCTGCGTCACGAGCGACTCGAACCGGCCGTCGCCGGGCTCGCAGCCTTCCAGTTCCTTGAGCAGGCGCTCCACCTCGGCGTGGTCGGCGAGCTCCTTGTCGGCAAGGTCGTCGCCGTCGTCGACGTAGCGGCGCACTGTGGGGTACAGGTACGCCTCTTCGGCGACCGAGTGGCGGATCAGCTCCATGGTGAGCTGGTCGGCGAGCCGGCGCCGGTCCTGGTCGTCGGCCGGCAGTGCTTCGATCTGGGCGAAGAGTTCGTCGACTTCGCGGTGGTCCGTGGTCAGTTCACTGATGACGTTGCCGCCGTGTCCCATGCTCGCTTCGTTCCCTTTCTCCGGTTTTTCGCTGCTCTGTCAGGTTGCGGCATATGAAGCGCCTGCGCCCCTTCTGGGTTGCCAATGGGAGGCGGCGTATGCCGACGGTATGGAGGGAACGGGTGAGGTTTCGTACGCGCCGGTGTGGCAGCTCGGTCTTCTGATGAGCTTTCTTGTTCAATTCACCGGCAGGCGGGGACCCGGGCGGCACGCCGCGGGTGGCCCCGCCTTCCCTACGTGTTCCGGCAATTGAGAGGCAGACCCATGGCAGACATCAGCCCGATCGACATGCAGAAAGCTCTGAAAGGCGCCGACTACCCGGCCAACCGCGACGACCTCGTGGCGCTGGCCAAGGAAAACGGCGCGGACGACGCTCTCGTCGAGAAACTGTCCAACACCGGAACCGAGCAGTTCGACGGCCCCAATGAAGTGCAGAAAGCCGTGTTCGGCTGAGAAGGGCTGAGAAGGGCTGAGATTGGCTGGGCGCGCAGCGGCCGGTGACATCGATCGCATCGATCGCATAGAACGCTCAGGAATAACCGCTCCGCTGGAAACGCCGCGCCTATGGGCCGGATTCAGTCTTCGCCGTTGCGGGCGTCGCTGAGGGTGTCGTTGAGGGTGATGACCACTTTGATGTCCTCGTCCCGGGCGGTGAACGCCTCCGCGGCGCGTTCCAGCGGCACGCGCCTGCTGATCATCCGCGCCGGCCAGTCCGGTGCCGCCTTGGCCAGCGCTTCGGCCGCCTGGCGGTAGTGGCGCAGGTTGGCGTTCACGGAGCCCACCACCGCGTCGTTCTCCAGCACCAGCTCCCGGTTGATGGTTCCCGCGTCGACGGAGAGCTGCCGTCCCCGGGGGGAGACGCCGGTCAGGCAGACGATTCCGTACGTGGCGGTGCCCGAGATGGCGTCGAAGACCAGGTGTCCTGCCCCGGTCGCCTCGATCACCACGTCGGGGGCGACGCGGGAGGTCACCTGGTCGATGTCCTCGCAGTGATACGTCGCACCCAGGCTCCTCACCAGGTCCGGCTTCGGTCCGGTGGTGACCCGGTCCAGGACATGGACGTCCAGTCCGCGCTGTACGCCCAGCAGCGCGGCCAGCAGACCGATCGGCCCGGCGCCGGTCACCAGGACCCGTTGTGGTGCGAACCAGGCACGGCCACCGATCCGCTCGATCTGCTCCCACGCCTTGGCCACCACGGTGGTGGGCTCAAGCAGCATCCCGACGCGTTCCAGAGCGGGGTCGAGCTTGACGGCGTAATCGCTCTCCACGGTCCACAGTTCGCTTCCGTAGCCGGCGCGTTCCTTGATGCCCCGCTCGGTGTAGCGGCCGTTGCGGCACATGTCGAACTCGCCACGGGCGCACGCTCCGCAAGGCACCGGGTCCGGCCGGCGCACCACACCCACCACCAGGTCTCCGGCCCGGAAGCCGCTGCCCGACGGCGCCTCGCGCACCCGGCCCAGCGACTCATGGCCCAGCACCAGCCGCTCCTGGCCGGCCGGCGCCCACCCGTACTCGCCCGCCACGATCTCCTTGTCCGTGCCGCAGACGCCGACCGCCAGGCCGTCGACCAGGAGCTCACCCGGGCCGGGTACCGGATCGGGCACGTCACGTATCTCCAGGGACCCGGACCCGGACCCGGCGTCCTGAGGGTGAACGGTTATCGCGCGCATGAGCACTCTCCCTCACTTCGGCGTCGTCCCCTCTGGGATCGACTCCCCGTTCCCCGTTCCCCGTTCCCCGTTCCCCGTTCCCCGGTTCCGTTCCCGCTTCCTCTTCCGCGAGTGCCGGTCCTGGCTTCGCCAGACGTTCGCCGGACGTTCGCCGGACGTACGGGCCGGCCTGTACGTCCCGAGCAGCGGCGTCGCGGCGTTACGGCGTTACGGGCCGGCCGTGCCGGGTACCGGTGGTGCGGTCGGCGCGGCGGGTGCCGGCCGTAGCGGAGGAGACGCGGCATGGACTCTTCGGTGGACCGGATCGCGCAGCCGTGGGGCGGCCGTACTCCGTACGGGCGGCATGACGCGTGGCCCACGCGGGTGGACACCCACCTCATGGAGGGGGTCTCACCGGGTGACGTGCAGCGATGGGTGCGGGCCGCCTCGATCCTCCACTCCGACGGCGACGCGATGGACATCGCGGTCAAGGACGGCCGCATGGTCGGCGTCCGGGGACGCGCCGAGGACCGGGTGAACCACGGCCGCCTCGGGCCGAAGGACCTCTTCGGCTGGCAGGCCAACGCCTCCTCCGACCGGCTGACCCGGCCGCTCGTCCGCCAGGACGGCCGCCTGGTCGAGACCGACTGGGCGACCGCGATGGACCGGATCGTGTCCCGGTCGAAGGACCTTCTCCAGGAGAAGGGACCCGGTTCGATCGGCTTCTACACCACCGGCCAGCTGTTCCTGGAGGAGTACTACACGCTGGCGGTCCTGGCCCGCGCCGGCATCGGCACGAACCACCTCGACGGCAACACCCGGCTCTGCACCTCCACGGCCGCCGAGGCGCTCAAGGAGTCCTTCGGCTGCGACGGCCAGCCCGGCAGCTACGACGACATCGATCACGCGGACGTCATCGCCCTCTTCGGACACAACCTGGCCGAGACACAGCCCGTGCAGTGGATGCGCGTCCTGGACCGGCTCGACGGCAACGATCCGCCCCGCCTCCTCTGCGTCGACCCCCGGCCGACCCAGGTGGCGCGCCGGGCCACCGTGCACCTGGCCCCGCGCCTGGGCACCAACGTGGCGCTGCTCAACGCGCTGCTGCATGAAATCCTCCGTACCGGCCGGGTCGACCACGCGTACGTCGAGGCCCACACCGTCGGATTCGAGGAGCTGGAGACCCGGATCAAGGACTGCACCCCCGAGTGGGCGGCCGGCGTCTGCGACGTTCCGGCCGCGCGCATCGCCGAGGCCGCCGAGATCCTCGGCTCGGCCGACCGGCTCCTGTCGACCGTCCTCCAGGGCGTCTACCAGTCCCACCAGGCCACCGCGGCCGCCGTGCAGATCAACAACATCCACCTGATCCGCGGCATGCTCGGCCGGCCCGGAGCGGGCGTGCTCCAGATGAACGGCCAGCCCACCGCCCAGAACACCCGGGAATGCGGCGCCAACGGCGACCTGCCCGGCTTCCGGAACTGGGAGAACGACCAGCACGTGGCGGACCTGGCGAAGGTGTGGAACGTCGAGCCGAAGCAGATCCCGCACTACGCGCCGCCCACCCAGGCGATGCAGATGTTCCGCTACGCCGAGCAGGGCTCGATCCGCATGCTGTGGATCAGCGGCACCAACCCCGCCGTGTCCCTGCCCGAGCTGTCCCGGATCCGCTCGCTCCTCTCCCAGGAACGGCTGTTCGTCGTCGTCCAGGACCTGTTCCTGACCGAGACCGCCCAGCTGGCCGACGTGGTGCTGCCCGCCGCGACATGGGGTGAGAAGACCGGAACCTTCACGAACGCCGACCGCACCGTCCACCTGGCCGAGAAGGCCGTCGAACCGCCGGACGGGACCAAGCCCGACCTGGACATCTTCCTCGACTACGCCGCCCGCATGGACTTCCGCGACAAGGACGGCGGCCCGCTGATCCCCTGGCACGACCCGGAGTCGGCGTTCGAGGCGTGGAAGCGGTGCAGCGCCGGCCGGCCGTGCGACTACACCGGCCTCACCTACGACAAGCTGCGCGGCCCGACCGGAATCCAGTGGCCGTGCAACGACGACGCCCCCGACGGAACGGAACGCCTCTACACCGACGGCATCAGCTGGTCACACCCCGACACCTGCGAGACGTACGGCAAGGACCTCGTCACCGGTGCCTCGGACAGCGTGGTGGAGTACCGCTCCCTCAACCCGGACGGCAAAGCGATGATCAAGGCCGCCGACTACGTTCCGCCCCATGAAGGGCCCAGCGCGGACCACCCGTTCCAGCTCACCACGGGGCGGACGATCTACCACTTCCACACCCGGACCAAGACCGGGCGCGCTCCGCAGCTCGACGCCGCCGCGCCCGACGTATGGGTGGAGGTGTCCGTCGCCGACGCGGCCGAGCGGGATCTCGGCGAGGGCGATCTGGTGGAGGTCTCCACGCCCCGGGGCGCGCTGCGGGGACGGGTCCGGGTCACCGGCATCCGGCCGGGTCTGCTGTTCGTGCCGTTCCACTACGGCTACTGGGACACTCCGGCAGGACACGGCCCCGACGAGAACACCCCTGGCCGTGCCGCCAACGAGGCGACCGTCACGGACTGGGACCCGGTCTCCAAGCAGCCGCTGTTCAAGACCGCCGCGGCGGCCCTCACCCTCGTCGAACGCGGTGACGGCCGGCCCGCCCCCGCGCCGACCACCACCGCGTCCGCGCCATCGGGCACCGGGGGTGAGCGTGTTCCCGCGACGACGGGCGGCCCGTCCGCGCACGCCACCCAGTCCGCGCACGCCATCCGGCCCGAGGACGCCATCCGGTCCGCGCACGCCATCCGGTCCGAGGACGCCGCCCAGTCCGCGACCGCGCTGCGGAACGGCCGTGAGGAAGGCAGCCAGTGAACGGCATCACCCTGACCCTGCGCGCCCTGCACCACGGCGAGAAGCATTTCGCCGGACACCTGGTCACAGTGGCGGAACGCCATCGCACCGAGCACGAGATCTTCTACGTCGCCACGGACCTGGCCCGCTGGTCCCGTGAACACGTCCAGCGCCTGGCCGACACGGGCCACCACTACGGCCTGAATCTCGATCTCGGCAGGGCACCCGGCACATCCGACCCATCCGGCACGGGTGTCCTGGCCGTGCTCAGGGAGAAGGCGGCGGAGGCCATGGGCCGCCGGCCCGAGCCCGGTCTGCTGCTCCTGCGCGACCTGCGGGAACTGCACCTCGGAGCGACCGAGAACTCGCTGTACTGGGAAATGCTCGCCCAAGCCGCCCAGGCCGGCAAGGACGACCGGCTCCTGGCGCTCGCCTCCTCCTGCCACCCGCGGACCCTGCGGCAGCGCGCTGGTCAAACACCATGATCAAAAACCTCTCCCCGCAAGTCCTGACCAGTTCCTGGTTACGGCGGGAGGAGGCGGGAGGAGAGCGACGTCCGGGACGGGGCGTTCCGGTCGGCGGTGCGCGCGGCCCAGGCGCCGGTGGTCAGGACCCCCAGGGCGAGTACGGCCAGACCGCAGCCGACGATGATCCACCAGGCGGCCTGGCGGGACCCGCCGGCGATCACCGCGCCGGTCACCGCGATGCCGAGTGCGGCGCCGACCTGGCGGCCGGTCGCGGCGATCGCCGCGACCACTCCGGCCCGGGCGCGCGGCAGACCCGAGACCGCCGTGTAGGTGATGGGCGCGTTGACGAAGCCGAAGCCCACGCCGAAGAGTGCGTACGCGGCGTAGAGGAGGAGCTCCGAAGGATGGCCGGGGCGGGTGGCGGGGACGGCCAGCAAGCCGCCGGCGGCGATGCCGGCGCCGGCGAGCAGCAGCGGGACGCGGGGGCCGCGGTTGCCCACGATCCGGCCGGCCAGCGGCGGGCACAGCAGTGACGGCACCGCCATCGGCAGCAGACGTATCCCGGTGTCCAGCGCGCCGAGCCCCAACACCTGTTGCAGATAAAGGCTGTTGGCGAACAGGAAGCCGCCGAGCGCGGCGAACGCGCACACTGCCATCACCGTCGCCCCGCTGAAGGGCGCACTGCGGAAGAGGCGCGGCTCGATCAGCGGTTCGTCGCGTCTCGCCTCGTACGGTACGAGGACGGCCGCCGCCCCTGCCGCGGCGATCAGGCAGACCACGATGACGGGCGAGGTCCAGCCTCGGCCGGGCACTTCGATGACGGCGTAGGTCAGCGCGCCGAGCGCGGTGATCACCAGCAGTTGGCCGACCGGGTCGACCCTGCGGGGCCGGGGGGCGCGGGACTCGGGGACGTACAGGACGGTGAGCAGCAGCGCGGCCAGCCCGATCGGGACGTTCAGCCAGAACACCGACCTCCACCCGGCCGTCTGCGCCAGCACGCCGCCGAGGATCGGCCCCGCGGCCATGCTGACACCGACCACCCCGCCCCACACGCCGATGGCCCTGGCTCGTTCCCGCGGCGCCGGGAAGGCGTTGGTGAGGATCGCCATGGCGACCGGGGTGAGCATGCAGCCGCCCACCGCCTGTGCCATACGGAAGACGATCAGCCAGCCCAGCGACGGCGCCAGACTGCACAGCGCCGACCCGCCGGTGAACAGTACGAGCCCGAGGAGGAAGACGCGGCGTCGCCCGACGCGGTCGGCCGTGGAGCCGGCCAGCATCAGCAGCGAGGCCAGCACGATGGTGTACGCGTCGAGCGTCCACTGCAGGCCCGACACGGAGGCGTGCAGGTCCTGCTGTATCGAGGGCAGGGCGACATTGAGGATGGTGGTGTCGAGGCTGACCAGCAGCACACTCATGCAGCAGACGACCAGGATCAACGTGGGTCCCCGACCGACGGGTTGAGGCATCGGGCCCGACCTTTCCGGGTGAGTGCCGGGAGATGGGATGAGTGCCGGGGCAGCGTCGAGGTGAGTGACGGGACCGGCGTCGAGGTGAGTGACGGGGCCCGCGTCGAGATCGTTGTCGGGGCCGGCGTCGAGTTCAGTGCTGCGGCCGGTGGGTGGCGTGGGCGTCGGCGAAGTCCCAGACGACCGGCAGGAGTTGTTCGGGCGTCTCGGTCTGCGGCATGTGGCCGGTGCCCTCCAGCAGACGGAACTCCGCGCCGGGGACGGCCTGTGCGTACGCGCGTCCGTAGTCGGCGTCCACGACCTGGTCGCTCGCGCCCCACGCGACCCGGGTGGGATGGGCGATCTTGGCGAGACGGTCGGGCAGGGTCGGGTCGGCCATGGCGTACGGGCCCGAATACACCTGGAGGGCGGCACGGTTGGCGGCCATGACCGCGAGCTGCGCCTCGGTCAGGGTGCTGGGGTCGAAGCGGAACTTCGAGGGGTCGTGGAAGGAGAGGCGGGACAGCTCGACGGGTGTCAGGGAGAAGGTGTCGGCTATCGGGTGGCCGGTGACGGGGATGCCGACGGCGTTGACGAGGGTGACGCTGGTGATCCGGTCGCTGCCCAGCGCCGCCAGTTCCGCGGCGATCCAACCGCCGATCGAATTCCCGACGACGGCGACGTCCCGCAGGTCGAGCGCGTCGAGCAGGTGGGCGTACACCTGCGCCAGGGTCGTGACGTCGGTCAGCCAATCGGGGCGGACGGTGCCGCCGAAGCCGGGGTGGACGGGGGTGAACACCCTGGCCGGCCGCTGTTCGGCGAGGAGGCCGGCGAACGGGGCGACGGTCTGGGGGCCGCCGCCGCCGTGCAGGAGCAGGAAGGGGTGTCCCTGCTCGCCGTGGAGGTCGACGGTGACGTCGAGGGTGCCCTGGTCGAGCTGGAGGGTGTGAGTGCTGCGGGTGGTCATCTTCGTGCTCCTCAAGTGGAGGGTTTCAAGTGGGTGGTTTCGTGGGGGAGATGGGGCCGCTTCAGGGCGAGATCGCGGCCGCTTCAGGCGGAGACGGAGGGGGCGGGGAGATGGGCGGCGCCGTCACGCGAAGTCGGTCGCGGGGACGGTGGCGTAGCGGCTCATGACCGCGACGGTCGACTCCGGGGTCAGTGCCTGGCCGCCCGCGATCATGTCGCGCAGGTCGTGGAAGTACTGCACGTACAGGTCCGGGGTGAAGGTGTTGAGCAGCACCGCCAGCTCGTCGCCGAGGTTGGCGAAGGTGTGCGGGGCGCCGGGCGGGATCATCGCGAGCGTGCCGGCCGGCGCCTCGTGGGTGGTCTCCCCGACGGTGAAGTGGACGGTGCCGGAGACCACGTAAAAGCCCTCGTCGTGCTGGGCGTGCCGGTGCTGCGGCGGGCCCTGGGTGTGCGGGGCGATGGTGATCTCTCCGATGCCGAGGCGGTGCCCCGTGGTGCTGCCGTCCTCAAGGATGCGCATCTGCGTCGGACCGAGCTGGATGGTCTCGCCGTCGTTCGGGCCGACCACGGAAACCGTGCTCATGACTCCTCCTTCGTGAGCTCCCTCGTGAGAGCTCCTTCGTGAGAGCTGACTCTCAGGAGAGTAGAGATGTAGGTCTCGTAATGCAAGTGAGCTCTCATAAGGAGGGGTGACTGCTATCGTGAGGGAGGGATCAACGGGAGGAGTCACCTGATGACGGCGCAGACGGGTGCGGGCCGCACCAACCAGAAGCAGCGCACGCGGACGGCGATCGTGGCGGCGGCCCGGCAACTCACCGCCACCGGTGCCGAGGTGACCATGCCCGCGATCGCCCGCGCGGCCCTCGTCTCCGAGGCCACCGCCTACCGGTATTTCCCGGACCTGCCCTCCCTGATCAGTGAGGCACTGGCCGGCGTCTGGGCGCCCCCCGCCGAGGCGCTCGCACCGGTCGCGGACTCCGTCGACCCGGTCGAACGCGTCGCGTTCGCCTGCGAGTTCCTGCTGCGCGGCATCCTCGCCCGGCAGGGCTCGGTACGGGCGATGATCGCCGCCACCGTCACCCGGCCCGAGACGGTGACCAGGCGCCCCGGCATCCGCTTCGGCCTCATCGACCACGCGCTCCTCCCCCTGGAGGACACCCTCGGCACGACGGACCCGGACGCCTTCGCCCAGCTCAAGCGGGACCTCGCGGTGGTCGTGAGCGCCGAGGCACTCTTCACCCTCACCGATCTGTGCGGACTCGGTGCCGAGGAGGCCGTCATCAGTGCCGTACGTACCGCGTCCACGCTCACGGAAGCCGCGGTGCGCTCGACCGCGTAGCGGCCCCCACGGAGACGACGGCCGATGGACGGCCGTCGGCGGACCACTGTCGGCGGCACGGGCGGCTCTGTTTCCGCGAGGTGGGCGCGGGTACTCCGCGTAGCGCTGTGGCGCTGTGGCGCTGTTCTGGACCGTGGGGCCCGCGTGGGGCCTGCGTGAGGGCCGTGAGGGAGAGGATCGCCGTGTCGGCAGAGAGGCTTGGCCCGGTGCTGGTGGCTGACGCGGGATCGTCGAGTCTGCGGCTGGCCGTGTTCGGCGACGACGGCCAGGTCCTCGCCGAGCACCACAGTTCCTCCGCCCCCGGCGACGACGCGCCCGGCGCGCTGCGGAAGCTGCTGGACGAAGCGCCGGCACCCGTGGCCGTCGGTCACCGCATCGTCCACGGCGGACCCCGCCTGCGAAGCCACACCCTGGTCGGGGACGACGTCCGTGCTCTTCTCCGGGACGCGGCCGACCTGGCACCGCTGCACGTTCCCCCGGCGCTCGCCGTCCTGGACGCCGCCAGGGAACTGCTGCCCGGCGTGCCGCAGGCCGCTTGCTTCGACACCGTCTTCCACGCGGACCTGCCCGCGGCCGCACGGGAGTACGCGGTGCCGGCCGCCTGGCGTGCGGAGTACGGGCTGCGTCGTTACGGCTTCCACGGGCTGTCGTACGCCTGGGCGCTCGACCGGGCCGCGGAGCTGCTCGGCCGCGGTCCCGAGCGGCTCCAGGTGGTGATCGCCCACCTCGGCGGCGGCTGCTCGGCGTGCGCGGTGCGCGACGGGCGAAGCGTCGATACGACGATGGGGTTCACTCCGCTGGAGGGGCTGGTGATGAGCCACCGCAGCGGCAGCGTGGATCCCGGCGCCCTGACGTGGCTGCAGACCCGGCATGGGCTGTCCGCCGACGACATCGAGAACGCGCTGAACCACGACTCCGGGCTGCTCGGCCTGTCCGGCACGTCCGACGACACGCGTGACCTGGTACGCAGCCGAGCGGCGGGCAGCGAGCGCGCCGCTCTCGCCCTGGACGTCTTCACGCACCACTGCCGCCGGGGGATCGCCGCCATGGCCGCCTCCCTCAACCGGCTCGACGCCCTCGTATTCACCGGGGAGATCGGCGAGGACCAGCCCGAGGTACGGGAAGAGGTGTGCGCCCGGCTCACCGCCCTCGGCCTGACCGGCGGCCTGCGCACACCCGCCGACGCCGACCGCCCCGACATCATCAGCGAGCCGGGGGCGCGCATCCCGGTCGTCGTGGTCCCCACCGGAGAGGCCCAGCAGGTCGACCGCGAGACCCGACTGCTCCTGCGGGCTTCCTGAACTGCGGCGGTGGTTTCGGGTGATGCTCCTGGGTACCGGGCACAGGACAGGAACAGGGGGACGGGGGGACAGGCACCTGCGCAGGAGAGGAAACACTGATCATGGCGGACATTCCTGAAGCGGAACTGGACGACCTGTGGAACGAGTTCCACGCGGTGGTCAACATGACCTCGCGTGAACTGAGCGACTGGCTCATGACCCGTTCCGCGGGCGAGCAGACCGAGGAGATGCCGGACCAGTCCGGCACCAAGAACGGCCGCCGGGTGCTGGAGATCCTCGGCAAGCGGCGTACCGACCTGACCGCCGACGACATCCGGGTCATGCGCAAGGTCATCGACGTCGTCACCACCGAGCGCGGCGTCGACATGGAACCCACCGCCGGCGAGGCCCACTGGCGCCACCGGCTGATGACGCTCGGCCACGACCCGCTGAAGCCGCTGGCCTCCGACGCCGGTGGCACCCGCGCCCAGCAGCAGCGCTGACCCGTCCCGACCGCCGGGAGGTCGGCCTGACCGTGGGAGGCAGGCCCGGCCGTGAGAGCCCGGCCGGGCCGACGCCGTCTGCGCGTCCATGAGTGATCGAGTCCTCGATCGGGGCACTCTTCAGACATGCGTGTGGCGCGGTTGAGGAGGAGTGACGTCAACGGGCCCGGGATCAGACGCGCCCGTTCCGGTCGAGGATTCCGCTACCTGGACGCGTCGGGGCGCCCCGTCACCGACCCCGGGGAGAAGGAACGCCTGCGGCGGCTCGTCATTCCACCGGCGTGGCGCGACGTGTGGATCTGCCCCTGGCCCAACGGGCACCTCCAGGCCGTCGGCACCGACGCCGCGGGCAGGCGCCAGTACCTGTACCACCCGAGGTTCCGCGAGCAGCAGGAGGCGGCGAAACACGACCACGTCCTTGAGGTCGCCGCCGTGCTCCCCGAGGTGCGCGCGCACGTGGCAGCGGACCTCGCCGGCCGCGGACTGACCCGCACGCGCGTCCTGGCCTGCGCTGTCCGCCTGCTCGACCTGGGCTTCTTCCGCGTCGGCAACGAGGCGTACCGGCGGGACAACGGGACGTACGGGCTGACCACCCTGCTCAAGGAGCACGCCTCCTGCCGGGGCGGCGAGGTGTGCCTCACGTACCCGGCGAAGTACTCGAAGACGCAGACGCGCGCAGTCGTCAACCCGCACGCCTGCACAGTGCTGCGCTCCTTGCTGCGCCGCCGCGGCGGGGGCGATCACCTGTTCGCCTACTGGGAGGGCGGGGCCTGGCACGACGTGCACGCCGAGGAGCTGAACGACTATCTGCGTACCCGGGCGGGAGCGGACATCACCGCGAAGGACTTCCGCACGTGGCACGCCACTGTTCTCGCGGCAGTCGCCCTCGCCGTGTCGGCACGGATCGCCGACGAGTCGAAGGCCGCACGTAAGCGCGCGGTCGTCCGTGCCGTCCGCGAGGTCAGCGAGTACCTGGGCAACACGCCCGCGGTGTGCCGGGCCTCGTACATCAATCCACGGGTCATCGAGCTCTTCGAAGAAGGCCGCACGGTCGCCGCCGACCTCGACCGGCTCGGCGACGGCGCGGTCTTCGGCCGGCCGGCCACCCAGGGAGCCGTCGAGGAGGCGGTCCTGCGGCTGCTGAGCAGCTGAGCTGCTGACGTGGTTGACGTGGGTGGTTGACGTGAGTGCCGACGTCTGACGTTCAGATGCCGGAGGCCGGTGAGGTCGTCAGCCCGCGGACCGGCCGGGCGACAGAGCGCGCACGGCTTCGCTGACGTTGTCGTACGTCTTTCCCTCGGGCAACCGCTGTACCGCGGCCAGCGCCGAGTCCGGCGCATGGTGCGACTCCAACGTCCTCAACAGCGTCTGCCGGTCCGCGGGGAACGTGGTGCGCTCCAGGTGGCGGCTCAGTTCCATACGCATGGCCTCGGCCTCGGCCGCCGAGCGGGCCCGCTCGCGCTCCTCACCCGGTGGCGGTACGGGGCCGCCCGGGTCCACGACGACATCGTCGTCCGCCGGGGGCTCGGGATCGTTCGCCTCCTCGACGTGTGTGTGCTGACCGGAGCTCAGATAGCCGTCCAGTTCGTGCTTCAGTTCGTCGTCCTTGCGCGGACTCACGGGGTTGCTGCCTCGTTCCACGGCACAACACCTCCCTTGTCGCGGGCACAGCTGTCCCTGCGCCCGTCCCTGTGCCTGTCCCTGTGCCTGTCCCTGTGCCTGTGTTTGTCCCTATGCCGGACTCGGCTCGTACGTCCAGCGCAGCAGGGCGCCGAGTCCTCCTGCCGGGATGTCGTCGGCCGTCCCCTCGAAGGGCACGACCAGTACGTCGGCGGACGTGGCCGCCGCGGACCGCAGCAAGGCGTCGTCGGCCCGTACGGAGAGGGGCTCGCCCACTCCCAGGGCCTCGGCGTCGGTCCGCCGCACCGCCACCTGGTCGGGGTCGGCACCCGCCCACAACTCCCGGTGCAGGTCGGGGCCGTCCGACCGCACCAGAAGGGTGTCGATACGGTGCTGCCGGGCGGCGTCCGCCACAGCGGGCACGCCTTCCACCGCGTCGGTGGGCCGGTCGGTGCCCACGCGGCCGGCCCGGAAACGGTCGAGCGCCTGCTCGACGCGCCGGTACAGGGAATCCTGCCGCGCCTTCTCGATGGCCTCCTCCAACGCCGGGGAACCGGAACCGGCGGCGCGCCCGCCGTGCTCCGTCTCCACCGCCACGGCACGCACCGTTTCCGGGAGCTTCTCGTACACGGCGCGACGCTCCCGGGGGCCGCCCACCAGCACCACGAGATCGGCGCCGGATTCCTCGTGGGCGGCGGCCAGCGCCTCGGCGATCTCCGCGGCGTTGTGCTCCCAGGTGTTCTCGACCTTGAACTGGAAATGCCGCTCGGACCAGTCGGACGAAGCCGCGCGGTGCACGGGCCACTGCTCGCCCTCCACGTTCCCGGCGTCCTGCGGCCCGCCCGCCTCCCGCAGCTGGAAGTCGGCGCCGGTGCGGTCGACGTAGGCCACCAGGCACACCGGGTCCTGGCCGCAGAGCTCCAGCAGGGGAGCCAGCCGCGGCAGGGGCGCCCAACAGGCCAACTCCTCCTGCGGCCGGCGGGACAGCCGATGGCTGAGCACGACCTCGCCGCCGGTGGCGAAGAGGACCCGCCCCGCCGGATCGTCCGCGGGCGAAAGCCCCGCGAGATGGCCGCGGACGGCTTCCGCGGTGGCCTTGTCGGCGCCCTCCTGTTCCAGCGTGCGGCAGATCTGCCGCACCGACAGCTCACGGCGCTTGGCACCTGACTCGTCCGGCTGCCCTGGATCGAAGTACACCGTCGCCCAGGGACCTGGACGGTCCAGGAGTGGTTGCAGAAATGAAAGACGCATGGTGGCTCCTCGTCGGCCCGTCCACGACCGGCCGACGGTCGGGTCAGTCCGTGTTCTCGTTCTCAGAGCGTCCGCGCTCAGAGCGTCCGCGTTCGCTTTCGCCGCGTTCGCTCTTGGGCCCGCGACCACGTTCCGTACGCGGACCCCGGCTGCGCCACTGCGAGTCCCTCTGCAACGTCTCGTTGGCCTGGTCGTTGGCGTCCTGGTCCGAGACGCCCTCGCCTTCGGCGTCCTTGCGCAGCCGCGCACGTCGGGTGTCGTACTTCTTGCTGCCGGGTTCAGGCATGGCGATCACCTCTTGCGTGCGGGTCCCCCGCGCAAAGGGGTGCAAACTACCCGTGTGGCGAGATCGATCACGGGCTCCGTGATCAGGGTCAGGGCCGGGAGCGGATCTGCAGGCCGGGGCGGCGCGGGTGGACGGTGAGGTAGGACAGTCCCTCGCTGTGGGCGGTGAGACCGCGGGTGGAGCCACGCGGCAGCCAGACCAGGCGGCCCTGGGTGAGGGCTTCCGACCCGCCAGGGGTTACGAGTGTGCCGTCGCCGGCGATGACGAGGAGAAGGACGTCCAGGTCCGGTTCGGCGTGGGCGTCGACACTCCGGCCGGCCGGAAGATGCACGAGGTTGGCATCGAGCTGGCGTCCGGACTCGGCGAGTTTCCACAGGGCTCCGGAGGCGGCCACGGGGAGCCCGGTCAGTTCCTGGACGTCGCACAGGACACTCGCGGTGGGTGTCGGGGCCACGCCGCCTGATTCGTGTGTCACAGCGCCCTCTTCCACGTCAGTGCCGTCGCGATCCGCGTGCACCGTATGCGGGAGTCTATGCAGGAGCCCGCCTGTACGCCTTGGCCGGTCAGGGGTTCCGGTCAGGGGCTGGGATCGGTGTGCCGCAGGCCGTCGTGGATCAGGTGCATCACATCGAGGGCGGCCTTCTCCCAGCCGGGCTGGTCGTGCGAGGCGCAGATGCCGCCCATGGCGCGGAACACGGTGTCCGCGGTGACGTCGGCGCGGATCGTCCCGTCGGCGACGCCGGCGGCCATCAGCTGCCCGATCGTGTCGGACATGGCTTCGCGGCCCTGGTTGAACACCGGCGATCCCAGGTCCATCACCGTCTTGAGGGCGACGGCCATGCTGCGGCTCTCCACCGCGTGCTGGACGAGCTGCTCCATGAACACCCGGAGCGCTTCGTGGGGCGGCAGGGATTCCAGGAGGTCCGGTGCCCGGTGGCACAGGTTCTGTATCCGCTCGTCGTAGACGGCCTCGATGACGGCCTCGCGGGTGGCGAAGTGGCGGTAGAAGGTGCCGACGCCCACTCCCGCGCGGCGGGCGATCTCCTCGACGTGGATGTCCGACTCGCCTGCGGTGAAGGCCTCGCGCGCCGCGGTGAGGAGGGCGTCGCGATTGCGTTGCGCGTGGGCGCGCAGCGGCCGGCTCTCCGCAGGGCGCGCAGGTGTCGGCGCGGGGCTCGCGGGTTCGCCGTGCTCGTCCACCGCTGTGTCCTCCTCGTATCCGGCCGGTCCGTGCCCCACCTTACCGGAATGCGATTCCGGTTCCGGTAAGGTGTACCGGAATCGGATTCCGGTTTGCCGTCCGGCGCCCCGCCCGGCGCACCGCTCGGCACACCACGTCAACCCGGAAGGCACAGCCATGCTCCACACCACATTCGGCCGCGGTACCGGCCTGCGCGTGTCCGAGTACGCGCTCGGCACCGCCAACTACGCCACCGGCCCCGACGCCCCGGCCGGCCCCGCCGAGGCACGCGCGATCTTCGACGCGTTCGCCGAGGCGGGCGGCACGTTCATCGACACCTCCGACCGCTACCAGGACGGGCAGTCCGAGACCGTGCTCGCCGACCTGCTGGCCGCCGACCGCGACCGGTTCGTCCTGTCCACGAAGTACACCCGGGGCAGCGAGGGCAAGTACGGGATCAGCGAGAACGGCAACGGCCGCAAGACGATGGTCCGTTCCCTGGAGGCCAGTCTGCGGCGGCTCGGGACCGACTACGTAGACGTGTACTGGGCCCATCTGCCGGACGGCGTCACCCCTGTTGAGGAGATCGTCGCGACCTTCGACGACCTCGTGCGCGCCGGGAAGATCCTCCACGGCGGCCTGTCCAACTTCCCCGCCTGGCGGGTGGCGGCAGCCGCCACTCAGGCCGTGCTGCGCGACCGCGCCCCCGTCGTCGGCATCCAGGTCGCCTACAATCTCGCCGACCGCACCGCGGAGCGCGAACTGCTGCCGATGGCGGAGGCGTTCGGGCTGGGCGCGGCCCTCTACTCGCCGCTGGCCGGCGCCGTACTGACCGGCAAGTTCCGGCAGGACGGCCACGGCAGCCGACGGCCGGCGCGCCCGGAGGACGGGCACACCAGCGCTGTCCTCGACACCGTCCTCGACGTCGCCGACGAGTGCGGTACGAACGCCGCCCAGGTCTCCGTGGCGTGGCTGCGGGCCCGCGCGGCCCGTAGCGCGACCGCCCTGATCCCGGTCATCGGCCCGCGCACCACCGCGCAGCTGCACGCGTATCTCGCCGCGTTGGACCTCACCCTGACCGACGAGCAGTACGAGCGGCTGGAGCGGGTCAGCGCGGTCGCCCTCGGCACCCCGCACGAGACGGTCGCCGCAGCCCTGCCGACCATCTTCGGCGGCGACCCCGGCCTCCTGCGCCGCCACCCGGTACCGGTGGTCTGACCCCACCCGGGGCCCACCCGGGCCCACCCGGACCACCCGTTGTCCCCCACGTGAGCCACACACGCTGTCCGCCGCAGGGGGACGTCCCGGGGTGCCCCCTCCTCATAGCGTTCCTCTCGATGCAG
>NZ_LIPP01000238.1 GCF_001418335.1 Streptomyces aurantiacus | reverse complement strand
GGCCACCACCCCCCTCGCCGTACAGCGCGCCACGGCGATCACCTCCGCCGTGACACCCACCGTCGTGGGCGCCACGGCCCTGAGCCACGGCCGCACGCCGACGCCGATGTCAATGTCGTCGGCGGCGTCGGCGGCGGCGGCGTCATCGGCGTCGACACCGGCGCCCGCGGTGCAGCGCTCGGCCGTCGGTACGTCCGCTCCGGCGGCCGTCACCGTCACTCCAGTGCGTGCGCTGACCCCCGCTCGCGCCCTCGCCCCGGTCCCGGCACCCGCGGCGGTGCCCCCCGCCGGTCGGCGCCCGGCGCCCGCCGCCGCCGTCCCGCTGCGTCGCCCCGCGCCTGTGCCGGGCCGGCCCGCCTCGCCGGGCAACGGACCCGCGGTGCAACGGACCGTCGCCCCCGCCGCTCCCACCGGCCACGGCGTGCCCCTCCTTGCGACCGCCGCAGCAGCCGCAGGCGCAGCCGCCGCGACGGCCGCAGCCTCCAGGACGTCCGCCTCCGCCGCCGGGACGGCTCCACGGCCGCAGCCACTCAAGCGGACAACCGCCTACCCGCCCCCGGCAGTTGTCCAGCGGCAGGCCGTCGCCGCGCCCAGGGCGCCCGTCACCGTGCAGCGGGACCTCCACCCGACGCCCGCCACGACCACCGCGGCCGTCTCCCACGTCTCGGCCCACAGCGTCTCGTCGCGCCAGTCGGCCGGGGCTAATTCCAACGGCGCGTTGCCCCCGCCCGCGTACACCGAGGTGGACGAGAGCAGAGCGCGCCCGCCGAAGTACACCGCGGTGGCCAAGGGGCAGTTCGACCCGCGTTCCCTGACCGACTTCCAGCTCGACGAACTGACGCACCGGCTGATCGGCCGCATCACCCGCCTGCTCCGTACCGAGCTGCGGCTCGACCGGGAGCGGATCGGCAAACTCCGCGACCCCCGTCGCTGACCGGCCGACACGACCGGTCGAACGACCGCCACCGCGCACGGCTCCGCCCGCCCCCCTCCCGCTTCCTTCCGACCGACGTCCGCAGAAAGGCCGCCCCCGATGTCCAGCAGACTCGACCCGGGCTCCACCGTCTTCTACCGCCTGATCATCGACGGCGAGAGCCTCGGTTTCTTCAACGGGTGCGAGGGACTCGCGTCCACGGTGGAGATCGAGCAGCGTCAGGAGGGCGGCAACAACGGCTTCGTCTGGCAGCTTCCGTCGCGGGTCAGCCACTCGAACATCCGGCTGACCCGGCCGCTGACGCCCGAGACCTCCAAGGTCGCGGCGTGGGTCTCGTCCCTGGCCACGGGCATCAAGCGGCCGACGGCGCAGATCGCCGCGCTGCGCGCGGACGGTTCGGAGGTCGCGCAGTGGGGTCTGCTCGACGTGCTGCCGGTGAGCTGGACGGGCCCGACCCTGGACGCGTCGAACCCGGCGGTGGCCACCGAGGTCCTGGAGATCGCTCACCACGGATTCACGGACTGAGGGGACGGGACACCAGATGGCCAAGGGAAGCAAGGGCGGCGCGGGCAAGAGCCTGGTACGCGCCAGCATCGCCATCCACGAGCCCCCCGTCGGTGGCAGCACCACGCCGGGCGGTCTGATCAAGACCTTCAACTTCGACTTCAACCCCACCCAGCTGCAGCTGAACCGGCGCACCCAGTGGAAGTTCACGCCGTCCGCGGCCAAGCGCGACGGGCCGGTGCCGGAGTTCATGGGGCCCGAGCCCCGGGAGCTGTCGGTCGAGATCTTCCTGGACTCGTCCACCAAGCCGACCAGCAAGGCGGTCCTGAAGAACGTGGAGGCGCTGCTGGAGTGCTGCGAGGTGACGTCCAAGAGCAGCGCCGCCAAGCAGCCCTCACCGCCCTGGGTGGTGCTCCAGTGGGGCTCCTTCTCCACGGTCCGCTTCGTCTCGTACGTACAGTCCGTGGACGTCACCTACTCGCTGTTCAGCACGACCGGTGTACCGATCCGCGCCACCTGCCAGGTGGGACTGCACGAGATTCCCGGCAGCACGATGGGCCAGAACCCGACCTCGGGCGCGCTCACCGCGCAGCGGGTGCACCGGGTCGTGGCGGGCGACTCCCTGCAGTCGCTGGCCTGGCGCGAGTACGGCAACGCGGCGGCCTGGCGCACGATCGCCGAGACCAACGGGATCGACGACCCGTCAGACCTGCCGAACGGCATCGAACTGGTCCTGCCGGCCGTCGAGGAGATAGGTCTCTGATGCCGAAGGCCTCCTTCTCCAACATCATCCATGTCACCCTCGACAGCGCGAAGATCCCCGAGCCCTACATCAAGCAGCTCGTCGGCGGCTGGGTCGATCTCGGGGCCGGCGTACCCGGCGAGTTCCGGCTCACCTTCCGCGACCCGCGGCGCGACCTGCTCAAGAAGCTGAACGTCAGGTTCGGCTCCAAGGTGGTCCTGGCCCCCGTCTCCAACGGCAAGGGCGCGGCGACCCCGCTGCTCACCGGCGAGGTCACCGGCATGGAGACCGACTACGACGGCACCGGTACGTTCACCGTCATCCGCGGCTACGACCCGGGCCACCGCCTGATGCGCGCGCGCCGGGTGGCCGCGTACCGCAACCAGTCCGCCGCCGACATCGCCCGCAAGCTGGCGAAGCTGAACGGCGTCTCCGTCGGGAAGATACGGGCCCCCAAGGTCTACGAGTTCATCAGCCAGTCCAACGTGACGGACTGGGACTTCCTGGCACGCCTCGCCGACGAGAACGAGGTGGTGATGTCGCTGGACGCCAAGGGGAAGTTCCAGTTCGACGTGCCGGACCCGGCGTCCTCGGCGCCCCCGGTGAGCTCCCCCGGCGAGTCGAACCCACGCGTGCTGCGGGGCCGGGTCGACGTACTGCGCTGCCGGGCCGCCGTCACCTCCGCCGACCAGGTCGACAAGGTCGAGTCGCGCGGCTGGGACGTCAAGGGCAAGAAGAAGATCTCCGTGATCAAACCGGCGGGCTCCTACCCCGGCGTCGCCATCGGGATCACCCCGCAGAAGGCGGCCTCGACCTTCAAGTCCGCCAAGCTGGTCGAGACCGACAGCCCGTACGACAGCCGTCCCGAGGCCCAGATCGCCAGCGCCTCCCTCGCCGACGACGTCACCTCCTCGTTCTCCGAACTGGAGGTCATGGTGCGCGGCAATCCCGAGCTGCGCCCCGGGGTGACCGTCGCGCTCACCGACGTGGGCCACCCCTTCGAGGGCAAGTACACGGTCACCTCCGTACGGCACACCTTCGGCGCGGGCAGTCACTACGAGACCGCGATCAACGTCAGCGGCCGGCAGTGGCGTTCCCTGTTCGGCCTGTCGTCCGGCGGTGGTGGTACGGCGGCGCCGCGGCTGCCCAGTGTGGCCAACGCGCTCGTCACCGACGTACAGGACCCGCTCCAGCAGGGCAGGGTCAAGCTGCAGTTCCCGTGGCTGGACGACGCGTACGTCAGCGACTGGACGCGGAGCGTGCAGATGGGCGGGAAGGGCGGCGGCGGAGTCTTCCCGATGGACGTCGGCGACGAGGTGCTGGTCGGCTTCGACCGGGGCGCCCTCGACCACCCCTTCGTCATCGGCACCCTCTACAACGGCATCGACAAGCCGACCAAGGTGAAGGAGCCGTTGCACGACACCCTCAAGAAGCAGGCGATCCGGCACACCCTGTCCGACCGCAAGGGCAACCGGATGGACCTGCTCAGCGAGCAGACCGGCGCCCGCAGACAGGGCGTCCGGCTGTCCACCGGCAACGACCGGCTGACCATCAATCTCGACCGCACCAAGACCGAGATCACCGTGGACAGCAAGGGCGCCGTCAGTATCACGGGCAGTACCTCGGTGTCCGTCGAGGCGGGTACCGACCTCGACCTGAGCGCCCGGCGCAGCGTGAGCATCAAGAGCGGCGGGCTGGTCAACATCCAGGGCCGCGGCCTTGTCACCCTCAAGTCGATGGGCGGCCCCGTGGTCGTGGACGCGATGGGTGCCCTCAACCTCAAGGCGCTCGGTGCCGCCACGCTGACCGCCGGCGGCACCGTGCAGGTCAACACCATCGGCCAGGTGGGCATGCGGGCCGTCAACATCGACCTCATGGGCCTCCTGACGGTCAACAAGAAGCCGTACCCGATCCCGTGACGGCCGAGAGAAGCACCACCACCGTGAGAAGCACGACCGTGAGGACGACGATGAGAAGGCGGGGTGGCCCCTGATGGCCGAGCAGTTCGTCGGATCCGGCTGGGCGTTCCCCATGCGCATCGGCCCCACCGGAGGCATCGCCCTGGTCAGCGGGGAGCGTGAGGTCGAGGAGGCCATCCAGCTCGTCATGGCGACCGCGCCGGGCGAGCGGCCCATGCGCCCCGAGTTCGGCTGCGCCATCCACGACATGGTGTTCGCCCCGATCAACGAGGAGACCGCAGGCCGCATCCAGCACGAGGTGTACACGAGCCTCGACCGCTGGGAGCCGCGTATCGAGGTGCACGAGGTCGAGGTGACCGCGGGCGACGACGCCACCGGTGTCCTCTACATCGACGTCCGCTACTCGATCCGCGGCACCAACAACCCGCGCAGCCTCGTCTTCCCGTTCTACGTCATCCCCTCCCACGAGGAGCCCGACGCCCCCCGCGCGGGCAACTCCCCTGAAAGCGACCGCTGATGGCACTGCCCTCCCCGAACCTCGACGACCGCCGCTTCCAGCAGTTCGTCGACGACGCCAAGCGCTACATCCAGCAGCGCGCCCCGGAGTGGACCGACCACAACGTCTCCGACCCGGGCGTCACCCTCGTGGAAACGGTCGCCCACATGGCCGACCAGATCGTCTACCGGCTCAACCGGGTGCCGGACAAGAACCACCTGGCGTTCCTGGACCTGGTGGGCATCACCCTCTTCCCGCCGTCCGCGGCCCGTACGGATGTCACGTTCTGGCTGTCCGCGCCGCAGGAGGAGCCCGTGGTGCTGCCGGTGGGCACCGAGGTCGCCACCACGCGCACCGAGAGCGAGGACGCCGCGGTCTTCGCCACCGAGGGCGAACTGACCATCGTCCCCTGCGAGTTGCAGCACCTCGTGATCCACCGCGAGGGCGAGCCCGTCGTCGACAGGACCGCCGACCTCGCCGAGGGCAAGGACGTGATGTGCTTCACCGAGGGCCCGCGGCCCGGTGACTGCATGCTGCTCGGGCTGAGCGCCGCCGTACCGCACTGCGCGGTCGCGCTCGACCTGGACAGCCGCGTCGACGGTGTCGGTGTGGACCCGAGGCAGCCTCCGCTGGTCTGGGAGGCGTGGACCGAGGAGGGCTGGGTCCTCTGCGAGGTCGACCGGGACGTCACCGGCGGTCTGAACCGGCCGGGCGAGGTCGTCCTGCACGTCCCCGGTACCCACACCCTTTCCCGCAACGGCGGGCAGGAGGCCGCCTGGCTGCGCTGCCGGGTCACCGAGCCGCTCTCCGACCAGCCCTTCTACACCACGTCGCCGACCGTCCGCTCGGTGGAGGCGTTCACGCTCGGCGGCACCACCGCGGCCGTGCACGCCGAGACCGTGGAGGACGAGGCGCTCGGCGAGTCCACCGGCCTGCCCGGGCAGCGGCTGCGGCTGGCCAACGCCCCCGTGGTGGGCGACACCCCGCCGGTGCTGCTGCAGACCTCCGAGCACGAGGGCGGCTGGACCGACTGGGAGGTCGTCTCCTCGTTCTCCGCGTCCACCGCGCAGGACCGGCACATCACGCTGGACGCCGCGACCGGTGACATCGCCTTCGGCCCCGCGGTACGGGAGGCCGACGGCACCCTGCGCCAGTACGGGGCGGTGGCCCCCAAGGGCGCCGTCATCCGCGCCCTGCGCTACCGCACCGGCGGCGGCCGGTCCGGGAACGTCGCGCGCGGCGCCGTGCAGGTGCTGCGCACGTCCGTCCCGTACGTCTCCGAGGTCGTCAACCGGGAGGCCGCGCGCGGCGGGGTCGACGGCGAGACGGTGGAGGAGGCGAAGACCCGGGCACCCATCACGCTGCGCGCCCAGGAGCGGGCGGTGACCCTGCGCGACTACGAGGAGCTCGCCCGCCGCGCCGCCCCCGAGACGGCCCGGATCACCTGCCTGGAGGGCGACGAGGGTGAGCACGGGTCGTACGCGGTCCGGGTGCTGGTGGTTCCCCAGGCCGTGCCCGACCCCGGCGGCCGGCTGCGGTTCGAGCAGCTGGTCCCCGGTGACGACCTGCTCAGGCGCATCACCCGCCACCTCGACGAACGACGCCTGATCGGCACCCGGCTCGCGGTGGGTCCGCCCTTCTACCAGGGCGTCACGGTGGTCGCCACCGTGCACGCGTTCCGCGGCACCGACACGGACCGGGTCCGCCGCCAGGCGCACGACGCCCTCTACCGGCACCTCGACCCGCTGACCGGCGGCGCCGACGGCCGGGGCTGGCGCTTCGGCCGGCCCGTGCAGTCCGGTGAGGTCTTCGCCGTCCTCCAGCGCGTCCCCGGCGTCGAACTGGTCGACGAGGTCCAGCTCCACCCGGCCGACCCGCTGACCGGCAAGCGGGGCGAGGCGACGGACCGCATCGACCTCGAAGCGCCGTCCCTGGTCTTCTCCTTCGACCACCGGGTCCGCGTGATCGGAGACCGTACGTGAGCCGACGCACGCACCCGAGAGACACCGACGCATGAGGGGGGCCGACGCATGAGGGGCTCGATCGACGGTCTCGGCTCGTCCGCGCCCATCGGGATGACGCTGCCCGCCGTGTTCGCCGACGACGATCTGGCCCAGCGGTTCGTCGGCGGGCTCGACGACGTGCTCGCGCCGATCCTGGCCGTCCTCGACAACATGGACTCCTACTTCACGCCGTCCCTGGCACCGGTGGACTTCACCCGGTGGCTGGCCGGCTGGGTCGGCGCCGAGATCGACGGCAGCGAGCCCGAGGACCGGCTGCGCGCCGCCGTCGCCGCCGCCTCCTTCCTCCACCGGGTACGGGGCACCAGCCGCGGCCTGTCCGAGGCGGTGCGCCTCGTCTTCGGCGTGGCCCCGGAGATCACCGAGAGCGGCGGTGCGTCCTGGGACGCCCGGCCGCTCGGCCCGGTCCCCGGCGACCGCCGCCCGCGCCTGCACGTCGCCCTGCGGCTGCCCCACCCGACCAGCGCCGACGAACACCGCCTCGACACCCTCGTGGCGGCCGCCCGCCCCGCTCATATGCCCTACACGGTCCAGGTGACCGCCGCCGAAAGGATTCCCGAGAGATGACCAGCCAGACCTCCGGCCCGGGACGGGAGCCGGCACCGAGCTGTGCCGAGTGCGGTGCCCGCTCGGAGCCGGGCAAGTCCTTCTGCGACTCCTGCGGGGCGATCATCAGCTGGGCCGGCAACCAGGAGCCGGCACCGAGCGCACCGGCGGCAGCACGGGCACCGGCCGCGTCACAGGCACCGGCCGCACCGAGTGCACCGGCCGCCGCACCGAGCTGTGCCGAGTGCGGCCTTCTGCGACTCCTGCGGGGCGGTACTCGGCTGGGCCGGAGACACGGACCGGCCGGCCGCCGCCCCCGTGACGGCGGGAGCCGCCGCGGCTCGGGACTCCGCGGCCGACCGCGGACCCGATCGCGGACCCGACCGAAAGGCCGACAACGATCCGCGCTGGGACGCGTTCACGGTGTCCGGTGCCGGCACGGGCTCGGCCCGCACGGCCCACGACCCGCCCGCCACGGCGGCCTCACCGGCCGTCGGGTACCCCTCCGGGGACGACACCCACCGGCGCGACGGCGGGCCCGGCTCTACAACCGGACGCCCGGAATCCGGGATCGTGCCCGAGCAGGCCGGGCACGCCCAGCCGGCGGCACCCTCGGGCGGCGCCGGTGTGCGCCTGTCGCGGCCCGCCGACCCCGCCGCGCCGGCCCACGGCTCCGCACCGTCCGAGCCGGACACGACCCCACCCGGGCTCTGGAACACGGCGGCGGCAGCCGCGAGCGCCTCCGCGGCCACCCCGGCCGCCGCAGCCCCCTCCCCGACC
>NZ_LIPP01000237.1 GCF_001418335.1 Streptomyces aurantiacus | reverse complement strand
AGGGTGGTGGGGGGGGGGGGGGGGGGGGGTGGGGGCAGCAGGGCGTCGAGCGTGGTGTCGGGCCCGGCGGTCGCACGCAACTCGGCTGCGGCGCGCAGAAAATCGGTGTACTGCTCGACCGTCGGATCGGCCGCCGGATCGGTCACCGCTTCAGCCATCGGATCGGCCGTCGGATCCGTTGCCGGATCACCGGTGGTGCCGCCCGTCGCGCCGCGCCGGTCGGCGACCATCCGGCGCAGCAGGTCCGGGGTCATCCGGCCGTCGCCGTAACGGGCCGCGGTGTCCGGGCTGCGCCAGCGCAGACCGTCCACGAAGGCGAGCCCGGCGAGCAGCTCCCGGTTCTCGGGCTGCTGTTCGGCGTCCGGGCCGAGGGCGTCGCGCAGGGTGCGGATCTGCTGGAGCGTACGGGTCAGGACGAAGGCGTCGGCGGGTTCCGGGCCCGCGTGCAGGCCGGCGTCGCGCGCCAGCGCGTCCAGGTCGGCGCCGCTGGGCTCCGGGGTGAAGAGCCGCCACCGCCCCGGTCCGTCCGGGCCCTCGGTGAGCACCGCGCGGACGTTGCCGTCCTCGTCCCTGGCCGTGCCCACCTCGGTGGTCGGCGCGTACACCCGCCGTCCGGTCCGGTTCGCCACGTGCTGTGCCACCGGCAGCCCCGCCACCAACGGCTGCCGCCCGGTCTCGCAGGAGAACAGCACCAGGGGCCGCTCCAGATCGCCGTCCCCGGCCCAGGAGTTGAACGCCTCACCGAGCTGTACACCGCTGACCTTCACGGTGGGGCGCTCCCGGTCGTTGGTGCCGAGCGTGACGGTACGGGAGGTGCCGTGCCCCGTGAAGTAGTCGGCGCCGCGCTCGGTGCCCGAGCCGGGGAGCGCGGTCGGCGGGCCGGTGAACACGGCACGGCGGACCGGCGGTTCCGCGGCGGTCTCCGGGTCCGAGGAGACGGAAAGGGAGACGGAAGACGGGACGGAAGTGGTGCGCACACCGCGGAAGGTGTCCTGGCCCAGCAGCACCTGGCGCGCCGCGCCGTGCGCCGTACCGTCCTCGGCCGGGCCCTGCGAAATGGTCAACGTCGCGACCGCGCGCCCCGGTTGGGGCATGACGGCGGCGCCCGACACCAAGCGCCGCAGCTGCGCGAAGGGCACCGTGTGGCCGTCCAGGGTGGTGACGACCGGCTCGGTCGCGGACCGCGCGATGATCCGCCCGGCGGGCGGGGGCGCCACGGAGGATGCCGCTGGGGCATTGTCCGGTGCCGGGCTGTCCGGTGTCGGGCTGTCCGACGTGGTGGATGAGGGCGGGGGCGGGGTGCCGCCGTCCCCGGGTCCATGCCCGCCACCGAGGCCGGGGGCGTGTCCGCCGTTGCCCGTGCCGTTGCTGTCGCCGTTGCCGTTGCCGTTGCCGTTGCCGTTGCCGTTGCCCGACTCCAGGTGCAGGTCGGTGGCCGTGTCGGTCCAGGGGAGGGACAGGGTGGCGAGCTTGGCCGTGGTGGGCATGGTGGTGACCGCGGAGTCGGGGCCGACTCCGTTGTCGAGTACGGGGGATGCCGTCTTCACCGTGCTCTCGGTGACGGGGTGGGACGCCGCGGCGGGCGCGGGGCCGAGGGCGTCGGCGAGCGGCAGCAGCACGTCCGCACCGGGGAACGCGGTGTCCGTGGTCCCGCCTTGCGTCGCGGCGGACATCGGGCCGGCGAGCGGGCGGACCTGGACCGGGGCGCCGGGCCCTTCGCGTGTCAGCTCGACGGCGGCGCGTACCGGGCGCCCGGACCCGTCCGGCGTGGCCGACGGTCCGAGCACCACGGCTCGGTCGGTCCCTGCTCCGTCCAGCAACTCGGCGGCCTCGGGCGACCCTTCGGCCGGCGGCGGCACCTCCGAGACCAGGACGGTCAGCGGCGGTTCCTGCGTGGGCGTGGGACTCCCGACGAGGGCGGGGTCGGCCTTCACGACACTTGGGCCGCCGATGTCGCGTACATCGCCGGAGTCGGAGGAGTCGGCGGTGTCGGCGGTGTCGGTCGGCCCGGAAATGCCGGCGGTTTCCGGTGAGTCGGCGGTTTGCGGAGAGGCCGTGGGCACGCTGCCCGGCCGGGCGCCACCGCTGCCGGCGCCGGCACCCGTGCTCGTACCCGTGCCCGCACCCGTACTTGTACCCGTGCCCGTACCCGAACCTGTGCTGGGCGAGGCGGAGTTGGTGGGCCCGCCGGAGGTGACTGGACCGCCGGCCCCCTGCTCCGGGACGACGTTCTGGGCGTTGCTCTCCGGAGATGGCACGGACTCGGCGTTGCTCCCTGCCGGAGCCGGAGCGGGAGCCTCCACCTCAGCCGGAGCGGGAGCCGGAGCCGGAGTGGAGTTGGCCGTGGGGCCGTTGCCGACAGCGCTCGGTGCGGAGGTGCTCGGTGCGGGGGCGCTCGGTGCGGGGCTGAGTGGGGCGTCCACCGTGACCGGGGCGCCGAAGCCGTCCAGAGCGCGGCGCACCTCGTCGGCGTCGATCTGGGCGTTGGGGCCGTCCCCGGCGGGCACCACCCGGACCTCGGGCAGTTGCGACAGGTTGCTGTGCAGGATGTCGCGGACATCGATCTCTGTACTGCCGGGCGGCTGGGAACCGCGCAGCGCGGTGAGGTCGCGCAAGGCCTGCTCACGGACCTCGGCGGAGCCGTTGTGGATCTGCTGCCACAGATCGTTCTCGGCGGCAGTCACCGGCAGCGGGCCCGGAGAATACGGCGGCGGGCTCTCCGTGAAGTAGGGCGGAGGCGACTGGCTGCCCGTGAAGTCGCCCTGCGTTGCGCTCTGTTGGGTGTAGGGCGGAGGCGAGGTGAGCGTGGAACCGTCGCCCCCCGTGATGTCCGTGACCGTAAGGCCATCGGTACTGCCATCGGTACTGCCGTTGGCAGCGCCGTTGCCGTCGCGAGAACCCTTGGAGCCGTCGGAGTCCCGTGTGTCGGAGTCGGTGCCGCTGCCAGAGACCGTGGGCGGCGGCTGGTTGCGCAACTTGTCGATGGCGTGGCGCAGTTCGGCGCCGCTGTTCAGGGCGGCGTCGGTGAGTGTGGCCTCGACCTGACTGCTGAGGCCCGCGCCGACGAAGGTGGACCAGCTGGTGGACCAGTCGCCGTCGAAGGCGCCCTTGATCAGGATCTCCGCGAGTGCCTCGCCGGCGCCGGCGGCGAGGAAGTCGGCCGTCCCCTTCAGCCCGTAATGCCCGGCCAGCGCGCCCGGCCGGTCGGTGTTGTTGCGCAGGATCTGGTTGTTCCGCCACAGGTTGGTGTTGTTCCGGAAGGAGAGCGGGTTGTTCCGGAAGGTGAGCGGCGTGTTGTTGGTGAGGTTGGGACCGTTCCCGTACGGGGTGGGACTGGGGC
>NZ_LIPP01000236.1 GCF_001418335.1 Streptomyces aurantiacus | reverse complement strand
CGGTGAAGGCGTCGCCGGCGCCGGTCGTGTCCACGGCGTTCACCTTCACGGCCGGGACCCGGGCCGTGCCCGAGGCGTCGGCGACGAGCGCGCCGTCCTCGCCCAGGGTGACGACGACCGAGCGCGGCCCGAGCGCGAGCAGCGCCCCGGCCCACTCCTCGGGCGTCCCGCCCACAGCTGTCCCGCCCACGTCCGCGCCGAGCAGAACCCGCGCCTCGTGCTCGTTCACGATCAGCGGATCGCAGGCCGCGAGCACGTCCGGGGGCAACTCCCGGGGCGGAGACGGATTGAGTACGAAGCGGGCGCCGGGCCGCAGACCCCGTACGACCTCCGTGACCGTCTCCAGAGGGATCTCCAACTGGGCCGACACGACCCGGGAGGCCGTGAGCAGGGCCGCTGCCGGTGCCGCGCGGATGTCGTCCGGGGTCAGCCGGCCGTTCGCGCCGGGCGACACCACGATGCTGTTGTCCCCGGACGGGTCCACGGTGATGAGGGCGACCCCGGTGGGCGCACCGCCGACGAGGACCCCGGCCGTGTCGACCCCGGCCGCCCGTTGCGAGTCGAGCAGCAGCCGGCCGTGCGCGTCGTCGCCGACCCGGGCGAGGAGTGCCGTACGCGCCCCGAGCCGGGCGGCGGCGACCGCCTGGTTGGCGCCCTTGCCGCCGGGGTGCAGGGCCAGGTCGGAACCGAGCACGGTCTCCCCGGCGCCCGGCCGCCGCTCGACACAGATGACCAGGTCGGCGTTGGCCGACCCCACGACCAGCAGGTCGTAGTCGAACATGGGCTGCCTCCGGTACGGGTGGCTGAGCTGTGCCACGGACGCGTACATCGTGCCCTCAGCGCCGGCCTCCGGACCGTCGGACGTGCCGTCGAGCCGGTTCCCGGTCAGAGGAGGTGGTCGGCTTTGCCGGCTTTGATGTCGAGGATGAGGGTGCGGAGGGCTTGGCGGGTGTCGGTGAGGGGGGTGTCTTCGGCGCCGGTCACGGCTATGTAGGCGTTGCCGGTGGGATCGGTGCCGAGGCGGAAGCAGTTGTTGCCCTCGCCGCAGAACGGGGCTTCCCCAGTTGATGTGGTCGGTCACGACGTCTCCTACAGTTCGCGAGCAATCTTGTGGATGAGGTCGCGAGATGCTGCCGAGGTCATTGCCGCGCCATCCATCCAGTTCAGATGAGAACGGTGCTTCGTGAGCTGAGCCTCGGCGTGGGTGAAGTCCGGTCCGTGCGCCGAGTCCAGTTGAACGGTGTCGAGTCGGGGCACTGCCCCGTCCGCGTAGAGCAACGCATGTCCCGCGCCCGGGAATCCGCCCACTGACCCCCGCTCATCGCCCTCCCCGGGCAGGCCGGTTGGAAGGTGGTGTGGTTCGAACTGGCCGCCGTACGCGAGTGAGTGCTCAGCCGCTCGTGGCGCACCGGCGGCCCGTCGTCGTGCCGCCGGGCAGGCAACCGCGGGCGCCCGTACCGAGGTTGGTATGGGAAGCTGCTCGCAACCGTTCGCAGGCACAGGCCGTGGCGGTGGTCGAGAGGAGCTCAGCGTGGGTAAGGACGGCTTCCGTGCCGAGGAGATCGACACCAGCAGGCCACACCCTGCGCGGATCTACGACTACCTGCTGGGCGGCAAGGACAACTACGAGGCGGACCAGCAGGCCGCCGACAAACTCGCCGCTGTCGCCCCCGAGGTGTGGATAGGCGTACGGGCCAACCGTGCCTTCCTGCGGCGTGCCGTCCGGTACATCGTGGGCAGCGGCGTCCGCCAGATCCTCGACATCGGCACCGGGCTGCCCACCTCTCCGAACGTGCACGAGATCGCTCAGGAAGTGGCGCAGGACGTGCGTGTCGCGTACGTCGACAACGACCCGATCGTGAAGGCGCACGCCGACGCGCTGCTCAGCCAATTCGGCGCCACCAGCATCGTGCTCGCCGACCTGCGCGACCCGCAGGCCATCGTGGACCACCCCGACGTCCGCCGGGTCATCGACTTCGACGAGCCGGTCGCCGTACTCCTGGTCGCCATCTTCCACTTCATCACCGAGGCGGAGAATCCCGGGCAGATCATCTCCACTCTGCGTGACGCGCTGCCGAAGGGCAGCTACCTGGTGCTCTCGCACGCCACGGGCGACTTCGCCGACCGCAGCGACGCCCAGGCCGTCTACAACAACGCGACCGCCACCATGAACCTGCGGTCCCGCGCCGAGGTCGAGCGGCTCTTCGACGGCTTCGAACTGATCGAGCCCGGCTTGACCCAGGTCCCGTTCTGGCGCCCGGACGCCCCGCCGCCGGACAGGTCCGGCGAGATCGGCTTCTACGGAGGCGTGGCGCGCAAGACCGACTGAATCACCGGCCCCACGGCGGCGGTGCGGTCGCGGTTACTTCTCGCCCGCCGCGGGCCTGGTGCCCGCGTAGGAGTCCATGCCGATGAAGAAGTAGCTGAACCGCCAGCAGCCGTCCCGCTCACGGCGCAGGCGGGCGGTGTAGATGACACTGGCGCCCAGGCTCAGCCCGTCCGCGGCGACGGTGACAGCGCTGAACGCCAGCGCAGAGGCGGTGCCCGCGGCGAGGTCCAGTTCGTCGACCAGTACGTTGCTGATCACGTGCCGCCGTTGGTCGCCCTGTTCGGCGACGATACGGGTGAGCCGGTCGAACAGTTCGGCCCGGCCGCGGAACCGGGTGAAGGGCTCGGCCCGGCCCTGCGCGACCTCGAAGACGGTGTCCTCGGTGAAGCAGGACACCACGACATCGATACGGGCCTCGTCGTGCGCGATGCCGAACCGGTAGAAGGCGTCCGCGATCCGGGCGCGGGCGGCGAGCGCCTCCGGACCGAAGTCGGCCTCCTCCAGGGGACGCATGTCGATCTTCCCCTCGCGATGGGCCCACGCCTGGAGCGGCAGTGTGGGGGCTCGGTGGGCCCGGTGCCCGTTCAGCCGGTCCTGCTTCTTCTCCTCCTTCTTCTCCTTCTCCTTTTGCTTCTTCTGCTGCTTCTTCTTGCTCATGCAGACCTCGATCGTCTTGGGGTGCCGTGAGGCTGCGGGACTGCCGGTTACGTACGCCGCCGACACGGTAAGTGTCGACATTCGGTCCCGTCAACCAGTCGACATGGGCAGGTTGCTCTCGATCTGAAGAGCACATCCTCGCCGAGTAGTCGACAGGTGTCGATGCGTGTCCACAGCGCATCCTGTGGCGCATGGCGCACCCCAGGCAGCGACCGCGTTCTTCGCCCACGAACTCCGGTTCGCGCTGGCCGCCGTATTCGAACTGGCCGCCGTTCGGGCGTGGTTACGGGAATGTGTACGGGGATGATCCGTGAGTGAGCGGTGTGGTTACCGTGGTCTTGCACGTAAGGGCGACGTGACTGCCCTTGAGGCTCTTCCCACGGCGGCGTCCATGCCATGTCATGGCAAGCAGGGGATCGACACGCGACCCCGCATCGACATCGGCGGAGTGGACATATGCGCACGCGGCAAGAGTCGGACCGGGGTCAAGCTCTGGATGGCCCGTCGAGACCGGCACGCGTCGTCAGGAGTGCGTCGGCCGTTCAGCGGGCTGTCGGAGCGGGGGACCAGCTGACGGCCGTACAGGTACGGCAACTCCAGAGCACGGCGGGCAACGCCGCTGTCGTCCAGCGGCTCGCACGGGAGCAGGGTCAGGGGCAGGGGCAGGGACAGCACGGCGCAGGGTGTGGCGGCGGATGTGGTCACACGCCGTCCGCGCAGCGCTCGGCGGTACAACGCTCATCCGTGGAGGACGCATCCGTGCAGCGCCGCTCGTCCGTCACGGATGTCGTCAATACGCCTGGTCAGCGTTTCGACGGCCCGATGCGTGCGGTGGCCGAGTCGGTCTACGGCGTGGACCTGTCGCACCTGCGGGTGCACACCGACGCACAGGCCCGGCAGTCGGCTCGGGAGGTCGGCGCCGAGGCGTACACCTCCAGGAACCACATGGTCTTCGACGGCGCCATGACGCGCCCGAAGGTGCTGCACGAGGTGGCGCACACCATCCAGCAGGCAGCGGGCCCCGTCTCGGGCAACGACAACGGGAACGGGGTCAGCGTCTCGGATCCGCACTCGCCGGAGGAACGGCAGGCCGCCGCCATGGAGAACGCCAGTGCGCCCTCCGCCGGCATCCAGCGGCTGGTCTCGTCCGTCACGGGGCCGGCTGCGGACCAGGCCGCCGGAGCGCCCGTGCAGCGTATGGCCCGGCGGTCCGAACGGACCTACACCCAGCGGGACAGCGACCGTATCGACAACGAGTCGGCGCCCCGCACCCACGGGCGGACCCGCGCGGGTGCCTCCAGCAGCAGGCGCGAACGGGACCCTCTGGCGGATGCCGCGCGGGTTGCGGTACCGCGCAGCGGACCGGACGGCGAGCGTCTCTGGGACGGCACCCGGAGTCAGCTCACCTGGACGGAAGGGGCCGTGGCCGCGGTGCTGGCGTCGACGCACTCCAAGATCAGCTCACGAACCCGCACTCTTCGATACGAGTGCGACAAGTGTGGGGAGATGGTTCTCAGCAAGGGGGATTCCAAGAAGGCCAAGGAGGACAACTGGTACGAGATCGACCACGTCGAGGGCATCCTCGCCTACGTGCACCGTTCGGTGGACCCCATGGAATGGACCGTGCCAGTGGGGGATGGCATCTACCGCGACGTCACGGCGATCAGCTGGGACGATGCCAGGAACGCGGCGAGCGACCCGAGCAACCTCCGCTGCCTGTGCAGGCAGTGCAACGGCGGCAAGCGGGCATCCAAGAGCGAGAGCAAGTACATGGACCGCTACGGCCCTCAATGGGTCGGCGCCCCCTATGAGCAGAACCGCAGGTCGGCGTCGCCCGAGATGGACTACGCAGGCCCGCCGGCCGGGGGCGGCTCCTACGCGTCGGACTCCTACGGCGGCGCGATCGTCGTCACGGCCGAACCCCGTGGCCAGTCGTCGGCCGACCCCTATGGCCCCTACGGGACCTATGGCGGCGGCTACGGCGGCGGGCAGTCGTCGGCCGACCCGGGCTATGACGTGGTGACCGCGGAGCCGGGACGCCGCCGCCGCTGATCCACTGCCTGACCCACTGCCTGATCCACTGTCTGGTCCGCCGGCGTCGGACGGCATGCCCGCTGCCCGTTGCCCGCTGAGGCAACGGGCATGCCCCGGCGGAGACCGGAGGGACTGCCCGCCCGATACCCCGTATCTCCCTACCTCGTGTCCCCCTACCTCGTATCCTCACGCGTCGGTGTCAGACCCGCGCGGTAGCGTCGGATCATGTCCAATCAGACGGGGATGCGCGCGGGGGCGCCGGCGGCAGGCGGGGAGCGGAACCTGGCCGTTCTGGAAGGCGTGCTGGAGCGGATCACGTACGCCAACGAGGAGAACGGCTACACCGTCGCCCGGGTCGACACCGGCCGCGGCGGCGGTGATCTCCTCACGGTCGTCGGCTCGCTGCTCGGCGCCCAGGTGGGCGAGTCGCTGCGGATGGAGGGCCGTTGGGGCTCCCACCAGCAGTACGGAAAACAGTTCACCGTCGAGAACTACACGACGGTGCTGCCCGCCACGGTCCAGGGCATCCGCCGCTACCTCGGTTCCGGGCTGGTCAAGGGCATCGGCCCGGTCTTCGCCGACCGCATCACGCAGCACTTCGGGCTGGACACGCTGGACATCATCGAGGAGGAGCCCAAGCGGCTCATCGAGGTGCCCGGACTCGGCCCCAAGCGCACCAAGAAGATCGCCGAGGCCTGGGAGGAGCAGAAGGCGATCAAAGAGGTCATGCTCTTCCTCCAGACCGTCGAGGTGTCCACGTCCATCGCGGTGCGCATCTACAAGAAGTACGGGGACGCGTCGATCTCGGTCGTCAAGAACCAGCCCTACCGCCTCGCGTCCGACGTCTGGGGCATCGGCTTCCTCACCGCCGACAAGATCGCCCAGTCCGTGGGCATCCCGCACGACAGCCCGGAGCGCGTCAAGGCCGGTCTCCAGTACGCCCTTTCGCAGTCCAGCGACCAGGGCCACTGCTTCCTCCCGGAGGAGCGGCTGATCGCGGACGCGGTGAAGCTGCTCCAGGTGGACACGGGCCTGGTCATCGAGTGCCTGGCGGAACTGGCGGCTCCGCCGGAGGAGGGCGAGGACCCCGGCGTCGTACGTGAACGGGTACCGGGCCTCGACGGCGGGGACCCGGTGACAGCCATCTACCTCGTCCCCTTCCACCGGGCCGAACTGTCCCTGTCCGCCCAGCTGTCGCGTCTCCTGCGCACCGACGAGGACCGGATGCCCGGGTTCCGGGACGTGGCCTGGGACAAGGCACTGGCCTGGCTCAAGGGCCGTACGGGGACGGAGCTGGCCCCCGAGCAGGAGCAGGCCGTGCGGCTCGCCCTCACCGAGAAGGTCGCGGTGCTCACGGGCGGGCCCGGCTGCGGCAAGTCCTTCACGGTCCGCTCGATCGTGGAGCTGGCCCGCGCGAAGAAGGCGAAGGTGGTCCTCGCCGCGCCGACGGGCCGGGCCGCCAAGCGCCTCGCCGAGCTCACCGGCGCGGCGGCCTCGACCGTGCACCGGCTCCTTGAGCTGCGGCCGGGCGGCGACGCGGCGTACGACAAGGACCGTCCGCTGGACGCCGACCTGGTGGTCGTGGACGAGGCGTCGATGCTGGACCTGCTGCTCGCCAACAAGCTGGTCAAGGCGGTGCCGCCGGGCGCGCACCTGCTCTTCGTGGGGGATGTCGACCAACTGCCCAGCGTCGGCGCGGGCGAGGTGCTGCGCGACCTGCTCGCCGAGCGCGGCCCCGTCCCGGCGGTGCGGCTCACCAAGGTCTTCCGGCAGGCCCAGCAGTCGGGTGTGGTGACGAACGCCCACCGGATCAATGCGGGTCAGCAGCCGGTGACGGACAAGCTGAAGGACTTCTTCCTCTTCGTGGAGGACGACACGGAGGAGGCGGGCCGGCTCACCGTGGACGTGGCGGCACGGCGTGTTCCCGCCAAGTTCGGGCTCGACCCCCGACGTGACGTCCAGGTGCTGGCCCCGATGCACCGCGGCCCGGCGGGCGCCGGCGCCCTCAACGGCCTGCTCCAGCAGGCCATCACCCCGGCCCGCCCCGACCTCGCCGAGAAGCGGTTCGGCGGCCGGGTCTTCCGCGTCGGCGACAAGGTCACCCAGATCCGCAACAACTACGAGAAGGGCGAGAACGGCGTCTTCAACGGCACGGTGGGAGTGGTGACTTCCCTGAACCTCGACGACCAGCGCCTCACGGTCCTGACGGACGAGGACGAGGAGGTTCCGTACGAGTTCGACGAACTGGACGAGCTGGCGCACGCGTACGCGGTGACGATCCACCGCTCCCAGGGCAGCGAGTATCCGGCGGTCGTCATCCCGGTCACCACGGGGGCCTGGATGATGCTCCAGCGCAACCTTCTGTATACGGCGGTCACCCGCGCGAAGAAGCTGGTGGTGCTGGTCGGTTCGCGGAAGGCCATCGGCCAGGCGGTCCGTACGGTGTCCGCCGGGCGCCGGTGCACGGCCCTGGACTTCCGGCTGGCCGGCGGCCGTCTCCCGGACTGACCTCCTTGAGGGCGGGGGCGGGGGAAGCCTCACCGGGCCGTGAGGCACGCCTCACCGGGCCGCAGGTAAAAAATGATCGATCAAATGAGTCGGAAACGTCACACGGCACTTTCGGAAGGCCGGGGGAACGGGCAGGATGACTAGATTGGCGGCACTGAGTGCCGCCAATAGGCCTAATGGTCGACCCCGAGTGCACTCTCCTGCGCCAAATGGGGGATGGTAGAGACAGTCAGGGCACCTCGAAGAAGAGGCACAACGTCGGTGAGGGATGACGTGAGCGACAACTCTGTAGTACTGCGGTACGGCGACGGCGAGTACACCTACCCGGTGATCGACAGCACCGTCGGCGACAAGGGCTTCGACATCGGGAAGCTCCGCGCCCAGACCGGTCTGGTGACGCTGGACAGCGGATACGGGAACACCGCCGCCTATAAATCCGCCATCACCTATCTCGACGGTGAGCAGGGCATCCTCCGCTATCGCGGCTACCCGATCGAACAGCTTGCCGAGAGCTCCACCTTCCTTGAGGTGGCCTCCCTGCTGATCAACGGCGAGCTGCCCACGGTCGACGAGCTCTCCACCTTCCAGACCGAGATCACGCAGCACACCCTGCTGCACGAGGACGTCAAGCGGTTCTTCCAGGGCTTCCCCCGTGACGCCCACCCGATGGCCATGCTGTCGTCGGTGGTCTCCGCGCTGTCGACGTTCTACCAGGACAGCCACAACCCGTTCGACGAGCAGCAGCGCCACCTCTCGACGATCCGGCTGCTCGCTAAGCTGCCGACGATCGCGGCGTACGCGTACAAGAAGTCGATCGGCCACCCGTTCGTCTACCCGCGCAACGACCTCGGCTACGTCGAGAACTTCCTGCGCATGACCTTCTCGGTCCCGGCGCAGGAGTACGACCTCGACCCGGTCGTCGTCTCCGCGCTCGACAAGTTGCTCATCCTGCACGCGGACCACGAGCAGAACTGTTCGACCTCCACCGTCCGTCTGGTGGGCTCGTCGCAGGCGAACATGTTCGCCTCGATCTCCGCCGGCATCAGCGCCCTCTGGGGCCCCCTGCACGGCGGCGCCAACCAGTCGGTCCTGGAGATGCTCGAAGGCATCAAGGCCAACGGCGGCGACGTCGACTCCTTCATCCGCAAGGTGAAGAACAAGGAGGACGGCGTCCGCCTGATGGGCTTCGGCCACCGGGTGTACAAGTCCTTCGACCCGCGCGCCAAGATCATCAAGTCGGCCGCGCACGACGTCCTCTCGGCCCTCGGCAAGTCCGACGAGCTCCTGGACATCGCGCTCAAGCTGGAGGAGCACGCGCTCTCCGACGACTACTTCATCTCGCGCAACCTCTACCCGAACGTGGACTTCTACACGGGTCTGATCTACCGGGCGATGGGCTTCCCGACCGAGATGTTCACGGTCCTGTTCGCCCTCGGCCGGCTGCCGGGCTGGATCGCTCAGTGGCACGAGATGATCAAGGAGCCCGGCTCCCGCATCGGGCGCCCGCGCCAGATCTACACGGGCGTGGTCGAGCGGGACTTCATCCCGGTCGAGCAGCGGTAGCAACGGCGCCCTACGGCGAGTGAGCCGAAGGGGCGCGCCTGTGCCGAGACCGTGAGCGCGCGGAGGCCCGACGAAGGAGGGTCGAGCACGGTCGCGGTCTCGGCACAGGCTTTTGCGCCCCGGAGGCGAACCGAGCCTAAAAAAACAAGAAGGAAGGCGCCCCGCTGCCGGTCCCCCCACGGGCCGGAGTCGGGGCGCCTTCCCATGTCCCGGTGCGGATTCCCCCCACGGGATCCGGCCGGGCGTCTGAAGGCAGCGCCTGAATCGCTGCGAGCAAAACGAGCAAAAATCTGCGTACTGATCCTGCGTGCTGGTGCGTGCTGGATCTTAGGTGCTGACCCTGCGTGCCTTGCGTGTCCACCCTACGTATTACTCGTGCGTACCGCCCTGCGGTCTGCCGGGACCCGTACGTACGGGAGGGCCGCTCAAAGCTCCCCGCTGTACGTGTCCCGGCAACGCAATTCCGAGAACATCCCCCAAGACGTCCTCAGATGTCAGAAACGCCCCCCAAGACGTCTCTGGCATCGTCAATCTAGACTCACGAACCCCTTCGATGGTTACGTTCGCATCACTGTGATCTGTGTCTCTTGCATATGTCCTGAAGATGCACAAGAGCCCCGATATTACTGCTGGCGCTCCAGCGTAAGGAAGATGCGCGCGCCGTGTGAAGAGCTTATGTGAAGAGGTGTGCCGGACTCTAGGGGAGTCCTACCTCTTCGTCATGAAAATGCCCTGAGGCGAAGGCTGTTCGTCACCACGAACACGGAGGAGAACGCCATGGCGGCGCCCGCGATCATCGGGTTCAGCAATCCCGCCGCGGCGAGCGGCAGGGCCGCCACGTTGTAGCCGAAGGCCCACACGAGGTTTCCCTTGATCGTGGAGAGGGTCTTGCGCGACAGCCGGATCGCGTCCGCGGCCACCCGCAGGTCCCCCCGTACGAGGGTCAGGTCGCTCGCCTCGATCGCCGCGTCCGTCCCGGTGCCCATCGCCAGGCCGAGGTCGGCGGTGGCGAGCGCGGCCGCGTCGTTGACGCCGTCGCCGACCATCGCCACGGCCCGCCCCTCGGCCCGCAGCCGGCTGATCACGTCGACCTTGCCCTCGGGCAGCACCTCGGCGATCACGTCGGCGGAGTCGATGCCGACGGAGCGGGCGACGGACTCGGCGACGGTCCGGTTGTCCCCGGTCAGCAGCATCGGTGTGAGCCCCAGGGCGCGCAGCGCGCGGACGGCCTCCGCGCTGGTCTCCTTGACCGCGTCGGCGACGGTGACGACACCGCGCGGCGCCCCGTCCCAGGCGACGGCCACGGCGGTACGGCCCTCCTCCTCGGCCCGGGTCCTGAGCGCGGCCAGCTCGTCGGGCAGCGCGATCCCGGCCTCTTCCAGCAGGCGGACCCGCCCCACGAGCACCGCGTGGCCCTCGACCGTGCCGCGGACGCCGAGCCCGGGGACGTTCTCGAAGCCGTCCACGGCCGGCAGGGCCCCGGTCCGCTCCTCGGCGCCCGCCGCGACGGCCCGGGCGATCGGATGCTCCGAGGCGTGCTCCAGGGCGCCCGCGAACCGCAGCAGCTGCGTCTCGTCGGCGCCGTCGGCCACGTAGACCTCCTGGAGGTTCATGCGGCCGGTCGTCACCGTGCCGGTCTTGTCCAGGACGATCGTGTCGACGCGGCGGGTGGACTCCAGGACCTCGGGGCCCTTGATGAGGATGCCGAGCTGGGCGCCGCGGCCGGTGCCGACCATGAGGGCGGTCGGGGTGGCCAGGCCCAGGGCGCACGGGCAGGCGATGATCAGCACGGCGACGGCCGCGGTGAACGCGGCGGCCGTGTCACCGGTGACGCCGAGCCAGACCCCGAAGGTGGCGACTGCGAGCAGCAGCACGACGGGTACGAATATTCCGGAGACCCGGTCGGCGAGCCGCTGCACCTGCGCCTTGCCGTTCTGCGCGTCCTCCACGAGCCGCGCCATCCGGGCGAGCTGGGTGTCGGTGCCGACCCGGGTCGCCTCGACGAGCAGCCGCCCGCCGGCGTTCACGGTCGCGCCGGTGACGGCAGAGCCCACGGTCACGTCCACCGGTACCGACTCGCCGGTCAGCATCGACGCGTCGACGGCCGAGGTGCCCTCGACGACGGTGCCGTCGGTGGCGACCGTCTCGCCGGGCCGTACGACGAAACGGTCGCCCACGGCCAGCGCGCCCACCGGCACGCGGACCTCACGGCCGTCCCGTACGACGGAGACGTCCTTGGCGCCCAGTTCCATCAGGGAGCGCAGGGCGGCGCCCGCACGGCGCTTGGAGCGGGCCTCCAGATAGCGCCCGAGGAGGATGAGGGCCACGACCCCGGCGGCGACTTCGAGGTATATCGCCGAGGAGCCCTGCTCACGGGAGACGGTGAAGGAGAAGCCCTCGTCCCGCATGCCCTCCATTCCCGCGTCGCCCCCGAACAGCGCCCACAGGGACCAGCCGAACGCGGCCAGCGTGCCGGTCGAGACCAGCGTGTCCATGGTGGCGGCGCCGTGCCGGGCGTTCGTGTACGCGGCCCGGTGGAAGGGCAGCCCGCCCCAGACGACGACCGGCGCGGCGAGTGTCAGCGCGAGCCACTGCCAGTTGTCGAACTGGAGCGCCGGAACCATCGACAGCAGGACGACGGGGGCGGCGAGGAGCACGGAGACGACGAAGCGTTCGCGCAGCGAGGCCAGCTCGGGGTCGGGCTGCTCGGCGGCCGGGCGGCCACTGGCGGTGGAACTCGCGTCGGCGGAGGCCGTCGGGGGCTGTGGCGGTGGCGGGGGTTCCTCGGCTGTGTAGCCCGTCTTGACCACGGTGGCGATCAGGTCGGCGACCCGCACCCCGTCCGCGTACGAGACCTTCGCCTTCTCCGTCGCGTAGTTCACCGTGGCGGTGACGCCGTCCATGCGGTTGAGCTTCTTCTCGACCCGGGCAGCGCAGGAGGCGCAGGTCATCCCGCCGATGGTCAGCTGGACCTGCGTCGGCGCGTCGGTCGAGCCGGTCGCGTCGGGCGGTGTGGCCGGAGCGGTCGCTGCGTTGGTGCTGGTGGTCATGTCCGTGCTCCAGGGAACGAACCGGGCCGTACGGAGCCAGTATCAGCTGGTCGGTACGGCCCGGTGTGATGGGAGGAAAGACGTGGAAGACGGGTGTCAGGCCTTGCCGGCGAGCTCGAAGCCGGCCTCGTCGACGGCGGCGCGTACCGCCTCCTCGTCGAGTGCCGCGGCGGACACCACGGTCACCTCGCCGGTGGCGGCGACCGCCTTCACCGAGGTGACGCCGGCGAGCTCGGAGATCTCACTGGAGACCGAGCCTTCACAGTGTCCGCAGCTCATCCCGCTCACCTGGTAGACGGTGGTGACGGAGCCAGGGGTGTCGGTCTGGGCGGTCATGTCGTTGCTCCTCGTCGAGATGGTCGAGATGGTCGAGATGGTCGAG
>NZ_LIPP01000235.1 GCF_001418335.1 Streptomyces aurantiacus | reverse complement strand
CCTGCCTCCACCCCTGCCTCCGCCCCGACGTGGGCCTCGACCTGGGCTTCGGGGCCGAGACCGGGACCGGCACCGAGGCCGCGGTCGCGGTCGCGGCCACCGTCACGGCCAAGGTCGAAGACGTCGGCGGTTTCGAGGCAGACGGCGCGGCACCACTCGACCTGGGTCCGCATCACGTCCTCGGACTCCGTGACCTGTTCCGCCAGAAGACGGCACGTCGTGTCGCAGACCTCCGCACACAGGATGCCCTTGCGCCGGATCAGTTGCTGGTCCGCGGGGCCGTCGAGATCGGCGAGGCTCGCACGCAGGGCACACGCCCGCGCACATTCGGTGCATGCCTGCGCGCAGGCGAACCGGTCCTCAAGGAAACGAACGAGTTCCTGAAGCTCTGTTACTGACACACGGTCCGGGTAGCCGGACGCCGCGACGCCAAACCCACAGGGGACATAAGCGACTCACCTCGGGTCGAGCACGTCGAAGTCGTTGACGTGGCCACGACGACAATCTACGTTCTGACCGGCTCGTCGAACCTTGTACGAAATATCGACCAGCGGGACGGGTGTGCCGGGACAGCACGCACCCGGCGCGCAGCACATGAACACGCAGCACGAACACGCCACACAGGAACACGCAGCGCAGGACCCCACCACCGAGGAGAGCCGCACATGACCACGCCTGACAGCCCCGTCGATTCCACTGCCACGCCGGACGCGCCCGGCGCGTTCCGGCCCTTCGCGCCTGTCGCACCCTTCGCGCCCTCGCGCCGGAGTCTGTTGCGGGCGATGGCCGCGCTGCCCGTCTCGGCCCTCGCCGTGGGCGGACTGCCGGGCCTGCTCGGTGCGGCCGCGGCGGCCGCGCCGCCCAGCGGTTCCGCCACCCGCTACACCATCGTGCCGTTCCTCAACAGCAACGACGGCACCGTGAACGTCTACCAGTCCGACGACGCCACGGACTTCCGGCTCCTCAAGGCGTCCGCGTACACCCCGCCCGCGGGCCGGATCCGGGACGCCAGCATCCTCAAGCACACCGACGGCTACTACTACATCACCTACACCACGCACACCTGGCAGGACACCAGCACCACCATCGGCTTCGCCCGCAGTCCGGACCGGGCCAACTGGACGTTCCTGTACGACTACACGGTCCCCATCGCGAACCTGTCGCGTGCCTGGGCGCCCGAGTGGTTCGTCGACAGCGACGGCAGCGTGCACATCCTGGTGTCCTGCTCGACCGCCGACGACGAGTGGATCTTCACTCCGTATCGGCTGAGGGCGACGAACTCGGCGCTCACCACGTGGAGTTCGCCCGTCGCACTGTCCGGCATCGGCGCCAACCACATCGACACGTTCGTGGTGAGGACCGGCTCGACGTACCACGCCTTCACGAAGAACGAGACGTCGAAGTACATCGAGTACGCCACGGCCACCGCGCTCACCGGGCCCTACACCATCAGCCGGACCGGAAACTGGGCGGGCTGGGGCGGCACCCGGGAGGGCGCGGCGCTGATACAGCTCGACAACGGCGCGTGGCGGATCTTCTTCGACGGATACGGCGACGGCAGTTACTACTGCAGCGACAGTTACGACAGCTTCACCACCTGGAGCGCGCCCAGGGCGCTGCCGGGCATCTCCGGCACCGCGCGCCACTTCACCGTGGTCAAGGAGACGGTCTCCGGTGGGGTGAGCCTGCCGACGGGCGTCACCCGCTCGCTCCGGTCGGGCAACTTCACCACCCGCTACTGGCAGGACCAGTCCGGCCTGCTCAACCTCCCTGTGGTGACGGCGTCCAGCACGGCCGCGGAGAAGCAGGCGTCCACGTTCACCGTCGTGGCGGGCCTCGCCGACGGAAACGGCTTCTCCTTCCGCAACGCGGCCGGCGGCTACCTTCGGCACTGGAACTTCCGGGGCCGCTTCGACGCGAACGACGGCACGTCCACGTTCGCGAGGGACGCGACCTTCGTCGCCCGGACGGGCAGCGCCAGTGGCTCCGTACGGCTGGAGTCGTACAACTACCCCGGCTACTACCTGCGCCACTACGACTACCAGCTCCGCGTGGACCCGTCGGACGGCACCGACCTCTTCCGGCAGGACAGTTCGTTCGTGGCCACCAACCCTCTCTGACCTGCACGGTATTCAACGTGCGCCTTCACGGCCAACGCACAGCCCAGCGCCGCACCACCAAGTGCCGGGGAGTCGCGAAAGGCTGCAGACCCGGCTTCCGCTGGTCCATGTGAGTTCCTGCACCGGGCCTGCGAGTTCGAGACCGGGGAGGCCTCGGATGACCGTTCCAATGGCTACTTGCAGCTCGACAACCCGCCCGCTCCCCGCTTCTTCGGGAATCGGTCCCGGCGTGTGGGCGGTGCGGTGTGCCGCGTCGAAGGGCCCGGTCGCGGTCGTTGCTGTCCTGGCCGGCCGCCCAGGAGGCGAACAGCGAAAGGTGGTCGCCGCCGCCGGCGACGGTGATCAGGCTGCGGTCGCGGGCAACCAGTTCCGTGCGGTTCCACACGTCCTCGGACAGGACGTCGTCGGTGAGTTCGGCGAATTTTGGAGCGAAGTCTCCGATCGTCCGGCGTCCGCCACCGATCTGCTGTGCCTGCTCAGTCATGAAGGTTCCTCTCGCTGGTCCGTCCGCGGGGCACAAGAGCCAAGGCCTATTCCTGGCCTCCCGCCGCGCGAAAATCACCCCGCGGCAGGCGGGCCTGCCCCGCCTACGGCGGCAGCCGACGCCGGCGTCAGCATCGACTACTACGTCCGCCTGGAACGGGGCCACCTCGCCGGAGCCTCGGAGGAAGTCCTCGACGCCGTCGCGAACGCGCTCCAGCTCGACGACGCCGAACGCGCCCACCTGTACGACCTGGCCCGCGCCGCGAAGCGTCCCGCCCGTCGCACCGGACGGTCCCGCGGCCCGCTGCCCGCTCACACACGACGAGCCTGCCGGGCAGCCACGGCACCCGGTCGTACCCGTGAACCCGTTCCGACCCGCTCCCGTGCCGTGCCGGGAACAAGACGGAACCCGGACAGCGATCTTTCCGTCTTCCCCGCAGGGTGTTCTACTCTTCGCTCTTCGTGAGGGGAAACCGGCCCCGACGGAAGGCGAGCGACACCCACCCGGGGCTCGACGCGACACAGTGGACATTGGCGGGAAGTTGAGACAGGTGCCAGCGCAGGGTTCTCCGCGAATAGCGCGAATAGACCGAAGAATCCTGATCTCCGTGTGGCGTCGTCCGCGGGGGCGACTCTGGGGCGTGGCGGGTGTCGTGGCCCTCGGGTTCCTCGTCGCGCTGGAGATCGCCGCACGTCGGTACGGTCTGCCGGGGCCGATCACCAGTCAGGCGCGGGAGGTGGTGTTCGCTCCCCGATCAGGCTTTCTGCTGTACGCCGGCATGGCGTTGATGATGGTGGTGCTCACCTGGCGGCAACGGTTCGTCGCGGTCGGTGCCGCGATCGGTGTCGACCTCGTCCTCCTGGTGGTCCGGTGGGCGGTCGACGCGGACGTGGCCGACGGCCACCCCTTCGGCAACGGTGCCCTGTGGGTGATGCTGGGCTGTGCGGTCATCGCCGTCACTCGCCGTACCGGCCGTGAACGCGTCCTGCTGCTGAAGGGGGTCGGGCTGGGCCTGGTGCTGGTGACCGGCCGCAAAACCGGCGACACCTGGCTTCTCATCACGTCCAAGACGCGCCCGATGGTGCTCGACCAGTACGTGGCAACCGCCGATCACGCGCTGGGCAACCCGTCGTGGCTGGCGGGCCGGCTGGTCACGGCCACCGGCCCGATCGGCTTCAACTTCCTCGACATCGTCTACGGTCAGCTCGCGGTGGCCGCGGTCGTCGTCGCGCTGTACCAACTGCGGCATGTGGCCGTCGAGCGCCGCTTCCCGGGCCACCATCTGGTGCGCACCTTTCTGGTGATCGGCCTTCTCGGACCCGCCATCTACATGATCTTCCCGGTGGTCGGACCGGTCTTCGCGTACGGCACCGGCGCCGAGCACTGGGCGGCAGTCAGCATGTGGTCGCCGACGCCGCCCAGCGAACAATGGGCGGTGGCCGACCTCTGGCCGCAGACACCGCCGCCGGTCGGCGTCCCGCACCCCGTGCCGTTCGACGCGATCACCCCGCGGAACTGCATGCCCAGCCTGCACACGGCGTGGGCCACCGCGATCTTCATCCACTCCCGGAAGGGCCCGCGGACGCTGCGCTACGCCGGCACGTTCTGGCTGGTGGCCACGCTCTGCGCGACGCTGGGATTCGGCTATCACTACGGCGTGGATCTCATCGCCGGTGTGGTGTTCACCCTCACCGTGGAGGCGGCTCTGCGCCTGTTCGACCATGGCTGGGACCGAGCGGGGACCCGGCTGGTCGTGTCCGGCGCAGCCGTCTTCGCCACTCTCCTGGTGTCCTATCGCTATCTGCCGGTGGAGATGGCGACGTATCCGTGGGTGTTCGGCCCCCTGCTCCTGCTGGCGATGGCCGCGGTGGTCTACGGCTACGCGGGGACCATCGCCCCGCGGGAAGCGAGCACCGCACCGGCGCGGCAGCCGAAACCACAGCCCGACCCCCAACCCGAACCGGCGTGACCACGTGCGTCGAGGCCCGGTGTCCGCCGAGGCCACTGGTGGTTACTCTCGGAAAGGAGGCGATACGCGAGCGGGTGCCGAGGGGGAACCGCATGACCGATCACTCGGACCGTCCCCCGCACACCGCTCAACGGTATGAGGTCGCCAACGCGGTCGCCGGCGCCTCCGTCGGCGTGGTGGTCCAGGCAGGCCGTATCGACGGCGGTGTCCAGGTGACGACCGGCAGCGTGCCGGGAGCGGAGACGCCCCGCCAGCTTCCGGTGAGCGGGGGCCTGTTCGTGGGGCGCGCCGCGGAACTGGACGAACTGGGAAGCCTGCTCCGGCCACCCACGGCCGGGCAGCCGAGAATCGTGCTGCTCTCCGGCGCCGCCGCCACGGGCAAGACCACGCTCGCCGTGTTCTGGGGGCACCGGGCCGCCCTCCACTTCCCGGACGGCCAGCTCTATGTGGACCTGAGGGGTTTCGGCCCGGACGAACCGCTCTCCCCGCTCACCGTTCTCAGCGGTTTCCTGCGCGCTCTGGGGCGGTCGCTCGCCGCCGAGAGCGGACCGTTGGAGGAAAGGGCGGCCACCTTCCGTACGGCACTGAGCGGTCGCCGGGTGCTCGTCGTCCTCGACAACGCCTCCTCCACCGACCAGGTCCGCCCCCTCCTGCCCGGCTCCGCCACCTGCGCCGTGGTGGTCACCAGCCGACGGAAGCTGAGCGGACTGGGTGTGCACCACGCGGTACGGACCGTGGCACTCGGCGTGCTCGGCGACGCCGAGAGCCGGGCGCTGCTCAACGCCGCGATCGGGGAGCGGGCCGCCGTCGAGGAGGAGAGCGTCGGCCGGCTCGCGGCCCACTGCGCGGGCCTGCCGCTGGCTCTGCGCATCGCGGCGCAGCGGGTCGCCGCGCGTCCCGCCCGGAGCATCGCCTCGCTTGTCGGCGAGCTGGACGGCATCGGCACGGGGCTCGACCTCTTCGACGCGGACGACGACACCCGCTCCACCCTGCGCGGTGTGTTCTCGTGGTCCTACCGGGACCTGCCTGCGGCCGTACGCGGCGCCTTCGCGCTCCTCGCGCTGCACCCCGGCGACACGTTCGACCTCCCCTCGGCCACGGCGCTGCTCGGGACGTCGGGCGCCGAGGCGGTCCGTCTGCTGCGCCGGCTGTCCGACTCGCACCTCGTGGACGACACGGGCGGGGACCGGTTCACGATGCACGACCTGCTGCGCTCCTACGGTCGCGAACTGCACACGGCTGCCGACCCGCCGACGCACGCCCCGCAGACGCACGTACACCCGAACCCGAACCCGCAGCCGCACCCGCACCCGCTCGGCGGCCTGTACGACTACTACCTGTCCATGGCGGACAGGGCCGGACGCGTCATCATGCCGTACCGCCACCGCTTCGCCCTGGCGACCGGCGGGCGTCCGATCCCGGTCGAGCCGCCGATGGCGAGCAGGGCCGACGCGTTGCGCTGGATGGACGCCGAGTGGCGCACCCTGGTGGCGCTGTGCCGGCTGGACGACCCCGTCTTCGACGTACGCCGTTGGCAGCTGGCCTACACCCTGCGGGACTACTTCTACCTGGCCAAACACCTGGACGGCTGGTCGGAGAGTCACTACCTGGCGTTGGCCGGGTGTGCACGCATCGGCGACCGCCGCGCCGAGGCGATGACGCGCAACAACCTCGGGCGTGCGCTGCTGGAGGCGGGCCGCACGGCGGAGGCGGCCCGGCAGTACCGGCTGGCGCACGACCGGTTCGCGGAACTCGGCGACGAGCACGGCCTCAGTGATTCCCTGGCCAACCTCGCCTCGCTCCACCGGCGTCAGGGCGCGCACACCGAGGCGCTGGACCTTCAGCTGCGTGCCCTGGACGTCTATCGCAGGACCGGGGCGACGCGGAAGGTCGGCATCACCCTGCGCAGCATGGCCAAGACCGAGACCGAGCTGGGTCGCACCGCCGACGCGACGGGTCACGCGACCGAGGCGACGACCCTGTTCTCCGCGCTGGGCCTGGACCTCGACATCGCCCAGTCCGCGTACACGCTCGGTCTGGCCCGGCAGCGGGGAGGCGACGAGGTGTCGGCCACCCGGGCCTACGAGCAGGCCATCGAGTTCGGCCGCAGGGCCGGAAGCCGGTACGAGGAGGCGCGGGCCCTGCGGCAGCTCGGCTTCCTGGACGCCGCCGCGGGGCGGGTCGACGCGGCCCGTGACCGGTGGCAGGCGTCGCTGGAGCTGTTCACGTCGCTGGGCGCGCCGGACGCCGGCGCTGTGGCCGCGCAACTGGCCGGCCTCGGCGACGGGCGGCCCGGCTCGGGCGACGGGCGGCCCGGCTCGGGCGACGGGCGGCCCGGCTCGGGCGACGGGCGGCCCGGTTCAATAGGTGGGGTCCTCGCCCAACAGGTCGAGGATCCAGTGGTGCAGGATCCGGGCGACCTCCTGGTCCCGGGCGCCGATGGTCTCGGGTGACCGTACCGCCCATTCGTCGATGCCCTCCCGGGCGTCCTGCGCCAGGACCAGGGCGTCGTCGCGCTGCCCTTCGTACTGGTCGGCCGCGGCCATCGCGTGGGCGAGGCCCAGGGTCGCGCGCAGCGTCTCGGGGGCGTCCGGGCCGTACCGCGCGACCTGCCGCCCCTGGAAGTCGACCGCGGCGACCAGGAGTTCGGCAAGCAGTTCGTCGTGATCGCCTTCCAGATGTACGTCTTCGGGGGCGACGCCGTCGGGCAGGTCGCTCGGCTCGCCGACGGCAGCGCCGGCGCCCTCCGGCGCGGGCAGGTCGGTGAGGCCTCCGTGCAGCAGGGCCCACAGGGTCGTCACGGTGGCCGGCTGATCGGGCCCCTGCACGCGCAGCCGGTCGGCGTAGAGGGCGTAGTGGCTCCAGTCGTCGGGAGCAGCGGTCACGAGTCGGTCCTCCTGCGTGCGGTGATGATGTTCTCGCGTGCGTCGAGTGTGTCGGGGTGGTCGTCGCCCAGGTGGGCCCTGCGTCGCCGCCAGACCTCCTCGAACGCGGTGAGCGCCGCCGCGGTGTCACCGATGCGCAGGTGGTTGGCGCCGATGCTGAACAGGCTGTCCACCGTGCCCCGGGCGTCAGGTCCGGCCGTGTTGGTCCATCGTTCGTGGGCGAAGGTGGCGATGCGCAGCGCGGTGGGTGCCGCGTACCGGCCGGGTCCCCGGCCGACCGCTATGGCCAGGTTGTTCAGAGCCGTCAGGGTTTCCCGGGCGGACGGGCCGTGGCGTCCGTGCCAGCCGTGGCAGGTCTCCCGCAGCAGTGCCCGGGCCGTCCGGTGATCGCCGAGTGCCTGGTGGGTGTTGGCGAGGTTGTTCATCGCCCACAGGGTGTCGGGGTGGGGTCGGTCGAACCGGTCGCGGCCGTGCAGGGCGTCGAGTTCCTCGACGGCCTGCTCCTGGAGTTCGCGCGCCTGGGTGAGTGCTCCGTTCTCCTGCAGTACGGCGCCGAGCCCGACCAGCGCGCACAGCGTGGTGTACGGGTCGCAGAGCGGCGAGTCGCGGCACGAGGCGTACAGAGCCCGGAAGTCGTCGACGGCGCCCGCGCTGTCGCCCAGTTCCGAGCGCAGCTGTCCGGACCGCGCGACGAGGGACCACTGGCCGTGGTCGACGCCCCAGCCTTCGGAGGCCGCCAGGTTCGCCGCGGCCTGGACGTGTGCCAGCAGGCCGAGCGTACGGAGCCTCGACGCGGCGTCGGTTCCTGTCCGGTCGAGCAGGTCGGCCAGCGCGCGCACGGCCCGGTGGGAGGCCTGTCGTCGCGTTCCGTCGCGCAGCAGGACGCGTGCCGCGCGCGCGACCAGCGCGTGGACGAGGTAGGTGGCGCCGGAGACGTCCTGGGTCTCCTCGACGAGTCCTCGGCCGTCGAGAGCGCGGACGCCTTCTGTCACTGCTGTCGCGGCGGCGTGCGGGTCGTCGTCCGCGCCGTCCGCGCCGGGCAGTACGGCCGTCAGGAGGTCGTGCGGGACGGGCGCCGCGGCGAGTACGCTCGCGGCGGTGAGTAGGCGGACCGCGGGGGCGGGCAGGGCGTCGAACGCGCGCAGCAGGACTCCGCTGAGCGGGCGGGCGGTCTCCGCCGGCAGGTCGTGGCGCAGGTGTTCCGCGAGTTCGAGCGCGGGCCGGGCGTCCTCGCGCAGGTCCGCGAGGAGGGAGCGGTAGCCGGTGAATCCCTGCGTCGTCGTCAGCCCGGCGGTGATCCGCAGTGCGAGCGGGTGTCCCCGCAGGTCCGCCACGATGTCGCGGGCGGCGTTGCGTTCGTCGATGTCCTCCCGGGCCGGTTCGCGACGTGCGGTGAGCAGGCGGAGTCCCGGTCTCGGGCCCAGGCCGGACAGGCGGATCTCGGTGCGGCTCGTGCCGTGGACGCTGCCGCGGGTGGTGACGAGTGTCCGGCCCTTGGGGCCGGGGGCGAGCAGGTACGGGTGCTCACGCAGGCTCACAAAGGTGGGGAGGTCGTCGACGATCCAGAGATAGGGCGGCAGTTCCTCCAGACGGCGGCCCACGGCAAGCCTCAACTCCGCGCTGCTGTCCGTGTGTTCGGGCAGGGAGAGGCGCGCCGCGATACGCCGCAGCGCCGTGTGGAAGGCGGCCTGTACGGCACCGGAGTCGTGCCGGCCCAGGGGGTCGCTGCCGGACAGCTCGACGACGAAGACACCGCCGGGGTGGTCCTGCGCCGCCCAACGGCCGTACTGCTTGCACAGGGTGCTCTTGCCCGAGCCTCCCAGTCCTCGTACGGAGACGACGGGTGCGCCGCCGTCCGCGGTTCCGCCGGGCTCCCGCAGCGCGTCGTGCAGGGCCCAGAGTTCCTTGCGCCGCCCGACGAATCCGGAGTCGCCGAGCAGGTCGTCGACGAGCCAACTCGGCCTGTCGGTCACTGCGGCGCCGAAGCGCCGGTCGTCGCCTTCCCGTACGTCGCCGACCACACGTACGACGTGGTCCGCCAGTTCGGCGACCGAGCGGCCCTCGCGGATGAGCTTGCGCTTCTTGAGCGCCTTGGGCCTGACCTTCTTGGGCGGCACCTTCCAGGTCAGCGGACTGACCCGGCGCATCTCGGTCTCGCCCAGGGCCTTCGCGCAGGACAGGGCGAGGTGCAGCTCGGACCAGCAGTGGTCGCTGTCGTCGAAGCACGGGGTGAGCAGCGGAACGAGGACCCGTGAGCCGAGGAGGGCCGCCTTCACCGACGGCAGCATCTCGTACTCGTCCCACTCGGGCACCGACAGGTCGTCCTGGAAGACGTCCAGCCCCTTGGCGCGCAGGGCGGTGCACATGTCGTCGGCCCATTCCTTGCCGTCCGCCCACGTGTAGCAGAGAAAAACGTCGTACAGGGAATCCGGGCCTGGGGCAACACCACCGTGGTGCACGGTCACTTGGGGTCCTCGGGCTCATCGTGACGGCCGCCCGGGCACGAGCGCGCCGCGAACCGGACACCCACCCCCCGGCGGGGTGGACGCATCCCATCGGAATCCGGGCGGCGTCGCAAGACCGTGAGAGCGTCCGACACGGAAATGGCGAAACAGGACCGATCGGAGTTCCCGTCTGCTCGGTACCCGTCCCCCGGACCTCCTCGACGGCGCGCGGGAGCGGCGGCGCGACCCGCGCGGCCGGCGACGTCGTTACACGTGACCATCGGCTCCGCAGGACTGATACTGCCCAGAGCAGGCTGCCGGTCTCACCAGGAGGTACCCCGTGAAGATGCTCATCAACGTCCCGGAGACGGTTGTCGCGGACGCGCTGCGAGGCATGGCCGCCGCGCATCCCGAGCTGACCGTGGATGTCGAGAACCGGGTGATCGTACGGCGGGACGCCCCGGTGGCCGGAAAGGTGGGGCTCGTGTCGGGCGGCGGATCGGGGCACGAGCCGCTGCACGGCGGATTCGTGGGCCCCGGGATGCTGTCGGCCGCCTGCCCCGGCGAGGTGTTCACGAGCCCGGTGCCGGACCAGATGGTACGGGCCGCCGCGGCCGTGGACAGCGGCGCCGGCGTGCTGTTCATCGTGAAGAACTACACCGGTGACGTGCTCAACTTCGACATGGCGGCCGAGCTCGCCGAGGACGAGGGCATCCAGATCGCCAAGGTCCTCGTCGACGACGACGTGGCCGTCACCGACAGCCTCTACACGGCCGGCCGCCGCGGCACCGGCGCCACCCTGTTCGTGGAGAAGCTCGCGGGCGCCGCGGCCGAGGAGGGCCGGCCGCTGGAGCGGGTCGAGGCACTGGCCCGCCAGGTCAACGAGAACTCGCGCAGTTTCGGTGTCGCGCTCGCCGCCTGCACCACGCCCGCCAAGGGCAGCCCCACCTTCGACCTGCCCGCCGGGGAACTGGAACTGGGCGTCGGAATCCACGGCGAGCCGGGCCGGGAGCGGCGGCCGATGATGACCTCGCGGGAGATCGCCGACTTCTCGGTGAACGCCGTCCTGGAGGACCTGAACCCGCGCAACCCCGTCCTGGTCCTGGTGAACGGCATGGGCGCCACCCCGCTCCTTGAGCTGTACGGCTTCAACGCGGAGGTGCAGCGGGTGCTGGTCGAGCGCGGGGTCCCGGTGGCCCGCACCCTCGTCGGGAACTACGTCACCTCGCTCGACATGGCCGGTGCCTCGGTGACGCTGTGCCAGGTCGACGAGGACCTGCTGCGGCTGTGGGACGCGCCGGTGCGTACCGCGGGTCTGCGCTGGGGCATGTGAGACGCGGTCCCCGCCCGTTCCGCCGGAGCGACCAGAGCGTTCCGAGTGACCGGGGCGATCGCCGCGACCGGTCAACACCTCCACAACGCAAGGAGAACCAGTGCTCGACGCCGACTTCTTCCGCCGTTGGATGACGGCGACCGCCGTGTCCGTGGAACACGAGGCGGGGCGGCTCACCGACCTCGACTCACCGATCGGCGACGCCGACCACGGCAGCAATCTGCAGCGCGGCTTCCGGGCCGTGGCGGCCACCCTGGAGAAGGAGGAGCCGGGCACGCCGGGCGCGGTCCTGACCCTCGCCGGACGCCAGTTGATCTCGACGGTGGGCGGCGCCTCGGGGCCGCTGTACGGGACTCTGCTGCGCCGCACGGGCAAGGCACTCGGTGACGCGGCCGAGGTCGACGAGCAGCAGTTCGCCGAGGCGCTGCGCACCGGCGTGGACGCGGTGATGCAGCTCGGCGGGGCGGCGCCCGGCGACAAGACGATGATCGACGCGCTGGTTCCGGCGGTCGACGCGCTCGGCCGGTCCTTCGCCGCGGCGCGGACGGCCGCCGAGGAGGGCGCCGTCGCCACCACGCCGTTGCAGGCGCGCAAGGGCAGGGCGAGTTATCTGGGCGAGCGCAGCATCGGACACCAGGATCCGGGTGCCACCTCCTCGGCACTCCTGATCGCGGCGCTCGCGGAGACGGCCGGTGAGTGACGTCGTGAGCAGTACACCGGACACGGCTCGGGCCGAGGGCGAGAAGCTCGTGGGCATCGTCCTCGTCTCGCACAGCGCCGCGGTGGCCGTCTCGGTCGCCGAGCTGGCGACGGGGCTCGCGGGCGGCGGCACCCTCGCGCCGGTGGCCCCGGCCGGCGGTGACGGGAGCGGCGGCCTGGGCACCAGCTCCGAGCTGATCTCCGCCGCGGCAGCCGCCGTGGACCGCGGCGCCGGTGTCGCCGTGCTCACCGACCTCGGCAGCGCGGTCCTGACCGTGAAGGCCCTGCTGGCCGAGGGCGACGAACTCCCGTCGAACACCCGCCTGGTGGACGCACCGTTCGTCGAGGGCGCGGTGGCGGCGGTCGTCACCGCGTCCGCCGGAGCGGACCTGGCTGCGGTGGAGGCGGCTGCCGCCGAGGCGTACACGTACCGGAAGGTGTGACGCGCCCGTCCGGTGTCCGGGGTCAGTTCCGTCCGACGAACCGGCGAGCCAGTCGCTCTCCCTGGGCGGTGGCCGCCCGGCGGCTCTCGATGGGAGAGGCGCCGGAGCCCTTGAACAGGATGTAGGTGACGCCGGACGCCGCCCCGCCGCCCCGCGGGTCGGAGCGGACACCGAGGTCCCGGGCCAGGGCGTACGACGCCTCGCCGATGATGTCGTCGGGGCCGACATCGCCCACGACCGCGTACCGGACACGGTCGCGGTGGATGACGGCGGCGACCGTCCCGCGCCGGACGTCGTGCTCCTGGTGGTTCCACCGGTGGCTCGGCGCGGGCACGACCACGTACGGCAGTCGCTCGGCGCTCAACTGGCGCCCGTCGGACTGCTGGTAGGCGGTGGTGTCGCTGAAGAGCGGATCGGTACGTTCGTTGCAGTGCGGGCCCGGTCTGCCGTCGCAGTCGATGTCCAGGTCCGCCTTCCAGAAGACGGCATTGCGCTTGCCGCAGACGTCGATGTCCGCGGGTTCGCCGTCGTCGCTGCTGAAGCGGTCGCTGGAGACGGGGGCGCAGTCACGCACCGCGGCCAGGAGTTCGGCGGCCCGGACGGTGCGCGCGCCTTGTATCCGCCGCGCCTCCGGCCCGTGCCCGGCCTCGGGCGGCGGGGCGGCACCGGGAATTGCGGTGGGAGCGATCAGAGCGATGCCGGCCGCGGCCAGCATCAGCGACCGGACACGCACGATAAAAGACCCTCTCTTGAGTGGGCAGTGCCGAACACTCGGCCCAATCTGGTAGGGGTCCGCGCAGGGGGCCACCGCTGGGGGGCCGTACGGAGCACGTCCGATGACATGCCGTCGGGGGCCGGACGGCCGGATCAGCGATGACTCCGGCCATCCGGCCGCCCTCGCCGGCGCGGGATCAGCGACGACAGCGTTCCGCACCGTCGGCATGAACTCCCCTGTGACACAGGCGCGTTCAGCCGCGAAGAGGATCAGCATACGTAACCTGTGGTCGAAATCGCGAACGGTTGCCCTCTTGATGTGGTCGCGCCGACGGCGCCATATTGGTCCGGACCATTCCCGTCGAGGAGGGCGAGGGAGGGCAGGACTGTGCGACGCGTACTCCTGCGAGCCGCCGTGGTCTGGGGCGCGCTGCTCACGCTGGTGTCCTGCGGCCTGAACGGACAGAGCGCGCGCGGGGACGGTCCGGCGCCCGCGGCCCCGGCCGGTGTCACCGCGGCGGCGGGCAGCGCGACCAGCGTGCACGTCATGTGGAACCGGGCCTCCGGAAAGCCCGAGGTCGCCCACTACGAGGTATACCGCGGCACCACGAAAGTGAAGGAAGTACCCGGGTCACACCACATGGTCAACGTCACCAGGCTCAAGCCGTCGACCATGTATGCCTTCTCCGTACGGGCACGGGACGCCGACGGGAGGCTCGGGCCGTCGAGCGAGCGGGTGCAGGCCACCACACCCGCCGCGACGGCCGCCGACGAGCGGGCCCCGAGCCGCCCGGAGAACCCTCGCGGCAAGGCGGCCGGAAGCCGGGCCGCGCAGCTGTCCTGGGCTCGGTCCACCGACGACCGGGGCGTGGCCTCGTACGACGTCTATCAGGGCCCCACGAAGATCCACAGTGTGGGCGGCGCACAGACGGCGACCGTGGTGACCGGGCTACGGCCGGGCACGCGCTACTCCTTCACGGTCCGGGCGCGCGACGCGGCGGACAACATCTCGTCCGCGAGCCGGTCCGTCCGGATCACCACCCCGGCGGGCCCCGCCGACGCCGACGTGGACGCCGGCGCGGGGACGAACACCGGCACGGGCATGGCGCCCACCGCGTTCCGCGCCACGACGCATCGCAAGGACGGGGCCCACTACCTCGACCTGTCGTGGACGCCGCCCGCCGTCGACGGAGTGATCACGGAGTACCAGATCCAGCTCGACAGGAAGCCGGTCACCTCGCTCGTCTGGGGCGCGACGCCTCCCCGCGGGAAGGCCACGTACAGCTTCTACGTGGGCCGGGAGGCCGGGCTCACCCAGCGGGTGCGGATCCGGGCGAAGCTCCCGGACGGAACGTGGGGCGCCTTCTCGACGGAGCGGACGGTGACGACGGGAGGCCCGTGAACCCTGCCCGGCCCACAGAGACGGACGGGTTCCGCGGGTGTGCCACCGGTGGTCGGCCGGACGAAGGAATTGTTCACCTGCACGGTCCTGGCCGCATGCGGAATCGGTGACCTTCGCATTGGCTCGGTCCGATGGCAGCACGGTCGTTCCCCGACCCTCGGCGGCTCATGGGATGTACCGCCAACCGTGCCGTCGGAGGGCAGTCCTATGCGTATCACTCAGACACTCGTCCGCTCCGGCCCGGCCGTGGCGGCCGCCGCGCTGCCACTGGCCCTCACCGCCGGCCTGCCCGGCGTGGCCGCCGCGGCGGGCACGGGGATCAACGTGACCACCAGTGGCGCGACCGTGCAGGTGACCACCACCGCCTGCGTCACCAGGGCCAACGGATCAATGGGGAACGCCTCGCTGCTCTCCAGCGGCCAGACGAACTTCGCCCAGGGGCGCCAGGTGACCTTGTCCGGCACCAGCGCCAGTCAGTCCGCCGCCTGGTCGAGCGTCACCTCCGGCACCTACACCGTCATCGTGGTCTGCGCCGACGGCTCGACGGCGGGCACCCAGTCCGTCACCGTCTCGCCGGTCTCGACCCCCACGATCTCCGCGACGGCGTCACCGTCGCGCGGGGTGATGGGCGGTACCGGAAGCACCACGAAGGACTACGGCACCGTCACCTACACGGCGGGCGGGGTCCTGGTGGCCGCAGGGCTCGGGGCCACGGTCTGGGTCCTGCGCCGACGCGCGAAGCCGAACCGGCTCTGAAGGAGTCAGGACGCGGAGTCGTCATCGGCCGGGAGCCGTCCGAACTCCGCGAGCGCGTGGGTGAGCCACCCCGTCCAGAAGGTCTCCAGGTCGATCCCGGCACGCAGGACGAGATGCTGGAGCCGGTCGGTGGGGGCGTCCTTGCCGGGCGGGAAGTCACGCCCCTGGATCTCCTCGTACTCCGCCAACTGCCGCTGGTGCGAATCGAGATGGCGGCGCAGATCCGCCTCGATGCCCGCGGTGCCCACCACCGCGGCCGCCCGCAGCCGCAGCAGCAGCGGGTCGCGCAGGGGCTTTGGGTCCTGGGACTCGGCGGTCCAGCGGGCCAGTTCGGCGCGGCCCGCCGGCAGGACCTCGTACCGCTTCTTCTGCCCGCGGGCCGGCTGCTGAGGGGTGAGGGCCCTGATCGAGCCGTCGGCCTCCAGTTTTCCCAGCTCGCGGTAGATCTGCTGATGTGTCGCCGACCAGAAGTAGCCGATCGACTTGTCGAAGCGACGGGTCAGCTCCAGCCCGGACGACGGCTTTTCGAGCAGGGCGGTGAGGATCGCGTGCGGGAGGGACATGGAGTCATCCTAGAAACGGGAAACGGCACCCCGGCACGGCCTACAGCGCCGCCGCCACCTCGGTGCCCTGCTTGACGGCCCGCTTGGCGTCCAGTTCGGCCGCCACGTCGGCGCCGCCGATGAGGTGTACGGAGCGGCCCGCGGCACGCAGTGACTCGTACAGGTCGCGGCGTGGTTCCTGGCCCGTGCAGAGCACGATGGTGTCGACCGGCAGGACGGAGCTGTGGCCGTCCACGGTGAGGTGCAGCCCGGCGTCGTCGATGCGGTCGTACCGGACGCCCGGGACCATGGTGACGCCGCGCTGCTTGAGCTCGGATCGGTGGATCCAGCCGGTGGTCCTGCCGAGCCCTACGCCGACCTTGGACGTCTTGCGCTGCAGGAGGTGGACGCTGCGCGGCGGGGCCGGCCGCTCGGGGGCGCCGAGGCCGCCGGGTGCCCGGTAGTCCATGTCGACGCCCCAGTGCCGGAAGTACGCCGCCGGGTCCTCGCTCGCCTTGTCGCCGCTGTCGGTCAGGTACTCGGCGACGTCGAAGCCGATGCCGCCGGCGCCGAGGATCGCGACCCGGTCCCCGACGGGCGCTCCGTCGCGCAGCACGTCGAGGTATCCGACGACGCTGGGGTGGTCCACGCCGGGGATCTCGGGGGTGCGCGGGCCGACGCCCGTGGCGACGACGACCTCCTCGTACGCGGAGAGGTCCTCGGCGGCGACCGGGGTGTTCAACCGGACGTTCACGCCGTGCAGTTCGAGCTGGGTGCGGAAGTAGCGGATCGTCTCGTCGAACTCCTGCTTGCCGGGCACCTTGCGGGCCACGTTGAGCTGGCCCCCGATCTCGCTCGCGGCGTCGTAGAGCGTGACGTCGTGGCCGCGCTCGGCGGCGCCGACCGCGCAGGCGAGGCCGGCCGGGCCCGCGCCCACCACGGCGACCCGCTTGCGCACCCGGGTCGGCGCGAGGACGAGCTCCGTCTCGTGGCAGGCCCGCGGGTTCACCAGGCAGGAGGTGATCTTCCCGCTGAAGGTGTGGTCGAGGCAGGCCTGATTGCAGCCGATGCAGGTGTTGATGGCCTCGGGCCGCCCGGCCCGCGCCTTGCGCACGAAGTCGGGGTCGGCGAGCATCGGGCGGGCCAGCGACACCATGTCGGCGTATCCCTCGGCGAGCAACTGCTCGGCCAGTTCAGGGGTGTTGATGCGGTTCGTCGTCACGAGCGGGATCGACACGGCGCCCATGACCTTCTTGGTCACCCAGGCGTACGCCCCGCGCGGCACCGAGGTCGCGATGGTCGGTATCCGTGCCTCGTGCCAGCCGATGCCGGTGTTGATGATGGTCGCCCCGGCGGCCTCGACGGCCCGGGCCAGGGTGATCACCTCGTCGAGCGAGGAGCCGCCCGGGACCAGGTCCAGCATCGACAGCCGGTAGATGACGATGAAGTCCTCGCCGACCGCCTCGCGCACCCGGCGGACGATCTCCAGGGGGAACCGCGTGCGGTTCTCGTACGAGCCGCCCCAGCGGTCGTCGCGCCGGTTGGTCCGCGCGGCGATGAACTCGTTGATCAGATAGCCCTCGGAGCCCATGATCTCCACGCCGTCGTAGCCCGCGCTCCGGGCGAGGCGGGCGGCCCGGACGTAGTCGTCGACGGTCTGCTCGACCTCGTCGTCCGTGAGGGCGCGCGGCGTGTGGGGGCTGATGGGTGCCTGGAGGGCGCTCGGCGCGACCAGGTCCTGGTGGTAGGCGTAGCGGCCGAAGTGGAGGAGCTGCAGGGCGATCCGCCCGCCCTCGCGGTGCACCGCGGCGGTGACTTCGGCGTGCTTCGCGGCCTCCGCCTCGGTGGTCAGCTTGGCGCCGCCCTCGTAGGGCCGTCCCACCTCGTTGGGGGCGATGCCGCCGGTCACGATGAGCCCGACACCGCCGCGCGCCCGGGCCGCGTAGAACGCCGCCATGCGCTCGAAGCCCCGCTCGGCCTCTTCCAGACCGACGTGCATGGAGCCCATGAGCACGCGGTTCGGCAGGGTGGTGAACCCCAGGTCGAGCGGGTCCAGCAGGTGCGGATAACGACTCATCGGACCCCTCCGTACGCAATGCGGTTCCCCCAGTTCTAAACGACAGGCCCCCTTTATGCAACTAGTTGCACAACACAGCACCCCATCCGCCCAGGGCGCGAGGAACCGCACACTCCAGCCCCGACGAAGCCCCGACGAAGCCCCGACGAACCCGCACCACACAACCCCGCACCCCAGCGGAGCTACCTCGTGCCGATGACCACATTCGCGTACAACTCCTCCGACACCTCAAGCCGCGCCCGCAACCCCGCAGCGGCGAAGACCGCGACGGCCCGGTCCGCCTGCCGCTCGCTCGTCTCGACGAGCAGGCTGCCGCCCGGCGCCAGCCATCGCGGCGCCTCGACGGCCACGCGCCGCAGCACGTCGAGCCCGTCCCCTCCCCCGTCGAGCGCGACGAGCGGTTCGTGGTCGCGGGCTTCCGGTGGCAGGAGACCGACCTCCTCGGTGGGGACGTACGGCACGTTGGCGGCCAGGACGGCGACCCGCCCGCGCAGGCCGCGCGGCAACGGCTCGAAGAGGTCGCCCTCGTAGACATGGCCGCGTACGCCGACGTTCCGGCGGGCGCAGCGCACCGCGGCGGGGTCGATGTCGGCGGCGTGCAGTTCGGCGCCGGGCAGCGACGCCACGAGCGCGGCACCCACCGCGCCCGAACCGCAGCACAGGTCCACGACGACCGGAGTATCGGAGGCGAGGGCGACGGCCTGCCGGACCAGGAACTCGGTGCGCCTGCGGGGCACGAAGACGCCGGGCTCCACGGCGATCCGCAGTCCGCTGAACTCGGCCCAGCCCAGGACGTGTTCGAGGGGTTGGCCGGCGGCACGGCGGTCCAGCACGGAGGCGAGTTCGGCCGGGGTGCGGGCGCTGGACAGGATCAGTCGCGCCTCGTCCTCGGCGAAGACACAGCCCGCGGACCGGAGGGTGGTGACGACATGGTCGTAGGAAGCGTGGGCGTACGAAGGTGGCATGGAGCCGAGAGCCTTTCGGGGAACCGAAGGGCGCCCTCCAGGTCACCTGATGCCGGTGAAACCCTGAGGCGAGAGCACCCGAGCTGACACAGCGGTAATGGGGCTCACCTCCTTGGTCCGTCACGGCTGGGGCGGTCCTCAGCCGGACGGCAACATTACACGGCCACGACCTCCGGTCGGGTACCGGGTGGTTGCCTCGTACAACAATTGGTTGCATTGCACAACTAAGGGCTGTCCCTGGTCTCGTACACGCCTCTCGGGCACCTGGAGGAGCGCGGCGGCTGCCGCGCCACCGACCTCGCCGTGCACTACGCCCTCGACAAGTCCAGGTGCTGCACCTCACGGCGGCCGGGACGGAGATCCTCGCCCAGGTGACCGCGAGCCGCCGGGTGGCCTTCCACGAGCGGCCGGCGGGCCGGCCCGAGGAGGACCTCCGGCGGTTCGCGGGTTACCTGCTGCGGTACAACGCGACGGTCGACGGCCGGGCCGTGACCGCGCCCGCCCCCGCGCCCGCGTCCGTGGAGGACTCGCCCACGGACGCCTCGCCCACGGACAGCTGAGGAAGACCGCAAGCGCGGATCGGCGAGTCGACGGACCGGTCGGGTCGGCGGGCCGGCCCCCGAACCCGCCACCGAGCCGTCAGCCGACCCCCACCGTCTGTCCGTCCTCCAACCGCTCCGGCACCCGCGCCGACAGGAACGTGGTCCTGCGCCGCAGCCGGAAGCCCAACGACTCGTAGAGCCTGATGGCATCGGTGTTGCCCGCTCCGGTGTGCAGGAACGGGGTCTCGCCCCGGGCGCGGATGCCGTGGGCGACCGCCAGGGTCAGCCGGGTGGCCAGGCCTTCGCCGCGGAAGTCGGGATCGGTGCAGATCGCGCTGATCTCGGTCCAGCCCGGCGGGTGCAGCCGCTCCCCCGCCATGGCGACCAGCGCGCCCTCCCTGCGTATCCCGAGATACGTGCCGAGCTCGATCGTGCGCGGCAGGAACGGGCCCGGCCGGGTGCGCTCGACGAGGTCCAGCATCTCCGGTACGTCGGCGGGGCCCAGCCGTACGGCCTCCGGGTCCGGCGCCGCGGCCAGGCCGTCGTCCACGAACTGCACGCCGTCCACGTGGAAGGTCACCTCCCAGCCGGCCGGGATCTCGCCGCGGTAGCCGGGCAGCGGGACCTCCTGGCCCGGTCCCGCGAACGCCGCGATGTCCGCCCAGTCGTCGGCGTCGGGTTCGTCGGGCAGGGCCAGCCAGGGCGACACGTCGACGGGGTAGCGCAGCACTCGGCCGTGCCGTTCGGCGAAGTGGGCGTGCGGGCCGGTCAGCGACGCCCGCGCGGGGTTGTCCAGGATGTGGGGCGTGGCGCTCATGCGGCGACCTCGATCACGACCTTGCCACGGGCGTGGCCCTCCTCGACGGTACGCAGCGCGTCGGCGGCCTGTTCGAGGGGGAAGGTCTGTGTCACCAAGGGGTCGAGTGTGCCGTCGACGACGAGCCGGGCCACCTCGTCGAGCACCGCGGCGGTACGGGCCCGTACGACGGGTGAGCCGCCGAGGCCCTCCACGATGTCCTTGCCGCCCGCGGTGATCAGCTTCGTGCGGTCCGTCACCAGCTCGGCCGCGGACTCCAGGACCTCACCGCCGACCAGGTCGTACACCGCGTCCACACCGTCGGGCGCCACGGCCCGGACGCCGTCGGCGAAGTCGCGGCCGGACGGCACGTGGACGGCGCCGAGCGACTCGACCAGGTCCTTCTTGCCCTCGCCCGCCACCCCGATGACGTTCAGTCCGTCGGTGCGGGCGATCTGGACGACCGCGACGCCCACACCGCCGCCCGCGCCCGTGACCAGCAGGGTCGCACCGGCCGGCAGGGCCAGTTGCCGCACTCCGTCGTAGGCGGTGGCCGCCGCGACGGGCAGAGCCGCCGCGTCGGTGAAGGAGACACCGGCGGGCTTGTGCGCGGTCACGGCCACGGGGAACAGCGCGTACTGGGCGTATCCGCCGGCGACGGGGTTGCCGAAGACCTCGTCACCGACCTCGAACCCCGTGACGCCCTCGCCGATCTCCTCGACGACACCGGCGGCCTCGTTGCCGAGGACGGCGGGCAGCTCACGCGGCTGCTGACCGGGCCGCTGATATCCGACGCGCTGCTTCCAGTCGACGGGGTTGACGCCCGCCGCCCGGACGGCCACCAGCAACTGGCCGGGCCCCGGGCTCGGCCGGTCCTGCTCGACGAGGGCCTCGGTCTCCGGACCGCCGTACTGGGTGAAGACGTACGCCTTGGGCATTGATCCGTCACTCTCCATTCACGCCGATGTGGCCACTGCCCGGGTGGGCACTATCGGCAAGGAGGAGCGCGGGTGCCGCTATTCCCGGGGCGGTCGAGTGTTCATACGGCGGCAATGATCCCGGGGCGGGGCGCCGGGGCGGGCCCGGTACCGTGGAGGACGTACACGACGATCAAGGGCCGCCGTCCGGCCGGCCTGGAGGCACCACGCGCATGAACGTCAACGCCAACGCCACCCGGGGTTTCACCGGGCGTCCGCGCGTCCGGAACGACGGGCTGCCGCCCGGCCAGTACGACGCCCGCGACGACTGGCCCGTCCTGTCCGCGGAGGTCACGCCGGAGCTGGCGCCCTCGGAGTGGACGTTCGCCGTCGACGGCCTTGTCGCCGAGCCGCGCACCTGGACCTGGGACGAGGCGCACGCGCTGCCGCCGTCCGTCTACGAGGGCGACATCCACTGCGTCACGAGCTGGTCCAAGTTCGGGGTGCGCTTCGCGGGTGTGTCGCTCGACGCGTTCCTCGACCTCGCCCGGCCGGCCGCCGAGGCCACCCACGCGGTCGCCTACTCGCACACGGGCTACACCACGAACCTGCCTCTCGCGGATCTGACGGGCGGCCGGGCCTGGATCGTCTGGGAGTACGGGGACGGGCCGCTGCCCGCCGAGCACGGTGGTCCGGCGCGGCTGCTCGTGCCGCACCTGTACTTCTGGAAGAGCGCCAAGTGGATCGCGGGCGTCCGTCTCCTGGACCACGACGAGCCGGGTTTCTGGGAGCAGAACGGCTACCACCACCGCGGCAACCCCTGGGAAGAGCAGCGCTACTCCGGTGACTGAGACCTCCATGCCCTCGACGACCACCTCCGCCCCCGCGGGCCGGGCTCCGTCGACACGGTCGACACGGTTCGCCGTGCCCGGCCGGATCGCCGTGAGCAACCGCGCCGCGGCCACCTGGCAGCGCGCCACCCTCACCGAGATCCGCCGGGAGACACCGCACGCGGCGACGTTCCGGTTCGCGGTGCCCGAGTGGGCGGGCCATCTGCCCGGCCAGCATCTGATGCTCCGGCTGCGGGCACCGGACGGCTACGCCGCCCAGCGGCACTACTCGATCGCGTCGCCCCCCGACGACCACGGACACGTCGAGCTCACCCTCGACCACGTCGACGGCGGTGAGGTGTCCGGCTGGTTCCACACGGTCGCGAAGCCCGGTGACGAGGTCGAGCTGCGCGGACCGCTCAGCGGCTTCTTCGCCTGGCCCGGTGACCGGCCCGCCCTGCTCATCGGCGCGGGCTCCGGCGTCGTACCGCTGATGTCGATGGTCCGCCACCACCGAGCGCGGAACCTGAGGGTGCCGCTGCGGCTGCTCGTGTCGGCCCGCGGCCCCGAGGAACTGATCTACGCGTCGGAGTACGGCGCCGAGACCACCGCGGTGTTCACCCGCAGCGCCCCGGCGGGTGTGCCCGTGGGACGTATGGCGGCCACACATGTGGAGCGACTCCTGGCCGACCCGCCCGATGGTGGCTCCGGTGGTGGCCCCGATGGTGGGTGGGAAGCCTATGTGTGCGGCTCGAACGGGTTCGCCGAGCATGCCTCGCGGCTGCTGGTGGACGCGGGCCAGCCGGTGGACCGCATCCGCATCGAACGCTTCGGCTGATCACCCGGTCGCTTCGGCTGATCACCCGGACCAGGACCACTCGGCGACCTCGGGCAGGTCGGTGCCGTGTTCGCGGATCCAGGCCTCGTGGCGGGTGCGTACGTCGGCCATCCGCTGCCGTACGGCGGCTGCGCGCACGGCGAGGCCCGGGACACGGTCGATGACGTCCATGACCAGGCGGTAGCGGTCGAGGTCGTTGCGGACGACCATGTCGAAGGGGGTCGTGGTGGTGCCCGACTCCCGGTAGCCGCGCACATGGAGGTGGGCGTGGCCGGTGCGCCGGTAGGCCAGCCGGTGGATCAGCCAGGGATAGCCGTGGTAGGCGAAGATCACCGGCTTGTCCGCGGTGAAGAGGGCGTCGTACTCGAAGTCGGCCATCCCGTGCGGGTGTTCGCCCCGGGGCATCAGCCGGGCGATGTCGACGACGTTGACGACCCGGACGGCCAGGTCGGGCAGGTGGGTGCGGAGCAGCCCGGCCGCGGCGAGGACTTCCTGGGTGGGTACGTCGCCGGCGCAGGCCAGCACCACGTCCGGTTCGCGGTCCGGGCCTTCCGTCCCGGCCCACTCCCAGATGCCCGCGCCCCGGGCGCAGTGGGCGCGGGCCTGCTCCATGGACAGCCAGTCGAAGCAGGGCTGCTTGCCGGCGACGATCACGTTCACGTAGTCGCGACTGCGCAGGGCGTGGTCCGCCACGGCCAGCAGCGTGTTCGCGTCGGGCGGCAGGTAGACCCGGACGACTTCCGGGCTCTTGTTGAGGACGTGATCGACGAAGCCCGGGTCCTGGTGCGAGAAGCCGTTGTGGTCCTGGCGCCAGACGTGCGAGGTCAGCAGGTAGTTGAGGGAGGCCAGCGGTGCCCGCCACGTCAACTCCCGTGCGGTCTTGAGCCACTTGATGTGCTGGTTGACCATGGAGTCGACGATGTGCACGAACGCCTCGTACGACGAGAACAGGCCGTGCCGGCCGGTGAGGAGATAGCCCTCCAGCCAGCCCTGGCAGAGGTGTTCGGACAGCACCTCCAGCACGCGGCCGTCGCGGGCCAGGTGCTCGTCGGTGTCGACGATCTCGGCCTGCCAGGCCTTGCCCGTCGCCTCGTACAGCGCGCCCAGCCGGTTCGACTCGGTCTCGTCGGGGCCCACGACACGGAAGTCGCGCCGCTCGGCGGTGTCGGCCATGATCCGGGCCAGCATGCCGCCGAGGACCCGGGTGGGCTCGTGCATGCTCGCGCCGGGCTTGTCCACGGGGACGGCGAAGTCCCCCGTGCCCGGCATGGGCAGGGCCCTCACCAGCAGGCCGCCGTTGGTCCGCGGGTTGGCGCCGAGGCGGCGGGAGCCCTCGGGAACGCAGTCCAGGACCAGGCGGCCGGGACGGCCCTCGGCGTCGAAGAGTTCCTCGGGGCGGTACGAGCGCAGCCAGGCCTCCAACTGCCGCAGGTGCTCGGGGTTCTCGCGGACGCCGGACAGCGGGACCTGGTGGGCACGCCACGTTCCCTCGACCGGCTCCCCGTCGACCTCGGCGGGACCGGTCCAGCCTTTCGGGGTGCGCAGGACGATCATGGGCCAGCGGGGGCGCTCGGCCCGTCCTGCCCGGCCTTTTCCTGCGGTGCGGGCCTCCTGCTGGATACGGGCGATGCGGTCCAGCGCCTGGTCCATCGCCTTCGCCAGTTCCCGGTGCACACGGCGGGGATCGTCGCCGGACACATGGAGGGGGTCGTGGCCGTACCCCCGCAGGAGCTCGTCGAGTTCGGCGCGCGGCAGCCGGGCGAGCACGGTGGGGTTGGCGATCTTGTAGCCGTTGAGGTGCAGGACGGGCAGGACGGCGCCGTCGTGCACCGGGTCGAGGAACTTGTTGGAGTGCCAGGACCCGGCGAGCGGGCCTGTTTCGGCCTCGCCGTCCCCGATCACGCAGGTGACCAACAGGTCCGGGTTGTCGAAGGCCGCCCCGTACGCGTGGGCGAGCGAGTAGCCCAGTTCACCGCCCTCGTGGAGGGAGCCCGGGGTCTCGGGGGCGACATGGCTGGGGACTCCGCCGGGGAAGGAGAACTGCCGGAAGAGCCGCTCCATGCCGGGGGCGTCCCGGGTGACGTCCGGATACGTCTGGGTGTAGCTGCCCTCCAGCCAGGAGTTCGCCAGGACGGCGGGGCCGCCGTGGCCCGGCCCCCACACGCAGATCGCGTCGAGGTCCCGCTCGGCGATGACACGGTTGAGGTGGGTGTGCACCAGGTTCAGGCCGGGCGAGGTGCCCCAGTGTCCGAGCAGCCTCGGCTTGATGTGCTCGGGTGTCAGGGGCTCGGTCAGCAGCGGGTTGGCGAGCAGGTAGATCTGACCGACGGCCAGGTAGTTCGCGGCACGCCAGTGCGCGTCGAGCGCTGCCATGCGGTCCTTGGCCATGGTGAGGGGCTCCTGTTCCGAGGGATAGGGCGGGCGGCGGGTTCGAGGGTGGGAGGCGGGTTCCACACGGGGCACCGATCAGTCGTGGCAGGACACGTTCTTCGGCCGTACGTGTGAGGTGGCGGTCGTCGTTCTCGACTCTCGGAGGGGTCCACCGGGCTTTTGCGGGGCACATGAACGAAGTACAGCGGTGCAAAGACGTTCGTACGTGCCGGGCATCGGTCGCGAGTGCTGAGGAGGCGGGACATGCGCACGCGGGAGAAGCGGACGCGGGTGATCGGGCGGTGGCAGCGGCACAATCCGTTGCGCCGCCGCTCGGACGCGGTGGAGGCGTGGACCGCGCTGGTCGTCGCCGTCGTGCTGTGGGCCGGCGCGCCACTGGCCGGGCTCGCCGCCGGCTGGTGGGCGCACGACGGGGCGCGGGCCACGGCGACGGAGCAGCGGGCCGAACGCCACAGGGTGCTCGCCGAGGTCCTCCACGGCACGCCCGCCTCCGCGCCGGGCGCCGCGGGAGACCGGCGGCCGGTACAGCGGGTGACCGTCCGCTGGACCGAGCCCGGAGAGCGGGCGCGCACGGGTGAGACCCGGGTGTCCGCCGGCACCGGGGCCGGCGACCACACGTACATCTGGCTGGACGACCGGCACCGGATCGTCCCCGCTCCGACGAGTGACACGGTGATCTGGCAGCACACGCTGGCGGTGGGTGCCTGTGGTGCTGGGCTGGCCGCGGCCGGTGTCCTGGCCCTGCACGCCCTGGTACGACGGGCCGCCGCTCGCCGTCGTATGGCCGAGTGGGAACAGGACTGGGCCCGTACGGGACCGGAGTGGGCGCGGCACAGCACCTGACGGCCCGGCACGGTGGCGGGACCGAGGGGCGAGCCGTTCCCTGGACACGACCTGGCGGCCGTCGGACTGCACCCGTACGGTGTGATCATCCGCATCCCGATCCGTCCGCATCCCGACCCGTATCCCCATCCGCTCCCCGATTTTGTAGCGCAACGCGCAGTAAAGGCGGTCCTCCGTGGCCTTGTTCGACCTTCCTCTCGATCAACTCCGGGACTATCGCAGCGCGTCCGTCGAGCCCGAGGACTTCGACGCCTTCTGGGAGCAGACGCTGTGGGAGGCGCGCGAGCACGGCCTGGACGCCCGCTTCGAGCGGGTCGAGGCGCGGCTGCGGAACGTCACGGTGTACGACGTCACGTTCGCCGGGTTCGGCGGTCACCCGGTGCGGGGCTGGCTGACTCTCCCGGCCGGGGCCCAGGCGCCGCTGCCCGCGGTCGTGGAGTTCATCGGGTACGGCGGCGGACGCGGCCTCGCGCACACGCACCTGCTGTGGGCCTCGGCGGGCTACGCGCACTTCGTGATGGACACCCGGGGCCAGGGCGGCGCGTGGGGCGGCGGCGGTGACACCCCCGACCCGGTGGGCAGCGTGCCCGCGTATCCCGGATTCATGACGCGGGGCATCGACGCCCCCGAGAGCTACTACTACCGCCGGGTGTTCACCGACGGGGTGCGGGCCGTGGAGGCCGCCCGTTCCCATCCGCTCGTCGACGCCTCGCGCACCGCGGTGGTCGGTACCAGCCAGGGCGGCGGCATCTCGATCGCGGTGGGCGGTCTGGTGCCGGATCTCGTGGCGGTCGCGCCCGACGTGCCGTTCCTCTGTGACTTCCCGCGCGCCACCAGGCTCACGGACCGCGATCCGTACCGGGAGATCGGCAACTACCTCAAGACGCACCGCGGGCGCACGGAGCAGGTACTGCGCACGCTCTCGTACTTCGACGGGGTGCACTTCGCGGCACGCGGCCGGGCGCCCGCCCTGTTCTCGGCGGCCCTGGAGGACCAGACCTGCCCGCCGTCGACGGTCTTCGCGGCCTTCAACGCGTGGGAGCACGACGACAAGAGCATCGAGGTGTACGACTTCAACGACCATGAGGGGGGCGGCCCGTACCAGGAGGCGGTCAAGCTGGCCTGGCTGCCCGCGCACTTCTGAGGCCCCGCCGATCGAGCCTGAGTCGGGGGCGGCCGGGGGCGGCCACCCGCCCCGGACCCGCAGACTGTATTCGGCCTCAAATCGGCCGAACCGCCGGTACGCACTTCCAGCATGGTTTAGACCAATGCTAGAGATGGTCCCGTACGAGGGACCGCGTCCCCGGCCCCACGACCAGGGCCACGGGGCGTGGGCCCAGGCCCGCACGGCTACGTCTTGTCACAAGGGGAGCGCGGACATGGCCCGCAGCACCACGCAACACGACCTTCAGCCTCTGTACTCGCGGATCGCCTCGGAGTTGCTCGGGGCGATCCGGGACGGAACCATTCCGCCCGGCGAACGACTGCCGGGCGAGAGGCAGTTGGCCGCCCAGTTCGGAGCCAGCCGGGAGACGGTCCGGCAGGCGCTCGACATCCTGCGCCGCAACGGCCTGGTCTCCACCGACCGGCGCGGCACCCACGCCGAGCTGCCCGGCCTGCCGGTCGGGCACCTCCCGTCACTCGGCTTTCCACTCGGCGCGCAGACGGCCGAGCCCTGCGCCGTCGACCGCGCCACCGTGGCCTGGGAGACCCCTCCGCCGGAGCACGCGGCGGCGCTCGGACTCGCCCCGCGGCGGCCGACGCTGGTCCACCGCTACGAGTCCGCCGCGCCGGACGGGCACGGGCGGCGGACGGCCTTGACGTCGTTCTCGGCGGTCGCCCTCTCCGAGGTCGAGGAACTCGCCCGCTACCGTGCCCGCGCGAACGACACGTCGTCGGCCCAGCTGCGGCGCGTGTACGACTGGATGCGCCGGGCGGGGCTGACGCTGCACCACCGCGACTCCATCACCGGGCCCGGCGACGCGGCCTCGGTGCGGGTGACGCGGCGGGTGCACGACCAGTACGCCCGTCCCCTGGAGATCACCGACCTCTTGGTGAACGCCCATCAGGACGCGCTGGTCTACGAGTTCACACTGCCGGCGGTGGACAGGCCGCCCGGGTCGGTCCCCGGGCGCACCTCTTGAAGTACAGGCGCACGACCGAGCCCGCGGGGTCGAGCGTCTCCGTGAGCAGATCGCTCAGCTGGCGCACCACCCACATCCCGTGCCCGTTCACCGCCCGTCGGTCCGGCGGAAGGTGTCCCGGAAACAGCGGCGGGACGGTCGACGCCCCCGTGCCGACGTCGGAGACCTCGCAGATCACGTACTCGAAGTCGTTGCGCAGCCGCAGAACACCCCGGCCGCCGCCGTGGCGCACGGAGTTGACCACCACCTCGTGCACCGCGGCCACCATGTCGTCCAACCGGTGCTCGGACACTCCCAGGTCGAGGGCGTAGCTGCGCAGGGCCCGCCGTACGTGCGCCGACCGGCCGCGGCCGAAGGGGATGTCGTCGCGGCCGGCGGGCAGCCCGTACGGCCGCGCCGCGTCGCACTCGGCGTAGAAGTCGGCGGGATCGGCGTAGTGTCCGCTGGCCGCCGAGTCACCTGCCGCCAGGGCGAGTTCGGGGTGGGTGCGGGTCGCGGAGCGGACCACTCCGGGCGGCAGGGCGCGCGTGTCGTACGGGCAGAGGATGCGGTGGCCGGTGCCCGCGAAAGCGACGTTGAGCAGTGATTCGTAGCGCATCCACTCACGCGTCTCGAATTCCGTACGGCCCGGCCAGACGGGCTCGCCGATGATCCGGATCCGGGACGGGCGGCCAGCCCCGTCCGTGTCGTGGTCGGCGCAGTAGGCGTTGTAGCGGCCCAGGGTGCGGGACGGGGAGCCGTACCAGTCGTCGGCGTCGACGAACTCGACCTCGTCACGGCGCCGGCCGAGCGCCCGGCCGAGAAGGTCGATGTTCCGGGTCGCGACGACGGCGAGGACCTTCTCGCCGGCGGCGAGCCCGTCGAGGGCGAAGGTGAGCGTTCCGTCGAGGAACTCGTCGTCCGACCCGTAGCACAGCGCCCGGTGGACGAAGCCCGTACGGGTCATGGAAGCGCTCCCTGCCGCACATCCCCTCTGCTGAGCCGCAGGCCGGGAATCCGGTCCCAGCCGGTGACGCGCATCAGCCGCCTCACGTGCGGGGCGACGCCGTGCAGGACGAGCATGCCGCCCGAGGTGTGCAGGGAGAGGGCCGAGAAGACCAGCAGGCGCAGCGCGCCGACGTCGATGAACGCCAGATCCCGCAGGTCGAGCCGGATACTCGCGCCGTCGACCTGATGGGCTCGGACGCGGGCCGTCTCGGCCTGCAGCGCACGGGCCAGGGCGGTCACGTTCGAGTCGTCCACCTCGCCGGCGAGCGCCAGTCCCGGCGGCGCGAAGGTGCGGGTGATGGAGAGCAGTTCGTCGCGCCACACGAGGTCGGCGGCGACCCGCCCGTGGTGCAGCCCGTCGAGCGGGGCCAGTTCGACGTCGTCGAAGACCCGGCGGTCGTACTGGCAGATGCCGAGGACCGGCAGGGACGCGAAGACGGGTTCCAGCAACAGTTCGCTGTCGTGCAGCGTCTTGAGTCCCCTGCCCGCCTGGCCGCGCATGATCTCCATGCTGACGCGCAGGCCGAGATAGCCGTCCGAGACCGCGCGGCGCGCCTCACGGCGGATCACCTCGTCGAGGTCCCACAGTCCCTCGGGCGTCGCGAGGTGCGGGTCCACCGTCAGCCGCCCGGCGGCGAGTTCGTCGTCGACGGCGCAGCCACGGGACTCCAGGAAGGTGAGGGCGAGTTCGGCCGGCAGGTCGGCCGGGCCCAGCACCAGGCCCCGGTGCCCGCTGGCCAGCCCGTCGAGGAGGAACGCGGCGACCACGGTCTCGCGCTCCTCGTCCGCGTCGTAGCCGAGGAGCAGATGGTCGCCCGCACGCATCTCTCCGACCGCTCTGAGCGCGGGCACAACGTCCATTTCCCGCACCTCCCAGGTCTCCCGCTCGGCGTGCCGGAACGCCTCCACGCTACGCCGGTCGGCACGGCGGCGTGAGGGCGAAGGCCCGATTACCGGTCACCCGGCCGGGGGTCGGACACAGGCGTCGGGGAGCGTTAGGGTGACCGCCACCGGTTGGGTGAGGGGGAGCGATGGGCGCCTCGGTACGCAACAGCAGGCGGGGAAACCTGCCCTCCGAGTCCAACACGTTCGTCGGCCGCGGGTCCGAACTCGCCCGGATCTCGTCCCTGTGGGGATCGAGTCGGCTCCTGACCCTCACAGGCCCCGGCGGGGTCGGCAAGTCCCGGCTGGCGGTGCGGGCCGCGCACGCGGCGCAGGCGGCGTTCCCCGGCGGGGTGTGGCTGGTGGAACTCTCCGACCTGCGGAACGCGGACCTCCTCACGAACGCCGTGGCCGAGGCGACGGGGCTGACCGAGCAGACACTCCGCCCGCTCCTGGTGGCGGTCTGCAAGCACCTCGACGACGGGCCGCTGCTGCTCGTCCTGGACACCTGCGAGCACGTACTCGACGAGTGCGCCCGGGTGGTGCAGGAACTCCTCGCGCACGTGCCGGGGTTGTGCGTGCTGGCCACCAGCCGGCAGCCGCTGGGCGTGCCCGGTGAGCAGCTGCTGTCGGTGACCCCGCTGCCGCTCGGCGAACACGACGACGCGGTGGGGCTGTTCACGGCCCGCGCCACGGCCGCCGTGCCGTCGTTCGCGCTGACCGACGCCAACCGTGCCGACGTCGCGGCGATCTGCGCCCGGCTCGACGGAATCCCGCTCGCCCTGGAACTGGCCGCGGTACGACTGCGCGGCTTGCCCATCGACCGCCTTCTGCGGGGCCTCGACTCCCGCTTCGACCTGCTCGTCTCCCCCGCCCGGCCGCGGCTCGCCCGGCATCAGACACTGCGTACGGCGATCGGCTGGAGCCATGAGCTGTGCACCCCGCTGGAGCGGCTGCTGTGGGCCCGCCTGTCCGTGTTCGCCGGAGGCTGGGACGTGGAGGCCGCCGAATTCGTCTGCCACGGCGGTCCGTTGGACGCCGAGGAGATCCTCGCGCTGCTCGCGTCGCTCACCGAGAAGTCGATCGTCACCCGCGAGAGCCACGGCGTGGCCGGGCGCTACCGCATGCTCGACACCGTCCGGACCTTCGGCGCCGACTGGCTGACGGGCCTCGGCGAACAGGACGCCGTACGCGCCCGTCACCTCGACTACTTCCGCTGGACCGCCCGCCAGGGGGAGGCCGAGTGGCTGGGCCCCGGCCAGCGGATGTGGGCCGAGCGGCTGAGTGTGGAGCACGCCAACCTGCGGGTCGCCCTTGAGCAGAGCCTGGCGGCGCCGGAGCACGAGACGGCGCTCGAACTGACCGGCACGCTCTGGTACTTCTGGTTCGCGTGCGGCTTCGCCGACGAGGGGCGCGGCTATCTGGAGCGGGCGCTGCGCCGGGCGCCCGAGCACGTCCCCGGGCACACCCTGGCGACCTGGGCGCACCGCCTGGTCACCGTGGCGCCGGACGACGTGGACGCGGCCGAATCCGTGAGCGCGGCGTACGTGTGGCTGGCACAGGAGCGCCAGCTCCCCGTCCCCGCGCTGCCGTTGACGGGGGCGAGCCTCGCGGTGCGCGGGGAGTCCGCGCGCTCCGCCCTGCTGTACGGCAGCAGCACGCAGGGGCCCGGGGGCGGGGGCGGCGCGGAGTTCTTCCAGTTGCTGACGCTGGCCGTGCAGGCGTATCTCCTGGCCGGGCAGGGCGCGTTCGAGCGGTGCGCGGTGGTCGCGGAGCGGCTGCGTGCCGCCTGCGCGAAGCGTGGGGAGCTGTGGATGCGGGCCTGGGGCGACTTCTTCGTCGCCCTCGCCGGGATCGGGCTCGGGCGGCCTCAGGACGCGCTGGTTTCCGCGCGCGCGGCACTGGAGGCCAAGTGGCGCGTCCACGACCGGTTCGGCACGGCGGCCGTCGCCGACCTCCTGATCGCCGCGGAGGCCGCCGGTGGCGAGCCCGAACGCGCCGCCCGCCTCCTGGGCGTGGGCACCCGCCTCTGGTACGCGGCCGGGCTCCCGCAGTTGGGCGACATCGAGACGACCGTCTTCCGCAGGGAGTACGCACGCCGCCTGCGGGCGGTCCTCGGCGACACCGCGTTCGCCGAGGCGGTGCGGGAGGGCCGGGGGCTGAGTCCGGAGGCGGCGATACGGCTCGCGCTGGACGGCACGCCCGACGGCGCCCCGGACGGCGACCGGGACAGTGCGCCGGGCGGAGCGGACCTCTGACCGGCCGGGGTCTCACAGCCAGCCGTTGCGCCGGAAGCCGCGGTGGATGACGAGGCAGAGAGTGGCGATGACACCGAGGGCCAGGGGGTAGCCGTACGTCCAGTGCAGTTCCGGCATGTGGTCGAAGTTCATGCCGTAGATGCCGCAGACCATGGTGGGTACGGCCACGATGGCGGCCCAGGCCGTGATCTTGCGCATGTCCTCGTTCTGGGCGACCGTCACCTGGGCCATGTGGGCCTGGAGGATCGAGTCGAGCAGGCCGTCGTAGGCGTTGACCTGCTCGGTGGCGCGGGCCAGATGGTCGGCCACGTCGCGGAAGTACGGCTGTATCTCCGGGGATACGGCGGCCGGTGGTTCGTGGGCGAGGATCTGCAGGGGCCGGTGCAGGGGGATCACGGCCCGTTTCAGTTCGAGGAGTTCGCGCTTGAGCTGGTAGATCTGGCCGGCGTCGCCGCGGGCGGTGCGCTCGGCGAAGACCGCGGTCTCCACGGCCTCTATGTCGTTCTGCACGGCGTCCGTGACGGCGAGGTAGTCGTCGACCACCTGGTCCGCGATGGCGTGCAGGACCGCCGACGGCCCTTTCTCCAGTTGCCCGGGCAGGCTCTCCAGGGCTTCGCGGAGCGGACCGAGGGAGCCGTGGCTGCCATGTCTGACGGTGATCACGAAGTCCCGGCCGACGAAGACCATCAGCTCGCCGGTGTCCACGACCTCGCTGGTCGCGGTGAGCTGCTCGTGCTCGACGTACCGGACGGTCTTGAAGACGGCGAACAGCGTGTCGTCGTACCGTTCCACCTTCGGTCGCTGATGCGCGTGGATCGCGTTCGCGACGGCCAGCGGGTGCAGGCCGAACAGCTTGGCGAGGTCCTCGAACTCGTCCTCGGTGGGCTCATGGAGGCCGATCCACACGAAGCCGTCCCGGCCGCTCTCGCGGGTCCGGCCGATCGCCTCGTCCGGCGCCCAGTCGCCGGGCTGCCGTCCGCCCTCCTGGTAGACCACGCAGTTCTCCACCGCGCTGCCGAGCGGGGAACGGGCGGGATGGCTGAGGTCCACGGTGCGGTGGTAGGCACGGCGAACCGCTCTGCTCAGCTTGCGGATCATGGGCACTGGCTGGGCTCCTTCGGTGACCGGGTCAGTGTGCCACCGGTCCGCGCCGACTCCGCCCACAGGTACCACCGGTCGGCCGGAGCAGGGAAGGGGCGGCCCTCGACGGGGCCGCCCACTCGTGGGCCCGCTCGGCCCTGTGCCCGCTCTCGGCCCTATGCCTTCGCCTGGACGATGTCGACCATCCAGGGAATGCCGAACCTGTCCGTACACATCCCGAAGACGTCGCCCCACATCTGCTTCTCCAGCGGAACGGACACCGTGCCGCCGGCCGACAGCTTCTCCCAATAACCGCGCAGCTCCGCCTCGTCGTCGCCGCTCACGCTCACCGAGAAGTTGCCGCCCTTCGAGTACTCCATGCCCGGTGGGGTGTCGGCGGCCATCAGCGTGAAGCCGCTCGGGGTCTCCAGCAGGGCGTGCATGATGTTGTCGGCCTGCGGGGTGCCCGCCGCACCGGATTCACCGAAGGTGTTGAGCGCGAGTGTGCCGCCGAAGACCTCCTTGTAGAACTCCATCGCCGGCCGGGCGTCGCCGTCGAAGCTGATGTAGGGGTTGAGGCGCGAAACCATGAAAACCTCCCAGATCGGACCAATCGATCAGACGCTCCGCAGACTAGCGCGGACCACTGACAACGGCCCGGCTCAGGCGGCCGACCAGGAGGTCGTTCCCCGTGAGCGACGTTGCGGCGGGAGGCGTGAGCCACCAGCGTTACGGCTCGCCGGCGGCGTTACGGCTTGAACGACGCGAGCTGTTCGTCGAGCCAGGGGTAGAACTCCTCGGCCCTCGTGCTCAGGCGGGACTTCAGATCGCGCGTCTGCTCATCGGCCAGTACCTCGATCGAGCCGTCCGCGACTCCGTCATAGGCCTGCGCGACCACGCTCTCGGCGCTGACCTTCGGCACGTCCCACCGCGTCGCCATCGGGGTGTCGATCATGCCGACCTGGAGGCCGATCACCTGCGTGCCGTGCCCCTGGAGCAGCACCCGCAGCGCGTTGGTCGCGGACCACGTCGCCGCCTTCGACGCCGCGTAGCCGGTCGGCACGTTGGCCCAGCTCGCCGAGGACAGGATGTTCAGGAGCGTTCCGCCGCCGTTGGCGGCCAGCACCGGAGCGAAGGCGTTCGCGACGCGGAGCGTTCCGAAGAAGTTCGTCTCGAAGATCCGGCGGAGCTCGTCCTCCGGTCCCGAGACGTAATCGCCGGCGGGCGCGATACCCGCGTTGTTGATCAACAGGTCGACATCGGGCGCCTCCGCGACGGCGCGGGCGACATCACCGGCGTCCGTGACGTCCAGGGACAGCGACCGGATCCGCTCGTCGTCCCAGGGCTTCGGCGTGCGCGCGGCGGCGTAGACCTTGCCGGCGCCGCGTGCCAGCGCCTGCCGTACGAACTCTTCCCCGAGCCCGCCGTTCGCGCCCGTCACAAGCACGGTCCGGCCATCGAGTGACTGGTTCATCTATACTCCCGACTAAGTGGGGACTCTCCCCGAAATGAGTATGTGGGGACACTCCCCGGTTAGTCAAGGAAGGATGGTCATGGCTGCAGCTCAAGGTGCTGCCGTGAACGTGAAAGGGTCACGACCGCTGCGCGCCGACGCCCAGCGGAACCGCGACGCGATCCTTCTCGCGGCGCGCGAGACCTTCGAGGAAGAGGGCGTACTCGCCTCGCTCGACGGCATCGCCCTGCGTGCGGGAGTGGGAAACGCGACTCTCTACCGGAACTTCCCGACCCGGCACGATCTGCTGGCCGCGGTCATGGAGTCCAACATCGCCCTCGCGCTGGCCGAGGCGGACGAACTGGCCCGCACCCTGCGTCCGCGTGAGGCCCTCGCGGAATGGCTGGTCCAGCTGACCTGGCAACTGCGCATCTGGCACGACCTGCCGTACTGCCTCACGACCGCGCATGGCGACCCGGCATCGTCCATGAACGCCGTGCGCAACCCCCTGCTCATGCGGACCGGTGTCCTCCTCGACGAGGCGAAGTCCTCGGGGGACGCCCTCGACGCCGTCACGGTCGACGAGGTGTTCGAGCTGATCACGGCGCTGTCATGGGGTGTCGACCGGTTCGGTGACGACAAGGAGACCGCCCGCAGGCGCGTGCGGGTCGCGACCGCGGGCATCTTCGCGTAGTGCCGTGACAGGCACTGGCAGGAGCACCGCGGTCGCGCGCGCCGGTCTCAGCCCGTGGCCATGCCCCTGAGCGCGATGTTGAGTTCGAGGACGTTCACCCGGGGTTCGCCGATGAAGCCGAGCGTGCGGCCGTCGGTGTGCTCGTCCACGAGCTTCTGGACCCGGGCCACGGGCAGACCGTTCCGCTCGGCGACCCGGTGCACCTGGAGGTCGGCGTACGCCGGGGAGATGTGCGGGTCCAGGCCCGATCCGGAGGACGTCACCGCGTCGGCGGGGACCTGGGAGGGCCTGACCTTGTAGTCGGCCGTCGAGTTGTCCTTGACGACCGCGGCCTTGGCCTCCTTCACCCACTTGATCAGTTCGGCGTTGTCGCCGGAGCGGTTCGTGGCGCCCGAGAGGATCAGCCTGTACTGGGTGTTGACGGAGTTCTCACCCAGGCCGTTGGCCGGCCTCGGCTGGAAGTAGTCGAGCCCGGGCCCCTGTTGGCCGATGAGGGACGAGCCGACGACCCTGCCGCCCGACGTGACCTCCGATCCGTTCGCCTTCGTGTGGAAGAAGGCCTGGGCGACGCCCGTCACCGCCAGCGGGTAGATCACCCCGCAGACCACGGTGAGGACGAGCAGCGCACGCAGCCCCGCTGCCAGCAACCGGGCGGTGTTCGCGACCGAGTTGTTCATGACGATCAGCACGCTTTCAGGACGTTACAGCCCGGGGACGAGGGAGACGATCAAGTCGATGATCTTGATGCCGATGAAGGGCGCGATCAGCCCGCCGAGCCCGTAGACACCGAGGTTGCGCCGCAGCAGCCGGTCCGCGCTCACCGGCCGGTACCGCACCCCGCGCAGGGCGAGCGGCACCAGCGCGATGATGACCAGCGCGTTGAAGACGACCGCGGAGAGGATCGCCGAGTCCGGCGACGACAACTGCATGATGTTGAGCTTGTCGAGGCCCGGGTGGACCGCCGCGAACAGCGCGGGGATGATCGCGAAGTACTTGGCGACGTCGTTGGCGATCGAGAACGTCGTCAACGCGCCCCGGGTGATGAGGAGTTGCTTGCCGATCTCGACGATCTCGATGAGCTTGGTCGGGTCGGAGTCCAGGTCCACCATGTTCCCGGCCTCCTTGGCGGCCGAGGTGCCCGTGTTCATGGCCACGCCCACGTCCGCCTGAGCCAGCGCCGGCGCGTCGTTCGTACCGTCGCCCGTCATCGCGACGAGTTTGCCGCCCGCCTGTTCGGTCCTGATGAGCGCCATCTTGTCCTCGGGGGTGGCCTCCGCGAGGAAGTCGTCGACGCCCGCCTCCTCGGCGATCGCCTTGGCCGTGAGCGGGTTGTCGCCGGTGATCATGACGGTCCTGATGCCCATGCGGCGCAGTTCGTCGAACCGCTCGCGCATCCCGTCCTTGACGACGTCCTTGAGGTGGACGACACCCAGCACCCGGGCGCCTTCGGTGTCCTCGACGGCGACGAGCAGCGGGGTGCCGCCCGCCTCCGAGATCCGGTCGGCCCGGGTGGCCGCGTCCTCGGCGACCGTGCCGCCCCGTTCCTTCACCCAGGCGACGACCGAGCCGGCCGCCCCCTTGCGGACCTTGCGCCCTTCGACGTCCACGCCCGACATACGGGTCTGGGCGGTGAAGGTGATCCACTCGGCGTTCGCGAGTTCGCCACGGTGGCGCTCGCGCAGCCCGTACCGCTCCTTCGCCAGGACGACGACGGAGCGGCCCTCGGGTGTCTCGTCGGCCAGCGAGGACAGCTGGGCGGCGTCGGCCAGTTCGGCCTCGGAGGCGCCGCCGACCGGCACGAACTCGGCCGCCCGACGGTTGCCGAGCGTGATGGTGCCGGTCTTGTCGAGCAGCAGCGTCGACACGTCACCGGCGGCCTCGACCGCCCTGCCGGACATCGCCAGGACGTTGCGCTGCACCAGGCGGTCCATGCCGGCGATGCCGATCGCGGAGAGCAGCGCGCCGATCGTCGTCGGGATCAGACAGACCAGCAGGGCCACCAGCACGACCATGCTGAGGTGCGTGCCCGCGTAGTCCGCGAACGGCGGCAGCGTGGCCACCGCGAGCAGGAAGACGATCGTCAGCGAGGCCAGCAGGATGTTCAGCGCGATCTCGTTGGGCGTCTTCTGGCGGGCGGCGCCCTCGACCAGGTTGATCATGCGGTCGATGAAGGTCTCGCCCGGCTTGGTGGTGATCTTGACGACGATGCGGTCGGACAGCACCTTCGTACCGCCGGTGACCGCGGACCGGTCGCCGCCGGACTCGCGGATGACCGGGGCCGACTCCCCCGTGATCGCCGACTCGTCCACGGACGCCACGCCCTCGACGACGTCACCGTCGCCGGGGACGGTGTCGCCGGCCTCGCAGACGACCAGGTCGCCGACGCGCAGGGCGGTGCCGGGGACGGGTTCCTCCGTGGCCCCGTCGAGGCGCCTGGCCATGGTGTCCGCCTTGGCCCTGCGAAGCGTGTCCGCCTGCGCCTTGCCGCGGCCCTCCGCCACCGCCTCCGCCAGGTTGGCGAAGACGACGGTCAGCCAGAGCCAGGCGCTGATCGTCCAGCCGAACCAGTCGCCCGGGTCCTTGAACGAGAAGACCGTCGTGAGGACCGAGCCGACCAGCACCACGAACATCACGGGAGACTTGACCATCACCCGCGGGTCGAGCTTGCGGAAGGCGTCCGGCAACGACGTGAGCAGCAGCTTCGGGTCGAAGAAACCTCCGCCGACCCGCTTCTCGTCGGTCCTGGGGCCGGCCGGTACGTCGCTGTGCGGCGCCCGGGACGGAGTGACTGTGGACATGGAGCCCTCTTGCTTCCCTGTACGAGTCGTCATGACGCCAGCCCCTCGGCGAGCGGGCCCAGCGCGAGCGCCGGGAAGTACGTCAGGCCGGTGATGATGAGGATCGCGCCCACCAGCAACCCGGTGAACAGCGGCTTCTCCGTACGCAGGGTGCCCGCGGTCACCGGCACGGGCCGCTGCTCGGCGAGCGAGCCGGCCAGCGCGAGGACGAACACCATCGGCAGGAACCGGCCGAGCAGCATCGCCACGCCCAGGGTGCTGTTGAACCACTGGGTGTCGGCGTTCAGACCGGCGAACGCCGAGCCGTTGTTGTTGGCCGCCGACGTGTAGGCGTACAGGATCTCGGAGAAGCCGTGCGCCCCGCTGTTGGTCATCGAGTCGCCCGGGGTCGGCAGGGCCATGGCCGCGGCGGTCAGGACGAGCACCAGGGCGGGGGTGATGAGGAGGTAGCAGGCCGCGAACTTGATCTCGCGGGTGCCGATCTTCTTGCCCAGGTACTCGGGTGTCCGGCCGACCATCAGACCGGCGATGAACACCGCGATGACCGCCATGATCAGCATGCCGTAGAGACCGGAGCCGGTGCCGCCGGGCGCGATCTCGCCGAGCTGCATGCCCAGCATGGTGATGCCGCCGCCGAGTCCGGTGAACGAGGAGTGGAAGGAGTCCACCGCGCCGGTCGAGGTCAGGGTCGTGGACACCGCGAAGATCGACGAGGCGCCGACGCCGAAGCGGGTCTCCTTGCCCTCCAGGGCGCCGCCCGCGAGATCGAAGGCCGGACCGTGGTGGGCGAACTCGGTCCACATCATCAGGGCGACGAAGCCGAGCCAGATGGTGGCCATGGTGGCGAGGATCGCGTACCCCTGCCGGAGGCTGCCGACCATGCGGCCGAAGGTGCGGGTCAGCGAGAACGGGACGACCAGGAGCAGGAAGATCTCGAAGAGGTTCGAGAACGGGGTGGGGTTCTCGAAGGGGTGGGCGCTGTTGGCGTTGAAGTAGCCGCCGCCGTTGGTGCCCAGCTCCTTGATGGCCTCCTGGGAGGCGACCGCGCCGCCGTTCCACTGCTGCGAGCCGCCCGTGAACTGGCCGACCTCGTGGATGCCGGAGAAGTTCTGGATCACTCCGCAGGCGACCAGCACGACCGCGGCGACCACGGACAGCGGTACCAGGATGCGGACGACACCGCGTACCAGATCCGCCCAGAAGTTGCCGAGCTCACCGGCGCGGACGGGGGTGCCTCCGCTCGCAGCAGTCCGGGATCCGGAGGACGCGAAGCCTCGTACGAGAGCGACGGCGACCGCGATGCCGACGGCCGCGGAGACGAAGTTCTGCACGGCGAGGCCGGCGGTCTGCACGACGTGGCCCATGGCCTGTTCGCCGTAGTACGACTGCCAGTTGGTGTTCGTGACGAAGGAGACGGCGGTGTTGAACGCCTGGTCCGGGTCGATCGATGAGAAGCCCATCGAACCGGGCAGCACACCCTGGAGGCGCTGCAGCAGGTACAGGAACAGGACACTGGCGGCCGAGAAGGCGAGGACACCGCGCAGGTACGCGGACCGGCGCATCCCGGTGTCCGGGTCGGCGCCGATGCCCTTGTAGATCCACTTCTCGACGCGCAGATGCTTGTCGGAGGAGTAGACCCTGGCCATGTAGTCGCCAAGGGGGCGGTGGGCGAGCGCCAGCGCCGCCACGAGAGCCAGCAGTTGCGACACGCCGGCGAGTACGGGGCTCATGTCTGCGCTCAGAACCTCTCGGGGAACACAAGGGCGAGGACGAGATAGCCCAGCAGGGCGACGGCCACGATCAGGCCGACTACGTTCTCGGCGGTCACAGCTTCGTCACCCCCTTGGCGACGAGGGCCACCAGCGCGAAGAGAGCGATCGTGGTGACGACGAAGGCCACATCGGCCATCGTGAGCTCCTGGATGAGGTGCGGATGCGGCGCCGGGGCCCCGACGCACTGCGCCGGGCCCAGGTCGATCGCGTTGACCTCTTCAGGAAACATCCGCGGGAACCACCCGCGGCGTTCGTTGACGGCTCCCTGACGCCGCTTCGCACGCTCTTGACGGATCTCATACACGGATGCGCCGCACTGGTGCCGAAATCTCGGCCGTCAGTGGGCTAAACCGCTGGTCCCGGCCTTGTGGCGACCACCATCCGGCAGCGCGGGCTGCCGTCGTCCCGGCTGCCGAACTCGGGCAGCACGTGCAGGTCGACCGTGAAGCCGGCGCGGGCCAGTTCCCGCCGGACGTCGCCGAGCCGGAACTCCCGGTAGTACATGACGAACGGAGGACGCCACACCGCGTTCCGCACCCGCATCGCCGCGTCGAAGCCGAGCAGGGCCCAGTAGGCGAGCGAGCCGGGGCGGGCCGGAGCCACGATCGGGAACGCGAACCGCCCGCCGGGCCGGAGCACCGAGTGGACCTGCGTGAAAAGACCCGGCAGCTCACGGGGCAGGAAGTGGCCGAACGCCCCGAAGCTCACCGCCAGGTCGAAGGCCGGGCCGAACGGCAGGGCGCGGACGTCACCGCGCACCCAGGTGGCGGGCGGCCCGCCGGACCTCTCGCGCCGCCTCGCCACGTCGAGCATGCCCGCGCTGATGTCGATGCCGGTGACGCGCTCGCGGCACACCGCCCCCAGCACGTCCATGCCCGCGCCGGTGCCGCAGCACAGGTCGAGCCCGCTCTCGAAAGGACCGATGCCCTCAAGGGCCCGCGCGACGGACCGGAGGAACGGGTCCGGCGTACGGAACGGGGTGTGGTCGAACTTCGGCGCGAGCAGGTCGTAGCCGTGCTCGACGGACGACAACGCCTGCACGGCGAGTTCGCGGAACGTGGGACCTTGCGGGGTGAACATCGCGGCTCAGCTTAGGGCCTGCTCCCCCAGGACCGCTCCGACGCGTGAGGGCTGTCACAGGAAGCCGTCGCAGGAAGCTGTCACAGGAAGGGGGTGCCGGGATCGACGCCGGAGAGTACGCGGCCGTAGATCTCCAGGTTGGTGGCGGGGTTGACGAAGGAGTGCAGGCACAGGGCCTGGATGTCGCGGGCGATGCGCTGCATGGGTACATCCCGCCGGAGGGAGGACGCGCCGGCGGCCGAGGCGAGCAGGTCGACTGCCTCCTTGCAGAGCCGGGTGAGATAGCCGCTCTCGGCGCGGATCCTGGCCCGCTCCCGCGGGGTGTACGCGCTGCCGTCGCGGGCCTTGGTCTCGATCTCGGCGATCAGCCGGGCGGCCACCAGTTCGGCCGCGGAGATCCTCATCTGCGCCTCGGCGGCCTGGAGATGGGTGACGGTGGCCTCGTTCTGCCGCTCGTGGAAGGTGTACGTGATGCCGCGCCAGTGGATGCGCCCGGTGAACTCCGTCATCGCCGCCCGCCCCAGGCCCAGCGCCGCCGACGCCGCCCAGGCGCAGAACAGGAGGAGCACCGGCATGCGGTAGAAGGGGTCGTCCGCGTTGGCCTTCGACGGGGTCCACCCGGCGAGCATCGGTCCGACCGGCAGCACCCGGTGTGCGGGGACGGGAATGTTCCGGGCCACCACCGTGTTGCTACCGGTACCGGCGAGACCTGTGACGTCCCAGTCGTCCAGGATCTCCAGCTCGGACATCGGCACCGCGACCCAGAGCATCTCCGGCGGCCCTTCCTGCGGCCGCCCGTCGGCCGGGGCGACCGCCGCCGTCAGCAGGTGCCAGTCGGCGTGGTGACAGCCCGTGGCGAAACCCGAGGCGCCGTCCACCCGATAGCCCCCGTCGCAGGGCACCACCGTGGCGCCGGGGACCAGCGTGCCGCCGATCCTGACGTCCGGGCCACTCGGTCCGGTGAAGAAGTCGTCCTGTGCCTCGTCGGGAAAGAGAGCCGCGATGTACGAGACCCCCGCCTGCCCCAGGGTCACCCACGCCGTGGAGGCGCACTCGACGGCGATCTCCGTGAAGGCGTCGATCTGGGTGTGCAGCGGCGTCTGGTAACCGCCGTACCGCCGGGGCACGTTCATCCGATGCACACCCGTGCCGGTCAGTGCGGCGACGACCTCGTCCGGCACGCGCCGTGCACGCTCGGCGCGCACCGCGTTCTCCCGGATCAACGGCCGTAGTTCCCGTACGCGTTCGACGATCCCGGCATCGGACATGCCGACCACCGTGGCGCGAGGCACCACCGCTGTCAACGCCACGGGATCCGGCCGATCGGCCACCGCAGGCCGGGACAGTGCTACAGTGCCATCAGCACTTGTGTACGCCTGCTTCCAGGCGCCGGTGCCGAGTTCCTCTCATTCAGCTGATCAGCCCGTCGATTCCGACCGGCACAACAGCTTCTGCGCACCACCTCATCTCCGTACGGCATGTAGGTCACGTACATCCCCGGGACGTTCTACGTCTCCGCGTACGTCGTACAGCGTGCGTCGTGCGTCGTGCATGAGCGGTACGGCCGTTGGCCCGCCCCCGGCGGGCAACGGCGCGAGAGGTGACGCTTTCCCGCCGTGCGGGGCGCGACAACACCGCCCCTGCTCCGGCCTCTCCCCCACTCAATTCCATCCCATGACCCCATGAACGCGAACCACCCGTCCGCGAAAGGACACCCATCATGACCACCACACTCGAACGCCCGCCCACTCCCGTCACACAGGAGCAGGCCACCGGCGTACTCGACATCACCTCGAACGGACAGGGCCACCTGCGCGCCGAGGGACTGCTCCCCGGCGCGGGCGACCTTCAGGTCTCCACCGCGCTGATCCGCCGGTACGGCCTGCGCAAGGGCGACCGCGTCGACGGCGTACGCGGCCGGCAGCGCGCCCTCACCGAGATCGAGCGGATCAACGGCCGCCCCGCCGAGGAGGCACGCGGCCGCCCGCACTTCCGTGACCTGACCCCGCTGCACCCGCGCGAGCGGCTGCGGCTCGAACACCCCGCGGGCGGTCTGACCACCCGCCTCGTCGACCTGGTCGCGCCGATCGGCAAGGGCCAGCGCGGCCTGATCGTAGCCCCGCCCAAGACCGGCAAGACCGTGCTGCTCCAGCAGTTGGCCGCCGCCATCGCCGGCAACCACCCCGAAGCCCATCTGATGGTGGTGCTCCTCGACGAACGTCCCGAGGAAGTGACCGACATGCGCCGTTCCGTACGCGGTGAGGTGCTCGCGTCCACCTTCGACCAGAGCCCCAAGCAGCACATCGCACTCGCCGAGCTGGCCATAGAGCGCGCCAAGCGGCTCGTCGAGGCGGGCCAGGACGTCGTGATCCTCCTCGACTCGCTCACCCGGCTGTGCAGGGCGCACAACAACGCGGCCGCCGCGGGTGGTCGCACCCTCAGCGGCGGTGTCGACGCCGCGTCGCTCCACGGGCCCAAGCGGCTCTTCGGCGCCGCGCGGCTCGCCGAGGAGGGCGGTTCGCTCACCATCCTCGCCACGGCTCTGGTGGAGACCGGCTCGCGCGCCGACGACTTCTACTTCGAGGAGCTCAAGGGCACCGGCAACATGGAGCTCCGCCTGGACCGCGCCCTCGCTTCCCGCCGCGTCTTCCCCGCCGTCGACATCACCCCGTCCGGCACGCGCCGCGAGGAACTCCTCGTTCCCGCAAGCGAGTTGACGGCCCTGCGCGGTCTGCGGCGCGCACTGCACTCCCGTGGTGACGGCCAGGCAGGTCTGGAAACCCTGCTGGACCGGATGCGGCAGACCCCGGACAACGCGACGTTCCTCAGGCAGGTCCAGCAGACCGTGCCGGGGAGCCAGTAGATCCCGAGATCCTGCCTGCCGGGCTCCGCTCAGGCATCCGCCTTCGGGCCGTTCCCGGCCCCGCGTTCCCGGCCCGCCTTCCCGGCCCCGCGTCGTTTGATCTCGTCCTCAGGCCGGTCGGCGAGCGGTCGCTGCGGCATCCGGGTGTTCGACAGCCCCGTTCGGCGGGGGCAGCATGCCGTGCGACCTGGGCGTTCCTACGTTTGCGGTATGACTATCGGATTCTCTGCCCGCACTGCCGTCTCCTGTTCCGCCCTCTGCGCCGTCGGGGCGCTCGCCCTCGCGCCGGTACCGGCCGCGGTCCTCGGCGGAGCGGCCACGGCCTCCACCGGCTCCCGTGTCGGGACGGGCGGTGCGCACACCCGGCCCACTCCGAGCACCGCCAACCCGCCCCCTTCGACACTGGACCGGCCCGGGACCCAGGCCCGGCTCCGGGCAGGGGCGCCCGGAGTGCCACGGGACATCTCCGCGCGGTCGTGGCTGGTGGCCGACGCCGACACGGGCGAGGTGCTGGCGGCACACAACGCGCACGTCGGACTGCCGCCGGCCAGCACGTTGAAGACCCTCTTCGCCGTGACCGTGCTCCCGACGCTGCCACCGGCGGTCCGGCACACCGTCACCGAGGCGGACCTTGCGGGCATCGGCCCCGGCAGCAGCCTGGTCGGAGTGAGCGCGGGGCGTACCTACCGGGCGTCCGACCTGTGGCGGGGCGTCTTCCTCAACTCCGGCAACGACGCCGTGCGCGTCCTCGCCGAGATGAACGGCGGCTGGCGCGGCACGGCCGCCCAGATGCAGGCCAAGGCTCAGTCGCTGGGCGCCCTTGACACCCGGGTCGTCTCGCCCGACGGCTACGACATGCCCGGGCAGGTGTCGTCCGCGTACGACCTGGCCGTCTTCGGGCGCGCGGGACTGCGCAACACGGACTTCGCCCGCTACTGCGCCACCGCCCACGCGGAATTCCCCGGCGCCGGCGGGGCGTACGAGATCCAGAACACCAACCGGCTGCTGACCGGCGCGGACGGGGTCGCGCCCTATCCAGGGCTCGTCGGCATCAAGAACGGTTACACCTCCCAGGCCGGCAACACGCTCGTCGCCGCCGCGCGCCGGGACGGGCACACCTACGTGGTCACGGTGATGGACCCGCAGGAGGGCGCCGCGTTCGCCGTGTACGAGGAGGCGCGCTCGTTGCTCGACTGGGGTTTCGAGGCCGCGGGCCGGGTCGATCCGGTCGGGTCGCTCCTGCCGCGTCCCGTGTCCCGGCCCGCGCCCGGCCCGAAGTCCGCGACGTCGACCCCCGGTCCGGAGACGTCGAGCTCCGGTCCGGCGACGCCGCCCGCGGGCCCGGCCGCCGCCCGCTCCGACAGCTCCGGCGGCTCCGAGGACTCCGGTGACTGGATGATGGTGGCGGGTGCGCTCACAGGGGCCGCCGGTCTCGGCGCGGGTGCCGTGGCGCTGGTCCTCCGCTTCCACGACGGGCGGTCCACCCGGGGCTGAGCAAGGACGACCGAGCCGGCTGGCCCGAGCAGCTGACAGCGACGCAGATCGACGGTGAAACCCTTGGCCGACACTCGGTCAGCGTGCCAAGGCGGTGCTACGTGGGTGCTCAGAACACCGACAGGCCCGTGATGGTGGTGAAGCGGTCCAGGGCCGTGACTCCGGCCACCGAGTTGCCGTGCTCGTCCAGGCCGGGGCTCCATACGCAGAGCGTGCAGCGGCCGGGGACGACGGCGATGACACCGCCGCCCACGCCGCTCTTGCCGGGCAGGCCCACCCGGTAGGCGAACTCTCCGGCCGCGTCGTACGTGCCGCAGGTGAGCATGACCGCGTTGACCTGCTTGGCCTGGCTCATCGTCAGGAGGCGGGTGCCGTCGGCCCGGATGCCGTGGCGGGCGAGGAAGCCGGTGGCCAGGGCGAGGTCGGCGCAGGAGGCCTCGACGGAGCACTGGCGGAAGTACTCGTCGAGGAGCACCGGGACCGGGTTGCAGATGTTCCCGTACGACGCCATGAAGTGGCCGAGGGCGGCGTTGCGGTCGCCGTGGGCGGACTCGGAGGCGGCGACGTCCTCGTTGATGGCGAGGCCGTCGTTGCCGCTCTCCGCGCGCAGGAAGTCGAGGAGGGTGCCCGCCGCGTCGCCGGTCTGGGAGTGGAGGCGGTCGGTGACGACGAGGGCGCCGGCGTTGATGAAGGGGTTGCGGGGGATTCCGTTCTCGTACTCCAGCTGGACGAGGGAGTTGAAGGGGTTGCCGGACGGCTCGCGGCCGACGTGTTCCCAGAGCTCGTCGGCCTCGCGGGCCAGGTCCAGCGCGAGGGTGAAGACCTTGGTGAGGGACTGCGTCGAGAAAGGCTGCCGCCAGTCGCCGACGCCGTACACCGTGCCGTCCAGCTCCGCGACGGCCATGCCGAACCGGTGCGGGTCGCAGGCCGCGAGCGCCGGGATGTAGTCGGCGGGGTGGCCGCGGTCGGGGGTCTGCCCGATCTCGGCGGCGATGCGGTCGAGGACCGGCTGGAAGGTCAGGGGCGAGCTCATGATCGCCATTGTGCCGGGGCGCGGGGCGCTCCGCGGGGTGCGGTGG
>NZ_LIPP01000234.1 GCF_001418335.1 Streptomyces aurantiacus | reverse complement strand
AGGAACGTGGCGCCGGTCACGCTCGGGCACACTGCGTCCGCCCGGGCGCCCACCGCACGTGGCACCATGGACAACGTGCCTCAGCTGCCCGGCAGTTGAGGCGGCCGATGCAGGGGGACCAGAAGGGATGTGCGGTGAACGGCCTCAACAAGGGCATCAGCAAGGTCGAGGTCTCGGTGAAGTGGGATCCCGGTGCCACCGGTGAACCGGCCATCGATCTCGATATCGTCGCCGCCACCTATCTCGCGACGGACACCCAGGAGAACCCCGACTACGTGGTGCACTTCGACAGCCGCTCGCCGGACGGCACCATCTACCTCAACAGGGACAGCAAGGACGGCAAGGGCCTCGGCTGGGACGAGGTGATGACCCTGGAGCTGACCCGCCTCAACAAGCGCTACACGCGCGTGATGGTCGGTGTCGCCATTCAACAGCGCACCGGACGGCGCACGTTCGTCGGCGTGCGCAACCCTGCCCTGCGGATCCGCGAGGGCTACACCGTCCTGGCCGAGGACGACTTCGGCGCTGTCCTCGGATCCACGGCCACGACGGTCGCGGAGTTCGTACGCGACGACTCCGGGGAGTGGACTTTCCGTCCGTCCTTCCGGGGCTACGACGCGGACCCGGCGACCTTCGCGAGGATCATGGGCAAGCCCGAGGAGTCCTGACCCGCGCATGGGGAAGGGGCGGTACGGCCACCGGCCGTACCGCCCCTTCCCGTTGAACACGTGCACGCGGCACCCGTTCCCGACCGGTTTACTGGCCTACCGGCCGCGACGGTGCCTGCCGTCAGCTGCAGCCGCTCGTCGAGCCGCAGCCCTCGCAGATGTAGCAGGACCCGGCCCGCTGCATCTTCGTACCGCAGGAGAAGCACAGCGGTGCGTCCGCCTGGATACCCAGCTGCATCTCCACCAGTTCGGCACTGGTGTGGGCCTGCAGCGGAGCGGGCTTGACCGCTTCGACCTCGGCCTTCGGGGTAACGACGGCCTTCAGTTCCTGCGCGCGGGGCGCGGACTGGGCCAGCCCCTCGACGTCGACCTCGTCGTCGCTCGGCTCGTACGAGCCGGTCTCCAGGTGCCGCTGCCGCTCGTCGGCCGAGTGGATGCCGAGCGCGGAGCGCGTCTCGAAGGGCAGGAAGTCGAGCGCCAGGCGACGGAAGATGTAGTCGACGATCGACTGCGCCATCCGCACGTCCGGGTCGTCCGTCATGCCAGCCGGCTCGAAGCGCATGTTGGTGAACTTCGAGACGTACGTCTCCAGGGGCACCCCGTACTGCAGACCCACGGAGACGGCGATCGAGAAGGCGTCCATCATGCCGGCGAGGGTGGATCCCTGCTTGGACATCTTCAGGAAGACCTCGCCGAGACCGTCGTCCGGGTAGGAGTTGGCGGTCATGTAGCCCTCGGCGCCACCGACCGTGAAGGACGTGGTGATGCCGGGCCGGCCCTTGGGGAGACGCTTGCGGACGGGACGGTACTCGACGACCTTCTCGACCGCGGTACGGATGGTGTCCTCGGCCTTGGCCGTGACGGCGTCGGTCGCGGACTTGTCCTTGGTCTTCGCGGAGAGGGGCTGGCCGACCTTGCAGTTGTCGCGGTAGATCGCGAGCGCCTTGACGCCCATCTTCCACGCCTCGTAGTAGACCTCTTCGACGTCCTCGACGGTCGCCGTCTCCGGCAGGTTGACCGTCTTGGAGAGCGCGCCGGAGATCCACGGCTGGATCGCGGCCATCATGCGGACGTGGCCCATCGCGGAGATGGAACGCTCGCCCATGGCGCAGTCGAAGACCTCGTAGTGCTCCTGCTTGAGGCTCGGCGCGTCGATCACATTGCCGTGGTCGGCGATGTGGGCGACGATCGCCTCGATCTGCTCCTCCTGGTAACCCAGGCGGCGCAGGGCCTGCGGGACGGTGCCGTTGACGATCTGCATCGAGCCGCCGCCGACCAGCTTCTTGAACTTGACCAGCGCGAGGTCGGGCTCAAGGCCTGTGGTGTCGCAGGACATCGCGAGACCGATGGTGCCGGTCGGGGCGATGACCGAGGCCTGCGCGTTGCGGAAGCCGTTCTTCTCACCGAGGCGCAGCACGTCCTGCCAGGACTCCGTGGCGGCGGCCCAGATCGGCGTGTCCAGGTCGTCCACACGGGGGGCCACGGCGTTGGCGTCGGAGTGCTGCTTCATGACGCGCTGGTGCGGCTGCGCGTTGCGGGCGTAGCCGTCGTACGGGCCGACGACCGCGGCGAGCTCCGCGGAGCGCCTGTACGAGGTGCCGGTCATCAGCGACGTGATGGCGCCGGCGAGGGAACGGCCGCCGTCGGAGTCGTACGCGTGGCCGGTCGCCATCAGCAGGGCGCCGAGGTTGGCGTAGCCGATGCCCAGCTGGCGGAAGGCGCGGGTGTTGTCGCCGATCTTCTGGGTCGGGAAGTCCGCGAAGCAGATGGAGATGTCCATCGCCGTGATGACGAGTTCGACGACCTTGGAGAAGCGCTCGGCGTCGAAGGACTGGTGGCCGAGGCCGTCGTCCTTCAGGAACTTCATCAGGTTCAGCGAGGCGAGGTTGCAGGACGTGTTGTCCAGGTGCATGTACTCGCTGCACGGGTTCGAGCCGTTGATACGGCCGGACTCCGGGCACGTGTGCCAGCGGTTGATCGTGTCGTCGTACTGGATGCCCGGATCGGCGCAGGCCCAGGCGGCCTCGGCCATCTTGCGGAACAGTTCCTTGGCCTCGACCTCCTCGATGACCTCGCCGGTCATGCGGGACGTCAGGCCGAACTTCTCGCCGTTCTCGACGGCCTTCATGAACGTGTCGTTCACGCGGACCGAGTTGTTGGCGTTCTGGTACTGGACGGACGTGATGTCGTCGCCGCCCAGGTCCATGTCGAAGCCCGCGTCGCGCAGGGCGCGGATCTTCTCCTCTTCCTTCACCTTGGTCTGGATGAAGTCCTCGATGTCGGGGTGGTCGACGTCGAGGATGACCATCTTGGCGGCGCGGCGCGTGGCGCCGCCCGACTTGATCGTTCCCGCGGAGGCGTCGGCACCGCGCATGAAGGAGACCGGACCCGAGGCGTTGCCGCCCGAGGAGAGCAGTTCCTTGGAGGAGCGGATCCGGGAGAGGTTCAGGCCGGCACCCGAGCCCCCCTTGAAGATCATGCCCTCTTCCTTGTACCAGTCGAGGATCGACTCCATGGAGTCGTCGACGGCCAGGATGAAGCAGGCGGAGACCTGCTGCGGCTGGGGTGTGCCGACGTTGAACCACACCGGCGAGTTGAAGCTGAAGATCTGGTGCAGGAGGGCGTACGCCAGCTCGTGCTCGAAGATCTCGGCGTCGGCGGGCGAGACGAAGTACTTGTGATCCTCGCCCGCCTTCCGGTACGTCTTCACGATGCGGTCGATGAGCTGCTTGAGGCTCACCTCGCGCTGCGGGGTGCCCACGGCACCCCGGAAGTACTTGCTGGTGACGATGTTGACCGCGTTCAACGACCAGAAGTCGGGGAACTCGACGCCACGCTGCTCGAAGTTGACCGAGCCGTCGCGCCAATTGGTCATGACGACGTCACGGCGCTCCCAGGCCACCTCGTCGTACGGGTGCACGCCGGGGGTGGTGTGAATGCGCTCGATACGCAGTCCCTTGGTGGCCTTGGTGCCCTTCGCGCGGGAACCTCGTGCCGGACCGCTCGCCGTCTCTGTCATGCCGCCTCCCTGTATCAGGCTAAAACGCCCTGAAGTGCCTCGTTCTTCCCGGGGCACGGTTATGTGTCTGGTGTTGCGCGCACCGCGTAGGCGTCCGCTCGCAACAGGTCTGTGTGGTCGCCGCCGATCGGCAGGGCCGGGAGCCGGCCCCTCTCGTCAGTCGGCGGCGCTGGCGGGTACGGGGCCTTCGACAGCCTCGCCGGACCCGCGGTCACTTCCTTGGCACCCCTCGCGCACGTCTTCGTCGGCCGTGGCGGGGTCCTGCGTCTCTTCCCTGAGTTCCGTGATGGCGGCCTCGAAGTCCTCCATCGAGTCGAACGCCCGGTACACGGACGCGAACCGCAGGTAAGCGACGTGGTCGAGTTCCTGCAGCGGGCCGAGGATGGCCAGTCCCACGTCGTGGGTGGTCAGTTCGGCGCTTCCGGTGGCCCGCACCGCCTCCTCGACCCGCTGGCCGAGCTGAGCGAGCGCGTCCTCCGTGGCAGGCCGCCCCTGGCATGCCTTGCGCACACCGTTGATGACCTTCGTACGGCTGAAGGGCTCGGTGACTCCGGACCGCTTCACCACCATGAGGGAGCACGTCTCCACGGTCGTGAACCGACGGGCGCAGCCGGGACACTGGCGGCGCCTGCGGATCGACGTACCGTCGTCCGTCGTACGGCTGTCGACGACACGGCTGTCGGGGTGCCTGCAGAAGGGGCAGTACATCGGTTCCAACCCTCCTCGCACAGCACGACTCGATGGCCTCGACAGGCTCTTTGAGCCCCTCGAAGCAGTCCCAAGCATAGGTGATGACCAAGGGCTTGGAAGACCGGGGACCACAACTTCTGGGCCACTGGGACAATCCAACCACTACATGTGGGGCCTGTACGGAAATTCGCACCCGTCTCGCGTGTCGCGCCCGTATTGGCATGTGCCGCGTGGCCATTCCGGCCAGGAGCGTACGGGGATACGGTGGGCGCCACAGCCACGGGGGCCCGGTTCCCGATCCACGGGGCACCTGATGGCAGACTGACCTTCGCCCCGCTCCGACCCACAAGGCCACGGCATCGGCGGCGAAGGGCACGAAGAAGTGCGGCGACGGGCGTCTTTCTCCGCCCCGAGCAGTCCGCAGCTATACACCCAGACGCGTGATCACGACAGGCCATCTGCGTTTTTTCACTCGAACGTGTGTTTGGCGCAACCTTTCGAAAGCAACTACCGTTGTCCAGCAGGGAGACGAACGAGAGGGGCCGACGTGACCACCACCGCAGACAGTGCCACCATCACTGCCCAGGACCGCTCCCAGGGCCGATTTGAGCCGGTGCATGCCATGAATGAAACCGCGAGCCCGGAGGGGACGAAGCCCGCACGCTCCCTGCCGGGCCGACCTCCAGGCATCCGGGCGGACAGCTCCGGACTCACCGACCGGCAACGCCGGGTCATCGAGGTCATCAGGGACTCAGTGCAGCGGCGCGGCTACCCGCCGTCCATGAGGGAGATCGGGCAGGCCGTCGGCCTTTCCAGTACCTCCTCGGTCGCCCATCAGCTGATGGCGCTGGAGCGCAAGGGCTTCCTGCGCCGCGATCCACACCGCCCCAGGGCCTACGAGGTCCGCGGCTCTGACCAGTCCACGGCGCAGCCCACCGACACGGCCGGCAAGCCGGCGGCGTCGTACGTCCCGCTGGTCGGCCGGATCGCCGCCGGTGGTCCGATCCTCGCCGAGGAGTCGGTCGAGGACGTGTTCCCGCTGCCCAGGCAGCTGGTCGGCGACGGCGAGCTGTTCGTGCTGAAGGTCGTCGGTGACTCGATGATCGAGGCCGCGATCTGCGACGGCGACTGGGTGACCGTCCGCCGCCAGCCCGTCGCGGAGAACGGCGACATCGTGGCGGCCATGCTGGAGGGTGAGGCCACGGTCAAGCGCTTCAAGCGCGAGGACGGGCATGTGTGGCTGCTGCCGCACAACTCCGCGTACCAGCCCATTCCCGGCGACGAGGCCACCATCCTCGGGAAGGTCGTGGCAGTGCTCCGGCGGATCTGAGGATCTTCCCCTGACCGGGCCCCGGAACTCCTGCGCCGGTTCCGGGGCCCTGTGCTGTCCCGCACTGTCCCGCCTTCGGCGCGCGTCATGGGCCGCCTCCGACCAACGTCGGAGGCGGCCATTGGCGACAGCGACAGCGACTAAGCCTCTTCGGCCTTCCGTGCCTTCTCGTCGATGGCGGCCAGTGAGCGCCGTACCTGGTTACGGTCCGTCGTGTACCAGAAGTCGGGCAGTGACGCCTTGAGGTAGTTGCCGTAGCGCGCGGTGGCGAGACGCTGGTCCAGCACGGCGACCACGCCCCGATCCTCCGTCGCCCGTACGAGGCGGCCGGCGCCCTGGGCCATGAGCAGCGCCGCATGAGTGGCCGCGACCGCCATGAAGCCGTTGCCCCCGGCGTCCTCCACTGCCTTCTGGCGCGCGCTCATCAGCGGATCGTCGGGGCGTGGGAAGGGGATCTTGTCCATGACGACCAGCTGGCAGCTGGCACCCGGCACGTCCACGCCCTGCCAGAGCGAGAGCGTGCCGAACAGGCAGGTCTTCGGGTCCGCCGCGAAGTTCTTGATCAGCTCGCCGAGCGTTTCCTCGCCCTGGAGCAGGATGGGGAACTCCGGGACCCGGGAGCGCAGCTCCTCCGCGGCGAGCTGGGCGGCCCGCATCGAGGAGAACAGGCCGAGCGTACGGCCGCCGGCCGCCTGGATCAGCTCGGTGAGCTCGTCGAGCATGTCCCCGCGGTCGCTGTCCCGGGCAGGTCTGGCCAGGTGTTTCGCGACGTACAGGATGCCCTGCTTGCCGTAGTCGAAGGGCGAGCCGACGTCGATGCCCTTCCAGGGCGGGATGTCCTCCCCCTCGGTGCCTTCGGGCGCCAGGCCCAGCGAGGCGCCCACGCCGTTGAAATCGCCGCCGAGTTTCAGGGTGGCCGAGGCCAGGACGACTGAGCGGTCCGTGAAGAGCTTCTCGCGCAGCAGGCCGGACACGGACATCGGCGCGACCCGCAGGGACGCCCCGAAGCGGTCGTGCCGCTCGTACCAGACGACGTCCCACTCCGAGCCGTTGCTGATGCGCTCCGCCACGTCGTGCACGCTCTCCACGGAGGCGAGCGCCTGCTTACGGACCGCGTCCTCGTCGGTGACGGACTTGTCGCGCGTCGCCCCGATCCCGGAGATCACCGTGCGGGCGGCGTCCCGCAGGGCCATCAGCGCGTAGCCGAGGTCCTCCGGGACCTCTTCGAGGCGGCCGGGCAGGGCCAGCTCCATCACGCGCTCGAAACCCTCGGCTGCCGTCTGGAGCTGATCGGCCGCCTTCTCGTTGACCAGCTTCGACGCTCGGCGCACGGCGCGGTTGACCTGGCCCGGGGTGAGCTCGCCGGTCGCGACTCCGGTGACCCGGGAGACCAGTTCGTGGGCCTCGTCGACGATCAGCACCTCGTGCTGCGGCAGAACGGGAGCGCCTTCGATGGCGTCGATCGCCAGAAGCGCGTGGTTGGTGACGACGACCTCGGCGAGCTTGGCCCGCTCACGGGCCATCTCGGCGAAGCACTCCGCTCCGTAGGCGCACTTCGAGGCGCCCAGGCATTCCCTGGAGGAGACGGAGATCTGCGACCAGGCCCGGTCCGAGACGCCCGGGGTGAGGTTGTCACGGTCGCCCGTCTCGGTCTCGTCCGACCACTCCCGCAGCCGCAGCAGGTCCTGGCCCAGCTTGCTGGTGGGCGCGGCCGCCTCGAACTGGTCGAAGAGGCCCTCCTCCTCGTCCTGGGGCGCTCCCTCGTGGAGACGGTGCAGGCACAGGTAGTTCGACCGGCCCTTGAGCATGGCGAACTCGGGGCGGCGGCGCAGCAGCGGATGCAGCGCGTCCACCGTGCGCGGCAGGTCCCGCTCCACGAGCTGCCGCTGGAGCGCCAGGGTGGCCGTCGCCACGACGACCCGCCCCCCGTGCGCCAGCGCGGGAACCAGATAGCCGAGCGACTTACCGGTGCCGGTGCCGGCCTGGACCAGCAGATGGGAACCGTCATCGATGGCCTGCGCGACGGATTCGGCCATGGTCACCTGGCCGGTGCGCTCCGTACCGCCGACGGCTGTGACGGCGGCATGCAGGAGTTCGGGGAGTGAGGACTCTGTCATAGCCCGACCACCCTACGGGGCGGCACCGACAATCGGGCGATCACGGCAGAGGGAGCGGAGGTGGAGGACGCGATCAAGACAGGTGCACCGCCGGTGACGAGGCCCGGAGACAGGCGAGGTGGCGGCGGCAGGGGATGAACGCGGCCGGAATGCCACCCGTACGTACCAACGGCGATGGACGGCGATGGACGGCGATGAACGAGCGGGGCGACGGCGGTACGAAGATCTTTGCCGTGACGGAACCGTTGCGGGTTCGTCGGAAGTCCCCCACAGCAACGGCATAGTCTGTGGTGCCGTTCGGCGGTGCTCGCTGATCAGCACCCACGGTCCACGTCGGGCACGCCCGGGTCCCCGGATCCGTACGCAGCCCCGAAATGGCGGCACAGAGTTGTTCGTTCACCTCCAGGGGGAGTCACACCATGCGACCGATACGCCCGCTCTTCGCCGCTCGCCGAGAGGGGAGCCCTCGCCGCAGAATCTCCCCCCTGCTGGCCGCGGCCGGCCTGGCCACCGCGCTGGCGCTGACCGCCACCGCCTGCGGCTCCGGTGAGGACACCGACGCGGGCGCCGAGACGTCGACCGCGGCGGCCGGCGACGGCAAGATCCAGATCCCGGACGACATCAAGGACAGGCTCAAGGAGCACGGGATCGACATCGACAAGTGGAAGGGCGGTGCCTGGAAGGACTGGGACCAGGACGACTGGCTGCGCGAGGCCGGTGACTACATCAACCCGGTCATCAAGGACCTGTGGGACCCGGACCGCATGCGCGAGGCCGAGGACCCCGACCAGGGCAAGGGCGTCGACGAGAACGACCTCTCGGGCGACCAGGGCGTGACCGACCCCGAGCCGGCACCCGTGGAGGCGACGGCCGTTCCGGCGGGCTACCACGAGAACGCGCCCGAGGCGGGCAAGGTGTTCTTCGATTCCCCCGAGGGCACGATGGTCTGTTCGGCGACCGTGGTCGAGGACCCGGCCCATCCGGGCAAGTCCAACCTCGTGTGGACCGCGGGCCACTGCGTGCACGCGGGCAAGAAGGGCGGCTGGTACCGCAACATCGCCTTCGTGCCCTCGTACAACGACGCCGCCATGTCGGCGACGGAGATCCCGGCCGCCACCAAGGAGGAGGTCGCTCCGTACGGTGTCTGGTGGGGCGACTGGGCACAGACCTCGGACCAGTGGATCGAGCAGGGCGGCGCGACGGGCGGCGAGGGTGCCTCGTACGACTTCGCCGTCATCCATGTCACTCCGGAGAAGGGCAGCGACGGCAAGTCCCTGGAGGAGATGACCGGTTCGGCGCTCCCGGTGGACTTCGACGCTCCGGCCGTCTCCGAGGTGGGGGACATCACCGCGACCGGTTACCCGGCGGCGAAGCCGTTCGACGGGGAGACCATGCACCGGTGCACGGACGAGCCGGGCCGGCTCTCGATCGCCAAGTCCGATCCGACGATGTACCGCATCGGGTGCACCATGACCGGTGGTTCCTCGGGCGGCGGCTGGGTCGCGACCGGCTCGGACGGCAGTCCCGCGCTGGTCTCCAACACCTCGATCGGCCCGGTGACGGCGGGCTGGCTGGCGGGCCCTCACCTGGGCACCGAGGCCAAGGGGATCTACGACGCGGTGAGCAAGAAGTTCGCGACTCAGTAGTTCTTCGCGTTTTCCCCGTTCGCCGCGTTCTTCGCACCCGATCCGGCGAGGCGACATGACACGACGAAGGCACGTCCCCTGCCGGAGGGGACGTGCCTTCGTTCCGTAAACCCGTGGATCGATCCGTGGATCCGCCTGGCGCCGTGGATCAGGCCGCGGGAACCGGGGCGTACGGAGCGAGCTCCGCCGCCAGTTCCTCGTGCACCCGCGCCTTGAGCAGGGTGCCCTCCGGGGTGTGCTCCTCGGAGAGGACCTCGCCGTCGGCGTGGGCACGCGCGACCAGCCGGCCGAGCGTGTACGGCACGAGCGCCTCAAGCTCCACCGAGGGGTGGGGCAGTTCGACGTCGATGAGCGCGAGCAGTTCCTGGATGCCCTGGCCGGTACGGGCCGAGACCGCGATGGAGCGCTTCTCGTTCCGCATCAGCCGCTGGAGCACCAGCGGGTCGGCCGCGTCCGCCTTGTTGATCACCACGATCTCGGGCACCTTGGTGGCGCCCACGTCGCGGACGACCTCGCGCACGGCGGCCAGCTGCTCCTCCGGCGCCGGGTGCGAACCGTCCACCACGTGCAGGATCAGGTCGGAGTCGCCGACCTCCTCCATCGTGGAGCGGAACGCCTCGACGAGGTGGTGCGGCAGGTGCCGTACGAAGCCGACGGTGTCCGCCAGCGTGTACAGCCGCCCGCTCGGCGTCTCGGCGCGGCGCACGGTCGGGTCGAGGGTCGCGAACAGCGAGTTCTCGACGAGCACTCCGGCGCCCGTGAGGCGGTTGAGCAGCGAGGACTTGCCGGCGTTGGTGTAGCCGGCGATCGCGACCGAGGGCACCTTGTTGCGACGGCGCTCCTGACGCTTGATGTCGCGGCCGGTCTTCATGTCCGCGATCTCCCGGCGCATCTTCGCCATCTTCTCGCGGATCCGACGCCGGTCGGTCTCGATCTTGGTCTCACCGGGACCACGGGTGGCGAGGCCGCCGCCCGAGCCGCCGCCCATCTGACGGGACAGCGACTGACCCCAGCCGCGGAGCCTCGGCAGCATGTACTGCATCTGCGCGAGGGCGACCTGGGCCTTGCCCTCCCGGGACTTGGCGTGCTGGGCGAAGATGTCGAGGATCAGGGCCGTCCGGTCGATGACCTTGACCTTGACGACGTCTTCGAGGTGGATGAGCTGGCCCGGCGAGAGTTCACCGTCACAGATGACAGTGTCCGCGCCGGTCTCCAGCACGACGTCCCGCAGTTCGTTGGCCTTGCCGGAACCGATGTACGTGGCCGCGTCGGGCTTGTCCCGGCGCTGGACGACGCCGTCGAGCACGAGCGCTCCCGCGGTCTCCGCGAGGGCGGCCAGCTCGGCCAGCGAGTTGTCCGCGTCGGTCGCGGTCCCCGAGGTCCACACACCGACGAGTACCACGCGCTCCAGGCGGAGCTGTCGGTACTCGACCTCGGTGACGTCCTCCAGTTCGGTGGAGAGGCCCGCGACGCGGCGCAGGGCCGCACGCTCGGAGCGGTCGAACTGGTCGCCGTCCCGGTCTCCGTCGATCTCGTGGCTCCAGGCGACGTCCTCTTCCATCAGGGCATCGGCCCGAAGACCGTCGGGGTTGTTCTTCGCGAGGCTCTGCGTGTCCTGCATGTCCTGCGTGTCCTGGGAGGTGGAAGAAGAGGAGGTCATTGGGTCCTTACGTCGATGGGGTACCGATGGTGGCGGACTCGTCGCCCGTCACTGGGCAGAACGTCCGGGGCCGCCGGGAGATTCCCGCCCGGGGCCGGAGCGCCGTGCCGTCGACCTGTTGCGTCGTCGACGTGAAGATGTTCGCACGGCACGCCCCGTCTCGTCACTCGAATTCCCGGGGGTTACCGGGCGCGCTTCGCGCTCTTCCCGGCGGGCTGCGCACTGCGCCAGTCGGCGTGCCCCGGCATGGGCGGGGTCTTCTCCCCGTAGAGCCATGCCTTGAAGAAGCCGCTCAGATCACGGCCGGCGATGCCCGAGGCGAGGCGCACGAAGTCCGCCGTGTCGGCGACACCGTCGTGGTGAGCGCTCACCCAGGCGCGCTGCAGCTGCTCGAAGGCGGACCGGCCGATCTCCTCGCGCAGCGCGTACAGGACGAGGGCGCTGCCGTCGTAGACGGTCGGCCGGAAGATGCTGAGCTTCTCGCCGGGCTCGGCCTCCTTCGGAGCGGCGGGCGGCCCCCCGGCCCCGCGCCAGGTGTCGGACGCCCGGTAGGCGGCCTTCATCCGCGCCTCCATGGGCCTGCCGGCCTTCTCCTCGGCGTAGAGGGCCTCGTACCAGGTGGCGTGCCCTTCGCTGAGCCACAGGTCGGACCAGGTACGCGGGGAGACGCTGTTGCCGAACCACTGGTGGGCCAGTTCGTGCACCATGATCGACTCGACGTACCACTTCGGGTACTCGGACCGGGTGAAGAGGTCTTTCTCGAAGAGGGAGAGCGTCTGCGTCTCCAGCTCGAACCCGGTCCGCGCCTCGGCGATCAGCAGTCCGTACGTCTCGAAGGGGTAGTCACCGACGTGCTTCTGCATCCAGGCGATCTGGTCGGGCGTCTTCTTGAGCCACGGTTCCAGCCTCTCGCGGTCCTTGGTGGGCACCACGTCGCGTACGGGCAGGCCGCCGGGGCCGCTCCGGTGCAGCACGGAGGAACGGCCGATGGACACCTGGGCCAGCTCGGTGGCCATGGGGTGCTCGGTGCGATACGTCCAGGTGGTGCCGGCGGCGCGGCGGGTCTTCGCCACGGGGAGTCCGTTGGCGACGGCCGTGTAGCCGTCGGGCGCGGTGACCCGGACGGTGAACATCGCCTTGTCCGAGGGGTGGTCGTTGCTGGGAAAGACGCGGTGTCCTGCGTCGGCCTGGTTGGCCATCGCGAGCCCGTCCTCGGTCCGCACCCAGCCGCTCTGCTGGTCCTTCGTGGACACCGGGTCGCTGTCGTGCCGGACGGTGATCCGCATCCGGTCGCCGAAGCGCAGGGGTTTCGCGGGAGTGACGACCAGGTCCTCGCCGGCGCTCCGGAACTCCGCGGGAACGCCGTCGACCTCGACGGATCGAACTGTCCCGTGCGAGTAGTCAAGATTGAACTGCTCCAGCCACCCTGCTGTCGTGCGGGCGTCGATGGTGGTGACGGCCGGCAACGGCTTGCTGTTGCTGCCGGGATAGGTGAAGGCCAGGTCGTACGCCGTGACGTCGTACCCGGGGTTTCCCAGGTGCGGGAAGAGGCGGTCGCCGATACCGAGCGGTGCCGGCGTGGGGGCGCTCGCGGCGATCAGGCAGACGGATACCGCGGAGGCGAGGAACGCCGTCCGGAGCCGTCGGGAGGTCTTCAGGTCCGGTGTCCGGGTGCGGAGGGTGGTGCGGGTGCGCAGCATGGACCACGGCTATCAGCGCGGGTCCGCTCCGCGGTGACGGCTCGCGCCGGAGCCACCCGAACGGGCTCCCTTGCGTGACCCCGTCCGCCGACGGTCGGTTGCCGGGGGAGGGTTCGTCGTGGCTGGTCGCGCAGTTCCCCGCGCCCCTTGAAGGCCAAAGACCTGCGCCGCGGCCCGCGCCCGAAGAAGCCGAAGACTGTGCCCTTGCCCGCGCCCTTAGAAGCCGGTCGTCGGCTGATGGTGGGCGCGGCTCACGTCGAAGACTCCCGGTACGTTGCGCATCGCCCGCATGAGCGCGGGCAGGTGCGCGGCGTCCGGGAGCTGGAGCGTGTAGGTGTGGCGGACGCGCTGCTGGCTGGGCGGTTCGACGGTCGCCGAGACGATGGCGACGCCCTCCAGTGCGATGGCTTCGGTGAGGTCGGCGAGGAGGTGGGGCCGCCCGAAGGACTCGGCGAAGAGCGTGACACGGCACTCGGTGGTGTCGCCCCAGCGCACCTCGACCTCCGCACGCCCCATGCTCTTCATCCGTCCCACCGCGGCGCACTCGACGCGGTGCACGGTCACCGCTCCCCCGCGTACGGAGAACCCGGTGATCGCATCGGGCGGTACCGGCGTACAACAGCCCGCGAGGCGTACGGTCGCGCCGGGCCGGTCGACGACGACGTCCGCGGCGGCCGGGCGTGCGGCCGGCCCGTCCGCGGCGGGACGGCGGGTCTCGGCGGGTGCCTCGGGCGGGGCGGCCGACGCGGGATGCGCGGCCAGCCAGCGGGTGATGGCGATCCGCGCCACGGGAGTGTGCGCGTGCTCCAGCCACTCCCTGGAGGGCTCCGAGGCCGGGTCCTGGCCCATGAGCAGCTGAACGGTGTCGCCGTCGCTCAGGACGGTGCTCAGTCTCGCCAGGCGGCCGTTGACGCGGACGCCGATACAGGCGTGCGCGTCCTCGCCGTACTGGGCGTACGCGGCGTCCACGCAGCTGGCGCCCGCGGGCAGTCCGAGCGTGCCGCCGTCGGGGCGGAATACGGTGATCTCCCGGTCCTGGGCGAGGTCTTCGCGGAGCGTGGACCAGAACGTGTCGGGGTCCGGCGCGGCCTCCTGCCAGTCGAGGAGGCGGGACAGCCAGCCGGGACGGGTGGGGTCGGCGCGCTCGCCGTCGACGGGGCGGGAGCCGTCGCCGTCCGTCTGCTCCTCCGCCGGGGAGGTGTAGGGATTGCCGAGCGCGATGACGCCGGCTTCGGCGGCCTTGTGCATCTGGTGCGTACGGATGAGGACTTCGGCGACCTGGCCGTCGGGGCGGGCCACCGCGGTGTGCAGCGACTGGTACAGGTTGAACTTGGGAACGGCGATGAAGTCCTTGAACTCCGAGACCACCGGCGTGAGACAGGTGTGCAGTTCGCCGAGGACGCCGTAGCAGTCGGCGTCCTCGTTCACGAGGACCAGCAGGCGCCCGAAGTCGGCGCCGCGCAGTTCGCCCCGCTTGCGCGAGACGCGGTGCACGGAGACGAAGTGCCGCGGCCTGATGAGGACTTCCGCCTGCAGCCCGGCCTCGCGCAGGACCCCGCGCACCTCTTCGGCGATCTCGGCGAGGGGATCGTCGGTGCGCGCGGCGTTCGTGTCGACGAGTTCGCGGGTGTGGGCGTATTCCTCGGGTCGCAGGATCGCGAAGACGAGGTCCTCCAGCTCGGTCTTCAGCGCCTGGACGCCCAGGCGTTCGGCGAGCGGGATCAGGACGTCCTTGGTCACCTTGGCGATGCGCTCCTGCTTCTCGGGGCGCATGACTCCGAGGGTGCGCATGTTGTGCAGCCGGTCGGCGAGTTTGATCGACATGACGCGTACGTCACTGCCGGTGGCGACAAGCATCTTGCGGAACGTCTCGGGCTCGGCGGCCGCTCCGTAGTCGACCTTCTCCAGCTTCGTCACGCCGTCGACGAGGTAGCGGACCTCCTCGCCGAACTCCGCACGCACCTGGTCGAGCGTCACTTCCGTGTCCTCGACGGTGTCGTGGAGCAGGGACGCGGTCAACGTGGTGGTCTCCGCGCCGAGTTCGGCGAGGATCAGTGTCACGGCGAGCGGATGCGTGATGTACGGCTCGCCGCTCTTGCGCATCTGGCCGCGGTGCGAGGACTCGGCGAGGACGTACGCGCGGCGCAGCGGGTCCAGGTCGGCGTCGGGGTGGTGGGCACGGTGGGCCTCGACCACATGGCCGATCGCGTCGGGATGCCGGTCACGGGCCGCGGGCCCCAGGAGAGCAGCCCGGCCGAGGCGCCGCAGATCGATCCGGGGGCGGCCCCGCCTGCGCTGTACCGCGGGCGTGATGGGGCCGGGCGTCGCGGGGTTCGTGGCCTCCGCACTCATGGGCACCTCCGGCTGCGTTGACCGGCGGACGGGGCGCCCCATGGCGTACGCGGCTCTGGGGATTTGCGTCGTTCCCCCGTCCGGGCCGGTCCTTGATGCTACCGAGCCCACCACGCCCGACCGACCGCCTCTAGCCGAGCGTGAAACGGATCACCCATTCGAGCGAAGGTTCAGGGGGTCATGGTTTCGAGCCATTCGGTGTCGATCTCACCCTCTGCGACGATCACCGCGGGCCCGGTCATCTCGATCTCGCCGTCCGGCCGCTCGGTGATCATGAGCCGGCCGCCGGGCACATCGACGGTGTAGGTCGCCGGGGTACCGGTCACCGCGGGGTCGGCGCCGTCCCTGCGCGCCGCCGCCACGGCCACGGCGCACGCGCCCGTGCCGCACGAGCGGGTCTCGCCGGAGCCCCGCTCATGGACACGCAGAGCGACGTGACGAAGGCCACGGTCGACGACGAACTCCACGTTCACGCCGTCCGGGTACGCGGTCGGCGGGCTGAACGGCGGCGCGGCGTACAGATCTCCGGCGTGGCCGAGGTCCTCCACGAAGGCGACGGCGTGGGGGTTGCCCATGTTCACGTTGCGTGCGGGCCAGCTGCGCTCTCCGACGGTCACGGTGACGTCCCCCTCGGGAAGGAGCGCCTTGCCCATGCCGACCGTGATGTCACCCTCCTTGGCGATGTGCACCGTCTTCACGCCTGCGCGCGTGGCGACCGCCATATCGCCTTCGGCCACGTGTCCGGCACGCTGGAGGTAGCGGGCGAACACACGCAATCCGTTGCCGCACATCTCCGCGATCGAGCCGTCGCCGTTGCGGTAGTCCATGAACCATTCCGCTTCGGCCGCCATCGACCGGGCCTCGGGGTGCGCCGCGGACCGCACGACGTGCAGCAGGCCGTCCCCGCCGATGCCCGCGCGGCGGTCGCACAGGGCGGCGGCGGTGGCCGGGGGCAGGTCGATGGTGTTCTCGGGATCCGGGATGATCACGAAGTCGTTCTCGGTCCCGTGCCCCTTGAGGAAGGCGATCCGCGTGCTCATCCCTCGATCGTAAGGGGTCGCTACGACAGCCCGGCCGGCCAGTCCGGCAGACGGACCGCGCGATGGCGGACCGGGTCAAGAGGGGCCGGACGGGCCGACGGATCTGGCCGAGGGACCTGGCCGCCTCAGCGCAGTCGGGCCACGCGCCACACGGCGAGCACCGCGACCGCGCCGACGACCACGGCGTACGCGATCACGACCCGCCAGTCCGGGCGACGGCCGGAACCGCGCTGCGGCAGGCCGGGCCACGTGTAACCCACGCGGCGGGCGGCCATCATGCCCCAGCCGGCAGCGCAGCAGCAGATCAGCAGACCCAGCATGGCGATCATCGCTCCGCTGTCGCCGAAGTCGAAGGCCAGCGGGAAGGCGAACATCAGGGAACCGACCGCGGCGAGGCTCACGATGGGAGCGAGCTGCCAGATGCGCATGCGGCGCTGCGGACGCAGCTCGACCTCGACCTCGGGCCCCGCGAACATCTCGTCGGGCTCCGGTCCGTCGGCGGTCACACCACCGGTGGTGTCGTCGGGTCCGTCCGGACTCAGCCGGTCCCCGTCGGGGTCCTGCTGGTCCTGCGCGGTGTCGTGCGCCCCGCCGGTGACGGTGCTCTGCTCCGCGCCGTGTGCGGTGTCACGAGGGCCGGCCTCCATCGCCACGCGCCCTCCCGACTCGGACTCCACTTGGTCGATCGAAGCTCGATGATGGCACGGCCCCGGAGGCCCGGATGACGGCCGGAGCGTCCCGATGCCAGGACGTGATCAGGCTGTAACCGGTCGTTCGACCAACGCCAGCGCGAGCTGCGGAAGTTCTGTGAGATCCGCCGCGGCCCCACTGAGCCAATGCACCCGTGGATCGCGCCTGAACCAGGAATCCTGACGGCGCGCGAAGCGTTTGGTGGCGCGTACCGTCTCCGCCCGCGCCGCCTCCTCGGTCCGCTCTCCGGCGAACGCCGCGAGCATCTGCTGGTAGCCGAGGGCGCGGGACGCCGTACGCCCTTCGCGCAACCCGCGCGCCTCCAGTGCGCGCACTTCCTCGCCGAGGCCCGACTCCCACATCCGGTCGACGCGGCGGGCGATGCGCTCGTCGAGCTCGGGACGCGCCACGTCGACACCGATCTGCAGAGTGTCGTAGACGGAGTCGTGGCCCGGGAGGTTGGCGGTGAAGGGCCTGCCGGTGATCTCGATGACCTCAAGGGCCCGGACGATGCGGCGGCCGTTGCTCGACAGGATGGCGTGAGCCGCCTCGGGGTCGGCGACGGCCAGCCGGGCGTGCAGGGCGCCGGAGCCCTTCAGGGTGAGCTCCTCCTCCAGGCGGGCCCGCACCTCGGGGTCCGTACCGGGAAACTCCAGGTTGTCGACGGCGCCGCGGACGTACAGGCCGGAGCCGCCGACGAGGATCGGCCAGCGGCCCTCCGCGAGCAGAGCGTCGATACGGTCGCGCGCGAGCCGCTGGTACTCGGCGACGCTCGCCGTCACCGTCACGTCCCAGATGTCCAGCAGGTGGTGGGGGACTCCGCCGCGTTCCTCGGGCGTCAGTTTGGCGGTGCCGATGTCCATCCCCCGGTAGAGCTGCATCGAGTCTGCGTTGACGACCTCACCGCCGAGGCGCTGGGCCAGGTGAACGCCGAGATCGGACTTTCCGGCCGCGGTGGGACCCACGACGGCGATGACCCGCGGAGCGGGAGCTGCTCTACTCACCGTCACAGTCTCGCAAACCTCGGGACCACTTCTCGAACGAACTACGTGACGGCACAGGGCCGGGGTCGTTGCCTGATGCGAGGTTCCAGCCACCGGTTCCGAGGACCGGTGGCCCGGGCGACGCAATGGGACGCACCGGGCGACGCGGAATTTCGCCCACACGAGTAAGACATGGAGACGAAATGGGCGTTTTTGCACGACTTCTTCGCAAGGAGAGGCCTAAGTCCACGTCCAAGGGGCCGGAGGAAGTATCGCCCGCCGAGACGCAGACCGACGATCCGAAGGCCGACGATCTCAAGGCCGACGATCCGAAGGCCGGATCCGAACCGAAGGTGACGGAGTCAGCGGCTGAGGCCGAGGCCGAGGCGGCGAAGGACTCGGCGGACACCGAGGCCGGAGCCTCCGACGCCGGGGCTGCGGCTGCGGCTGCGGTGGCGGAGTCCGCCGAAGACGCCGTGTCCGCGGCGGAGGCCGTAGAGATTCCCGAGCAGCACTCCGCCGCGAAGGAGGCCGACAGCAAGGTCGGCGAGGGCGCCCCGTAAGAAGACCAAGGGCAAGAACAGCGACAGGATCAGGACCGCCGCCCAGGGCCTCCGGCCCGTCCGGGTCGACCCGGACGGGCCGGTCATTCGTCGGCCGGGGGTCCGTCGTGGCTGGTCGCGCAGTTCCCCGCGGCCCTCAAGTGGGGCGGCGCCTACGCGGCCTCGCTACGACCAGGTCGCCACCATGTACCCCACTCCGTAGGGCGCGTCCTCGTACAGCAGGGCGCCCCCGAGTCCCGCTCCCTGGGCCGCGCCCGCGAGCACCTGCCAGGGGGCCCGGCCGGAGGCCTTCAGTTCGTACGCCAGCTCGGCGTCCAGGGCCTTGAGGGCGGCCACGTCCGCCGCGCCCAGCGCACGGGCGACCTCCGCGTCGAAGCCCGCCGCCCGCTCGTCCAGGTAGCCGGGTGCCTTGAGCGTGCGGCACGCGCTGGAGTCGCCCATCACCAGCAGCGCCACCCTCTCGGTCCGGGCGGCGATGCGCTCCCCGGCCTGGATGCACCGCTCGGCGGAGAGAGGTTCTCCGACGCCGAGACCCTCGACGGGCGCGTCCGACCAGTCCGTACGAGCGAGCAGCCAGGCGGCGACCGCCAGCGAGGGCGGAAGCACACGTCCGGCGGCCTCGGAGTCGGGCCCGGAGGCGGGCCGGGCCGGGCTCTGAGGCGTTCCGGTCCTGTTTCCGCCGAGCCGCACGTCGAGATCGACGCCGAAGCCGCGGAACGAGCCGTGAGAGCCCTCGGGATGCGGTCCGCGGCCGTCCTCCTCGGCGGGTCCCACGACCACCAGCCGGTCGGGGCGGGCGGCGGCCAGTACCCCGAGGGCATCCGTGCACGCGGCACGTGCCGCGTCCAGTTCGGGCGCGGCCCCCGCGGCGACGTCGGGCACGATCAGGGGCGGGCAGGGGCACACGGCGGCAGCGACAAGCATGATCGGCAGCGTAGCCCCGCGAGACGACTGTGTGCCGCCCGCGACCCGATCGCCGCATGCCGGAAACCGCCTGCGGCCCGTGACGCGGTCAGTCGCAGCCGCAGCCGCTGCCGGCACCCGCGGCGACGGGCAGCGGTTCGGGCGCGCCGATCGTCGGCAGCCCCAGCATGACGCCGGCGGGTTTGGCGGCCTCGGCGGCGTTGCGCTTCTCCCAGGCGTCCCCCGCGCGCGTGCGGCGCACGTCCGAGGTGGCGCCCTCGGCGAGCAGGTGGTGCGGAGCGGCGTACGTGATCTCGACGGTGACGACGTCGCCGGGGCGGACCTCGACGTCGGGCTTGGTGAAGTGCACCAGGCGGTTGTCGGGGGCGCGGCCGGAGAGGCGGTGCGTGGCGCCGTCCTTGCGGCCCTCGCCCTCGGCGACCATCAGCTCCAGCGTGCGGCCGACCTGCTTCTTGTTCTCGTCCCAGGAGATCTCCTCCTGGAGGGCGGCGAGACGCAGGTAGCGCGCCTGCACGACCTCCTTGGGGATCTGCCCCTCCATGGTGGCCGCGGGGGTCCCCGGGCGCTTGGAGTACTGGAACGTGAAGGCCTGCGCGAAGCGGGCCTCGCGGACCGCGTGCAGGGTCTGCTCGAAGTCCTCCTCGGTCTCGCCGGGGAAGCCCACGATGATGTCGGTGGTGATCGCCGCGTGCGGGATCGCGGCGCGCACCTTGTCGATGATCCCGAGGTACCGCTCCTGGCGGTAGGAGCGGCGCATCGCCTTCAGGACGGTGTCCGAACCGGACTGCATCGGCATGTGCAGCTGCGGCATGACGTTCGGGGTCTCGGCCATCGCGGCGATGACGTCGTCCGTGAAGTCGCGCGGATGCGGCGAGGTGAAGCGCACCCGCTCCAGGCCGTCGATCTTCCCGCAGGCCCGCAGCAGCTTGCTGAAGGCCTCACGGTCGCCGATGTCCGAACCGTAGGCGTTCACGTTCTGGCCGAGCAGGGTGATCTCGGAGACGCCCTCGCCGACGAGGGCCTCGATCTCGGCGAGGATGTCGCCGGTCCTGCGGTCCTTCTCCTTGCCGCGCAGCGCCGGGACGATGCAGAAGGTGCAGGTGTTGTTGCAGCCGACGGAGATGGAGACCCAGGCGGCGTACGCGCTCTCGCGGCGGGTCGGCAGCGTCGAGGGGAACGCTTCGAGCGACTCGGCGATCTCGACCTGGGCCTCTTCCTGGACGCGGGCGCGCTCCAGGAGGACGGGCAACTTGCCGATGTTGTGCGTACCGAAGACGACGTCCACCCAGGGCGCCCTCTTCACGATGGTGTCGCGGTCCTTCTGGGCGAGACAGCCGCCGACGGCGATCTGCATGCCGGGCCGCTTCGTCTTCATGGGCGCGAGCCTGCCGAGGTTCCCGTAGAGCCGGTTGTCGGCGTTCTCGCGGACCGCGCAGGTGTTGAAGACGACGACGTCGGCGTCACCGTCGGAGCCCTCGGGAGCGCGCACGTAACCGGCGCCCTCCAGCAGCCCGGACAGCCGCTCGGAGTCGTGGACGTTCATCTGACATCCGTAAGTGCGCACTTCGTACGTTCTGGTCAGGTCCACTGCCCGGCTCCGGTCGCTGCTGCTCATGTGACAAGGGTAGGTGGTGCCCGGAGTACGTCCCGCCCCGGAGCCGCGGGCCGGGCCGGCCCTGGTCATACGGGCCGGTGAGCTGGCAGGATCGCGCGCATGTTCCAGGTGCTCCCCCGTATCGGCAGACGCCGCGCCTTGCAGGCCTCGGCCGCCGCCTTCGTGGCCTTCGGGCTGCTGCTGTGGTGGCTGCTGCCCCTGGGCGAGAGCTCGCCGGGCGGAAAGGTCGTCTTCAGTACGGGGACACCGAACGGCGTGTACCAGGTGTACGGAGACATGCTGGAGGAGGCGCTCGCCAAGGACATGCCGAACCTGGACGTGACCCTGGAACAGAGCGAGGGCTCGCAGGAGAACGTGGCGCGGGTGGCCACCGGACAGGCCGACTTCACCATCGCGGCGGCCGACGCGGTCGAGAAGTACCAGGCGAACGGCGGTCCCGGCGCGGACCTGCTGCGCGGCTGCGCGCGGCTGTACGACGACTACGTGCACGTGGTCGTCCCCCGCACGTCCTCCGTGGAGTCCATCGCGGAGCTGAAGGGCAAGCGGGTCGCCGTGGGGCAGCGGGGTTCCGGGGTGCGCCTGATAGCGGAGCAGGTGCTGGCGGCGGCCGGCCTCGATCCCGAGAAGGACGTCACACCGGTGTACGTCGGCATCGCGGACGCGACGGAGCTGCTCGCGTCGAAGAAGATCGACGCGTTCTTCTGGTCGGGCGGACTTCCGACCCGTGCCGTGTCCAAGCTTTCGCAGCGCTTCGACATCGAACTGGTCCCGATCGACGCCGACCTGGTCGCGAAGCTGCATCAGCCGGGCGCGGGGTCCAGCTACTACCGGGCCGCTCTCATGCCGGCGGACGCCTATCCCGCGGCTCAGCGTGTCGGCGTACCGACGGTGGCCGTGGCGAACCTGCTGGTGGCCCGGAAGGGGACGGACGAGACGCTCACCGAGGGCATGACCCGCACGGTGATCAACAGCCGCGACCGCATCGGCGAGAAGGTCCACGCCGCACAGCGTGTGGACCTGCGGACGGCCATCTACACCGATCCCCTGAAACTGCACAGCGGCGCACAGCACTACTACCGCTCGGTCAAGCCGTAGCGGCTCGTACGATCGGTTCGTACGGTCCGGGTTCGTACGACGGTGGGCCCACGTCGCGAGCCGAGCCCTGTCCTAACCCTCGCCGTGCCCTCTACGCCCTCTGTACGCCCGCTCAGGCGCCGGGCGTCGTCCGCGGCACCGTCACCGTTACCTTCAGCCCGTGCGGCTCGTGGTGCGCGTACGTGAGGGAACCGCCGCCCGCGGAGAGCAGGGCCCGGGAGATCGACAGGCCGAGGCCCGAGCCCTTGATGTTCTGGTGGCCGGCGCTGCGCCAGAAGCGGTCGCCGACGCGGGTCAGCTCCTCGTCGCTCAGGCCGGGTCCGCGGTCGGTGACGACGATCGTCGAGACCTGGCCGTTGGAGGCCACCCCGACCTCGACGGACTCCCCCTCGGGCGTGAACTTGATCGCGTTGTCGATGACCGCGTCCAGGGCGCTGGAGAGGGCGACGGGGTCGGCCCAGGCGGTCGTGGCGGGGCAGGTCCCGACGAGCCGTACGCCCTTTTCGTCGGCGTACGGCGCCCAGGACGCCACGCGCTCGGCGGTGAGCTCCCCGATGTCGGTGAGCCGCAGGTCCGCCTCGGCGTGCTCGGCGAGAGCGAGGTCCAGGAGGTCGTCGAGGACGTGGGCGAGGCGCTTGCCCTCCGTACGGACGGAGGCGATCTCCTCGTTGCCCTCGGGCAGTTCCAGGGCGAGCAGTTCGATGCGCAGCAGCAGGGCGGACAGGGGGTTGCGCAACTGGTGCGAGGCGTCGGCGACGAAGGCGCGCTGCTGTTCCAGGACGTCCTCGACGTTGTCGGCCATCTCGTTGAACGACCGGGCCAGACGCCTGAGTTCCGGCGGCCCGCCGGCGACCGCGACCCTGGACTTCAGGCGGCCGGTCGCGATGTCGTGGGTGGTGGCGTCGAGGACGCGTACGGGCCGCAGCACCCAGCCGGTCAGGCGCAGCGCGGCGCCGAGCGCGAGGAGCATCGCGCCGATCTCGCCGGCCCCGATGACGTACCAGCCGTGCAGGATCTCCGAACGCATCTGTCCGGTGGGCGAGTCGGTGACCACCACCGCGACGACGTCACCGTCCCGGATGACGGGGGACGCGACGACGAGACGGTCCTGCTGCCACGGCCAGACCTGCTCCGGGTCGTGGCTGCGGCGGCTCTGCAGCGCTTCGTCGAAGGCGTCGCGCACCTCGCCGTCCCTGGGGAGGTACCAGTCCTCCGGCGCGTGCGCCATGACCTTCTCGTCGCGGTAGAAGACGCCGACGTTGATGCCGTACAGCTCCTGGTAGACACGGAGTTCCTGCTTGAGCGTCTCACCGCGCTGTTCCGGGGAGTTGACCCGTGAACCCTCCGGACGGTCGGCCACGAACTGGGCCAGGGACGCGAAGCGTGCCGTGTCGTCGATCCGGTCGACGACCACGTTCTGCTGCTGGGCCGCCGCCAGGCTCACGGCGAGGGGGACGCCCAGGGCGAGCAGAATGGCCGCCATCAGGACGATGAGCAGCGGAAGAAGGCGTGTGCGCACCCGGGCCCGCTACACGGTGGGCGCGACGAGCCGGTATCCGACGCCCCGCACGGTCTCGATCAGGGCCGGCATACGCAGCTTGGAACGCAGCGACGCGACATGCACCTCCAGGGTGCGGCCGGTCCCCTCCCAGCTGGTGCGCCAGACCTCACTGATGATCTGCTCCCGCCGGAACACCACTCCGGGCCGCTGAGCGAGCAGCGCCAGCAGATCGAACTCCTTGCGGGTCAGCTGGACCACCGAACCGTCGACGCTGACCTGGCGTGTGGGCAGTTCGATGCGTACGGAGCCGAGGTGCAGCGCGTCCTCCCCGGAGCCGGCCGCGTCGTCGGGGACGGTGCGCCGACTGACGGCGTGGATACGGGCGAGGAGTTCGCCGGTGTCGTAGGGCTTCACCACGTAGTCGTCGGCGCCGAGGTTGAGGCCGTGGATCCGGGAGCGCACGTCGGCACGCGCGGTGACCATGATCACGGGTGTGCTGGTCCGTTTGCGGATCTTGCCGCAGACCTCGTATCCGTCCTGGTCGGGCAGTCCGAGGTCGAGGAGCACCACTCCGAAACCGTCGCCCTCCGGGACGAGCGCCTGGAGGGCCTCCGCGCCGCTGCGGGCGTGCGTGACAGTGAAGCCGTGGCGTGCGAGGACCGCGGACAGAGCGGCGGCGACGTGGTTGTCGTCCTCGACCAGGAGCAGTCGCATTACGGCCCCCTTCGGTTCATCGTTCGTACGTACTCGGTGGGTAGAGCTGTGGAGCAGGGCACACGCGCGCGTGTCCCCTGGCAGTCAGGCCGATGGACGCGGACGGCGTCAAGCGTGTTCGGGGCGCGGCCCACTTCCGTTACGCAGCCGGTACTCAGCAGTGGGCCCGCAAGATGGCCTTCACCAATTGTGTCCGCGCACTGCCGGATCGTTATGCTCAATTCTCGCTCAGATGTGATGACGCTGGTCGTACGGCGTCACTACTGTCCTCCGCAACCGAGGAGGACGGAGCAAGAGGCCGATGACCGAAGTATCGGTGACCAAGGACGCCGTACCCGCGGCCGATGATCTGGTCGTACTGAAGAACGTCAACAAGCACTTCGGTGCGTTGCATGTACTTCAGGACATCGATCTGACCATCGCCCGTGGTGAGGTTGTCGTGGTCATCGGACCCTCTGGGTCCGGAAAGTCCACCCTGTGCCGCGCGATCAACCGCCTGGAGTCGATCGAGTCGGGATCCATCACGATCGACGGAAAGCCACTGCCCGAGGAGGGCAAGGCGCTCGCCCGCCTGCGCGCCGACGTCGGCATGGTCTTCCAGTCCTTCAATCTGTTCGCGCACAAGACAGTGCTCGAAAACGTGATGCTGGGCCAGCTCAAGGTCCGTAAGTCGGACAAGAATGCCGCGGAGGAGAAGGCGCGCGGGCTGCTCGACCGGGTGGGCGTCAGCGCCCAGGCGGACAAGTACCCGGCGCAGCTCTCCGGCGGTCAGCAACAGCGTGTAGCGATCGCACGGGCGCTGGCGATGGGCCCCAAGGTCATGCTCTTCGACGAGCCGACATCGGCTCTCGACCCGGAGATGATCAACGAGGTCCTGGAAGTGATGCAGCAGCTCGCGCGTGACGGAATGACGATGGTCGTCGTCACCCACGAGATGGGATTCGCCCGTTCGGCGGCCAACCGCGTCGTCTTCATGGCGGACGGACGCATCGTCGAAGAGGCTGTGCCGGACCAGTTCTTTAGCAATCCGCGCAGTGACCGGGCGAAGGACTTCCTGTCGAAGATCCTGCACCACTGACGGCTCACGTCACCCGCTTACGTCACCCGCACGCCGGATCGCACTTCTTCACCACTCAAAGGATGCTCATCATGAAGCTTCGCAGGGTCACCGCCGCCTCGGCTGCCGTCCTCGCGCTCGCTGTCGCCGCCACCGCGTGCGGTTCGGACGACAAGGACGACAGCAGCGGCTCCTCCTCAGGAGGCGGCAACAAGAAGATCACCGTCGGCATCAAGTTCGACCAGCCCGGCATCGGCCAGAAGACGCCGCAGGGCTACACGGGCTTCGACGTCGACGTGGCGACGTACATCGCCAAACAGCTCGGCTACAGCGAGGACCAGATCCAGTGGAAGGAGGCGAAGAGCGCCGACCGCGAGACCATGCTCCAGCGTGGTGACGTCGACTTCATCGCCGCCTCCTACTCGATCAACGACGAGCGCGCGGCGAAGGTCGACTTCGCCGGCCCGTACCTCCTGGCCCACCAGGACGTGCTGATCCGCGCCGACGACAAGTCGATCAAGTCGCCGGAGGACCTCAACAGCAAGAAGCTGTGTTCGGTGACGGGCTCGACCTCGGCGCAGAACGTCAAGGACAAGCTCGCCCCGAAGGCGCAGCTGCAGCAGTACCCGACGTACTCGGCGTGTCTGACCGGTGTGCAGAGCGGTGCCATCGACGCGCTGACCACGGACGACTCGATCCTCGCCGGTTACGCCTCGCAGGCGAACTTCAAGGGCAAGTTCAAGCTCGGCGGCTTCAAGATGACCAACGAGAACTACGGCATCGGCGTCAAGAAGGGCAGCGACCTCAAGGCCAAGATCAACACGGCCCTGGAGAAGATGGTTTCCGACAAGTCGTGGGACAAGGCCGTGGAGGCCAACTTCGGCCCGGCCGAGTACGAGAACGAGCCCGCCCCGAAGATCGGCAACATCGTCAAGTGAAGCGGGATCCGACCTGACCGGTGCGCCGTCCTCCGGGGCGGCGCACCGGTCAGGAGGAACCCTCCCCACACGCGGAAGCGCGGGAGATCGTGTTCGATTTTCTTGAAGGTTACAACCTGTGGGAAGCCTTCTGGACGACGGTGCAACTGACCGTTGCGTCCGCCGTCGGCTCCCTGATCTGGGGAACTCTGCTGGCCGCCATGCGAGTCGGTCCAGTGCCTCTGATGCGCGGTTTCGGTACCGCCTACGTCAATATCGTGCGGAACATTCCGCTGACAGTGATCATTCTGTTTACATCCTTGGGCCTCAACCAGACGTTCAGAGTCACCCTCGGCTCCAGCAACTTCGACACCACCAACTTCCGGCTCGCGACGCTCGGAATGATCGTGTACACCTCGGCGTTCGTGTGTGAGGCGCTGCGGTCCGGCATCAACACGGTGCCCGTGGGCCAGGCCGAGGCGGCACGTGCCCTCGGTCTGAACTTCACGCAGGTGCTGACACTCGTGGTGCTGCCCCAGGCGTTCCGTTCGGTCGTCGGTCCGCTGGCGAACGTCCTGATCGCATTGACGAAGAACACCACGGTCGCCGCCGCCATCGGCGTCACCGAGGCCGCGCTGCTGATGAAGAAGATGATCGAGAACGAGGCACAGCTCCTCCTGATCTCCGCGGTCTTCGGGTTCGGATTCTTGTGTCTGACACTGCCGACCGGTCTGATCCTCGGCTGGGTGAGCAAGAAGGTGGCGGTGAAACGATGAGCTCGGTCCTCTACGACGCCCAGGGCCCGAAGGCCAAGCGGCGCAACGTCGTCATCTCGGTGCTGTTCGTCGTCGTCCTCGCCGCGGTGCTGTGGTGGATGTACGACCAGTTGGACAAAAAGGGCCAGCTTGAGTGGGTGCTGTGGAAGCCCTTCGTCCATGGAGAGGCCTGGAGCACGTACCTCTGGCCGGGTCTGCTGAACACGCTCAAGGCCGCGGCGCTCTCCATGGTCATCGCGCTTCCGCTCGGAGCGTTCCTCGGTATCGCCCGGTTGTCCGACCACGCCTGGGTGCGTGTCCCGGCCGGTGTCGTGGTCGAGTTCTTCCGCGCCATCCCGGTGCTGGTCCTGATGATCTTCGGCCTGGCGATGTTCTCCGAGTACACGAACATCAGCACGGACGACCGTCCGCTCTACGCGGTCGTCACCGGTCTGGTGCTCTACAACTCCTCGGTCCTCGCCGAGATCGTCCGGGCGGGCATCCTGTCGCTGCCCAGGGGACAGGCCGAGGCCGCGTCGGCCATCGGTCTGCGCAAGAACCAGGTCATGCGGTTCATCCTGCTGCCGCAGGCGGTCACGGCGATGCTCCCGGCGATCGTCAGTCAGCTCGTGGTGATCGTGAAGGACACGGCGCTCGGTGGCGCGGTCCTCACCTTCCCCGACCTGATGGCATCCGTCAGCTCGATGAGCTCGTACTACGGCGCAAACACCATCGCCAGCTTCACGGTCGTCGCGTTGATCTACATCGTGATCAACTTCTCGCTCACGACCTTCGCGAGCTGGCTGGAGCGCCGGCTGCGTCAGGCCAAGAAGTCCACCGGCGCCGTCGTCGGAGCGGACACGGTGGTAGAGCTCAGCACTCCGGGTGAGCACATGGAAGGGCCCAAGTAGGCAAGCCCTGCGAACAGGGCGCACGTAGCGCGGAACTGACGAGTTGTGAGCAGCCGGAGGCAGTGGCGTGATCGCCACTGCCTCCGTCACTTGACGCAAGCACCGGCAGTAGGTTGCATACGTTCTGTGATCGTGTACCCCGCTCCACCTGCAAGTCCCGGTAAGACACTCAGGACGCCGCTCCGGGCAGGGGGTACCGCGCCGTGGACCCGGTGATCATCGTCGGAGCGGGGCCCGTAGGACTCACGCTCGCCCTGGCGCTGGCGCGTCAGGAGGTCCCATCGGTCGTCCTGGACGAGGGTTCCGGGACCGACGAACAGCGGCTCGCGCGTACGGCCGTCCTGCGTGAGGACACCGCCGCGCTGGTCGGGCGGCTTGCGGGCTTCCCCGTCGCCGAGGCCGGTTTCCGTTGGGCCGGATGGCGGTCGATGCGGCGCAAGCAGGTGATGCGGCAGATCACGTTCGGCGAGGACGACCCCGCGCTCCTGCACATCCCCCAGCACGTTCTGACCGCCGCCCTGCGGACCGCGATCGCGGCCGAAGGCCTGGTCAAGATGTCCGTGGAGAGCCGTCTCGACTCCGTCGAGCAGGAGACCGCGGGCGTCACGGCGCACACCCGGGGCCCCCAGGGCACGTGGTGGCGCGGCAGCTTCCTGGTCGGCTGCGACGGTCCGCGCTCGACGGTCCGCAAACTCCAGGACATCCGCTTCCCCGGCCGCACCGCCGTGGAACGCCACGCCGTCGCCGCACTGCGTACGGAGCTCCCGTGGCCCGGCCAGGCGTTGCTGCACCGCCTGCCGCCGTGGCGGACCTCGGGCCCCTCGGTCGCCGAAGTGACGGCGCGCCCCCTCGCCGAGGACCTCTGGCGGATGGACTGGCTGCTGCCACCGGGGAAGGACCTGGTCACACCGGACCTGCTCGTGGCGCGCGTCCGGGAGACCCTCGCGGGCTGGAGCGGGGGCACCACCCCGCCGTACGAACTGCTGGACACCGGCGTCCACACGGTGCACCACCGGCTGGCGCGCAGGTGGCGGGCCGGCCGGGTCTTCCTCGCCGGGGACGCGGCGCACCTGCTCGGCGCGCTCGGCACCCAGGGGCTCGACGAGGGTCTGCGGGACGCCGACAACCTCGCGTGGAAGCTCGCCCTGGCCTGGCACCACGGGCCGCACGAGGCACTGCTCGACAGCTACCAGGTGGAGCGGCGCGCGGTCGTCGCCGCCCGGCTGCGCGCCACGGACCAGGCCCTGCCGGTGTTGCGTGCCGGCGGCCTGCGGTCCGCGGTGCCCGGGTCGTCCCGCGGCCATGACGCACTGCTCACGGAGGGTCACCTGGGGCGCGGCGCGCTCGGTGCGCCGGGCACGTACGCCGATGCGCCGCTCGCGCCTCCACGCGCCGAGTCCTCGGTCGAGGTCGGCACGGCGGTGGGCGCTCCGGTCGCCGATGTACGGGTGACGGCGGAGGACGGTTCCGCCGTGGCGCTGCGGGACCGGCTGGGCCGGGGGGCGCTCCTCGTGCTGCTGATCGCGCCGGGCACCGTGGTGTGGGCACGCAAGCACTGGGTGACGGCCGGGATCATGCCGCGGCTGGCCGCCGCCGTGACCGCGCTGCCGCACCGGGCGGAGCTGCTGGTCGCCGAGAGCTACCCGGGCGCGGCCGCGCACACGGTGCTGCTGATCCGTCCGGACGGGCACCTGGTCACCGCGTTGGGCGGGGTGCGCCCGGCGGACCTGTACGAGGCCGCTGAGGCGGCTCTTGGCGGCCCCCGGGCCACGGCGGAGGCCGCCGCGAGCAGGTCCTGAGAGGCTCTGCGTCCAACCCCTGACATCGAGTTGACCGGTCCGCACCGTCATGGTGTACTCCGGATCGTGATCGACACCTGCGTGCACCTGTGGCGGAGGGTCCATATGGACCTCGTCCGCTATGCGGGCTGCGTGTGTCGCCCGTCCTGCTGAATTCGCATTCCTCTCCATCCCGCGCGCGAGGCCCTGTACTGCCGCGCGCACCCACGCGAACGCTCGTCAGGACGGTACCCGTGTCTGTGTCACCTTCTGTTTCCACCTCCACCGCCATCTCCGCTTCCACCTCGGCTTCCATTGCCGCCTCCGTCGACTCTGCGGTCTCCGCGCCGGCCGGTGCTCCCACACAGGCCGAGCTGCTGGACTTCGTGCGGCGCACGGCCGCCGACGCCGAGCTGATCGCCTCCCTGCCGCTCGATCCCGAGGGCCGTACGTGGGTACGCCTGGAAGGGCCCGGTGGCAGCGAGGCCTGGCTCATCGGCTGGCCGCCCGGCACGGGCACCGGCTGGCACGACCACGCCGAGTCGGTGGGCGCTTTCCTCACCGCGTCCGGCGAGCTCAAGGAGAACTCGCTCGTCGCGCGGCTGCCCACCGACGGCTGGAAGACCCTCGAACTCAACGAGGGGATCGACCGCGAGCGGCGTCTGTCGGCCGGCAAGGGCCGTGCCTTCGGCCGCCACCACGTGCACGAGGTCCTCAACGAGTCCGCCGAGGAGCACGCCGTCTCCGTTCACGCGTACTACCCGCCGCTGCCGCGCATCAGCCGCTACAGCCGCACCGGCCAGATCCTGCGCCTGGAGCAGGTCGAACGTCCCGTGGACTGGCAGTGACGGTCGAACGTCCCGTGGCAACCGAACGTCCTGCGACCGTCGAACCTCCCGTGGGGATCGACGAGTTGCTGGAGCGGGTCCGTGCGGGCCTCGACCGGGTGGCGGCGGCAGCCGCCCACGAGGCCGCGCGATCGGGCGACGCCCTGCTCGTCGACATCCGGTACGCGGCGCTGCGCGAGCGCGACGGTCTGATTCCCGGAGCGCTCGTCGTCGAGCGCAACGAACTGGAGTGGCGGCTCGATCCCCGGGGCAGCCATCGCGCTCCCGAGGCCACGAGCCACGACCTGCGCGTCGTGGTCGTCTGCAACGAGGGCTACGCGTCGAGCCTCGCGGCCGTGTCCCTGCGGCAGTTGGGGCTCCACCGGGCCACGGACCTGGTGGGCGGCTTCCAGGCCTGGCGAACCGCCGGACTGCCGGTGAACAGGTGAACACGGCCTAGGCATGGCCAGGGCAACGGCCTGGGCAGCCTCGCCCGAGGCAGCTACGGCCTCGCTGTCGGCCTCGCCTGCAGATGCCTGCGGCTGCGGCTACGGCTGTGGCTGCCGCTACATCTGCGGCTACATCTGCGGCTGCGGCTGCGGCTGCGGCTGCGGCTGCGGCTGCGGCTGCGGCTGCGGCTGCGGCTGCGGCTGCGGCTGTCAAAGCCCAAACACACAGAGGAGCCGTCCGTCACGCGTATCCGGTCGGCTCCTTGGGCATAGCTAGCGGTGGGGGCCCCTTCACGTAAGGGGCCCCCACCATTGCGTACCGCCCCTTACCTCCTACTCCCTGGCCGTCGCCGCCGTGACGGGTCGGACCCTGAGGGCCACGCGGCCGGGCAGCGCGGTGGCGACGAGGGCGAGCAGTCCGGCGGAGGCCACCACTGCGACGTACACCAGCGGCGTGACAGCCGGGGCCGCACTGCCTGTCATCCCGACGCTGAAGGCCGTGAGGACGGCGAGCGCGATTCCGCTGCCCAGGACCGTGGCGAGCAGCAGAACCGACAGCGCCTCGGTCCGCAGCATGCGCAGCACCTGACGGCGGGTGGCGCCGGCGAGACGCAGCAGCGCGAACTCCCGGACGCGTGCCGAGACCGACATGGCGAGCGTGTTGACTACCGCGATGGCGGTGAAGGCGAGTACGAGGCCCATGGCGAAGTAGTTGACCTCGGCGTTCGCCTGCTGCCGTGCGGCCTGCAACGAGTCCGCGGTGGCCGGTGAGACGACCCGGACCCCTGGGAACTTCCCGACCACGGCCGACAGTTCTTCCTCCGAACGGGAGGTGGAGACGAGGACCGCGGCAGCGAGCGGGTTGTCGACATGCCGGGCGATCAGGTCGTGGGCCATGGTGAGGTCACCGAAGCCCAGCCCTTTGGCGTAGACGGCGGCGACGGTGAGGGTGACGGGCGTGCCGTCGCCCAGGGTGAGCTTCAGTGTGCTGCCGGGCTTCAAGTGGAGCTGGTCCGCGGCCAGTTCGCTGACGGCGACGGTGTCCTTGGCGAGCTCGGTGAGGGAGCCGGCGGTGACATCGGGGTCCCAGGTGCGCGTCAGCCCCTGGGGGGTGACGCCCTGCGCCGCGTACTTGGCGAGCCCGGCACGGACGGTCGTGCGGACGACCTCGGTGGCGACGTCGTGGTCCGTACGGAGCTGCTGTGCGGCCTTCGCCGGGACGCCGGGACCCTGCGCGGCGAGGACCCAGTCCGCGCGGATGCCCTCACGGGCCTGGCCACGGGCGGCGTCCCCCAGGGTCGGCTGGACGAAGAGGACGGTGCAGGTCATACCGATGAGGAGGGTGAGCGGGGTGACGACGGAGGCCATGCGGGCGGCGTTGCCGCGCAGGTTGGCGGTGGCGAGCCTGCCGCCCGGACCGGTGAGTCGCAGCGGGCCGCCCAGGATCACCGCGGCCGCCCTCACCAGGAGCGGGCCGAGCAGCGCGACGGCGGAGGCAAGGACCACAACGGCCAGGAACGTCACGGGCGTCGAGGCCGGCTCGGTGCGCAGCACGCTGAGTACGGCGACGAGAGCCGTGCCTCCGGCCAGCAGCACGAGCCCCGCGAGGACACGGCCCCAGGCGGGTCGGGTGAGCGCGGACCCGGCCTCGGCCTCGGTGAGTGCCTCGGCCGGGCGAATACGGGCGATGCGGCGGGACGACACACGCGCGGCCGCCCAGGCACCGCCGAGGGTGGCGGCGACCGCGGCGAACAGCGGGAACACGCTGACCGTGTGCTGAAGCGTGGCGGGAACGGCACCCAGGTCGACGAACCTTCCGTGCAACCAGCCGCCCAGCGGCAGCCCGGCGAGCGCTCCGGTGACGCCTGCGGCCGCGCCGACCAACAGGGCCTCCCGGCCGAGGAGCTTGCGGACCTGTCCTGAGGTGGCGGCGAGGGCGCGCAGCAGGGCGAGTTCGCGGTGCCGTTGCTGGACGGAGAGCGCGAAGGTGCCGACGACCACGAGGACGGCGACGAGGAGGGACGTACCGCCCATCGCGCCTCCCATGCTGACGAGCTTGATCCGTGCGGCGGCCGCGTCCAGGAACTCGACGGGGCCCCGCTCGTCCCCCACACTGACCTGCGCGGTGGTGCCGTGCAGCGCCTTGGTCACGGCCGATTCGAGGGTGGCGGTGTCGGTGCCCCTGGCCGGGACGACGCCGAAGGCCGTGACCTTGCCGGGATGCGCGGCCAGGCGCCGGGCTTCGGCGGCCGAGAAGAAGAGGGAGGTCTGGTGCCGTACGCCGTCTCCGGCCGGGACCGCGATGCCGGTGACGCGATACGTGCGCGGGCTCTGCGTGGACTGGACGGTGAGGCGGTCGCCCGGCTCGATCCGGGCGCGGTCGGCGAGGTAGCGGTCCACGACCAGATCACCCGCCGCTCGGGGAGGGGTGCCGGTGGCGAGGGTGTACGGGGTGAGGGCCGCGGAGTCCCAGGCATGGCCGTAGGCGGTCCGCCCGCCTGTGCCGGTGGGTGTCAAGGGCTGAGCGAGGAAGGTCAGTTCGGGGACGACACGAGCGGTGCCGGGGACCGCGCCGAGCCGCGCTGTGAGGTCTTCCGGCAACCAGGCCCGTTCAGCGATGGGTTTGGCCTTGTGCTTGGTCTTTGTCTTGCCCTTCTTGTGCTTGACGGTGGTTCGGTGGACGTTCTGGTCGGCGGAGACCACGACGGGAGCGGCGGCGTACCGCTCTGTACGGATGGTGCCGCGCAGCCCGGTTTCGAGGAGGGTGCCGCAGGCGGAGATGAGGGCGGCGGCACACATCAGGGCGAGGAAGGCGCCGAGGAAGCCGCCTTTGCGGTGCCGGACAGTCTGCAGGGCGTAGCGCAGCATCATGGCGTCCCGGCCTCTTTTCTGTCGTCTTCGTCTCTGTCGTCTTCGTCTTCGTTGGGTTCGCCGTCGGGGGCGGCACCGGGTGGGAGATCGCCCGCGGCGTCGGTCCGGGCGGGAAAGGCGAGGAACCGGGTGAGTACGGTGCGGGCGCCGGCCGGGGTGTCGGCCTCGGGGCGCTTGTACCGGTTGAGGAGGGCGATGTACTCCTCGAAGAACGTACGGAGTTCGGGGAGCGTCAGCCGGATCGTGCCGCGTGAGTACGGGAAGGCGTCGGCCCATGGTTCGTCGCCCGCGTGCCGCTGGAGCTGCTCGAAGAGTTCGAGGTCGGCGGCGTAGGCGTGGTGGTTGAGCTCGTCCATCACGAGCCGCATCTCGGGGCTCTGGCGGCTGCGGGGCGGAAAGCGGCGGTCGCCGGGAACGGCCCGCCACCAGCGCTCCCGGCCCTGCCCGTGGGCATCCGTCTCCTCGACGAAGCCGTAGCGTGCGAGTTCACGCAGGTGGTAGCTGGTGGCCCCGGTGTTGAGTCCCAGTGCTCGGGCCAACGTCGCGGAGGTGGCCGGGCCGTGCACGGTGAGGTGCTGCAGTATCCGCTGTCGGCGGGGCTGTGCGAGTGCTTTGAGCGCGGCCAGGTCGGAGAGCTCGACCGGGCCGCGGCCGGTCTCCTCGGGTGCGGAAGACGCGCGTCCTGGTTCCGTGGGGCCTGCGGCGCCGGGTTGCTGTGCCATGCGTACACAGTCGTCTGTGCACAGGTATCTGTGCACTGCGGTGGTCCGGCGTCCGGGGCAGGGGGTTAACCCCACCCCACCCTTGCGGCGGCCCGCAGCACGGTTCCGGGCCCGAACGCGATGGGCGCCCCCGCGCGCCCACCGTGCCCGAAGCCCGGAACCGTCGGACCGGAACCGTCGGACCGGGAACTGACGGACCCAGAACTGACGGGTCCACACCCAGCGGTCCCTGAGCCAACCACCCCAAGCCGACCGCCGACTCAGCACCGCCCAACCGCGAGCCGACTGACCTGAACGCTCGCCTCAAAGCCGCTCACCTCGAAGCCGCTCGCATCGAGCCGATTACCTCGCGAACCAGCAGCGCAGCGCCATCCGCCCTCGAAGCCCCGTCTCGGAACCCTGCGAAGCCGAAGCCCCAAAGAGTTTCCCTCTCGAAGCTCCCCTCAGCCCCCCTCGCAGCTTCCCCCTCAGAGCCCCTCATCGCCGAGGAACTCCGTGTCCTCGCCCTCTGCGCCCTCTTGGCCCTCTTCCTCCAGCGCCTGCCGGACCACGCGGAGAGCTGTGCCCTGGGGGTAACCCTTGCGCGCGAGCATGCCGGCGAGGCGTCGTATGCGCTTGTCGCGGTCGAGGCCGCGTGTGGCACGCAGTTTGCGGGCCACGAGCTCGCGTGCGGTCGCCTCCTCCTGATCGGAGTCGAGCTGTGCGACCGCCTCGTCGATCAGCGTGGAGTCCACGCCCTTGGTCCGCAGTTCCCTGGCGAGCGCCTGCCGGGCGAGGCCCCGGCCGCGGTGGCGGGACTCCACCCACGCGTCCGCGAAGGCGGCGTCGTTGATCAGCCCGACCTCTTCGAAGCGGGACAGCACCTCGTCCGCCGCCTCGTCCGGGATCTCGCGCTTTCGCAACGCGTCCGCGAGCTGTTTGCGCGTGCGCGGGGTCCCGGTGAGCAGGCGCAGACAAATCGCGCGCGCCCGTTCGACCGGGTCCCCCGGAGACTCCCCCTTCTCGGCCCTCGACGAGGGAGGGATGCCTCCGTCCTGTGTGCCGCCGGACGATTCCCCGAAGCCACGCCGCCGACCGCGCGCCCGTCGAGCACGGCCTCCGCGGCTCGGGTCGCTCTCGTCCCCCGGCCCGCCGTCCCGCTCTTCGTCGTCCCCGTACGGCCAGTCGCCGGTGTCGCGCCCTGAGCCGCCGCCCGGCGAGCCTTGCGCCTCCCGCCGACCGTCACCCCAGGTCCTGCCGGCACGGCGTCGCGAACCGCCGACCGGCCGACGGTCGTCCCCCTGGTCGCCCGCGTCCGCGGCGCCGGTCCCGAACGGCTCGTCACCGCCGTACGGTCCGCCGTCTCCATACGGTCCGCCGTCTCCGTACGCGCTGTCCCTGTCTTCGGCAGCACCGGTGTCTCCCCCGTGGCCCTGCCCTTGGGAGGCGACGGGGTAGACGTGCTCGGCCCAGTCCGTTCGTCGTGTCACGGACTAGCTCTTGGCCGCCGCGGCCTTGGGCTTGACGGTCTTGGCCGCGGGAGCGGGGACCGTCTTCGCGGCCTCGCCGGGAGCGACCGACACCGCAGCGTCCGCGCCGGGCTCGGCGGTGGGCTGCTCCGGCTTCACACCGACGCCCAGCTTCTCCAGGATCTTCTTCTCGATCTCGTTGGCCAGGTCGGGGTTGTCCTTCAGGAAGTTGCGCGCGTTCTCCTTGCCCTGACCGAGCTGGTCGCCCTCGTACGTGTACCAGGCGCCGGCCTTGCGGACGAAGCCGTTCTCCACGCCCATGTCGATCAGGCCGCCCTCGCGGCTGATGCCCTGCCCGTAGAGGATGTCGAACTCGGCCTGCTTGAAGGGCGGCGCCACCTTGTTCTTGACGACCTTGACGCGGGTGCGGTTGCCGACCGCGTCGGTGCCGTCCTTCAGGGTCTCGATACGACGGATGTCGAGGCGCACCGAGGCGTAGAACTTCAGGGCCCGGCCACCGGTCGTGGTCTCCGGGGAGCCGAACATCACGCCGATCTTCTCGCGGAGCTGGTTGATGAAGATCGCGGTGGTCTTCGACTGGTTGAGCGCGCTGGTGATCTTCCGCAGGGCCTGGCTCATCAGACGGGCCTGCAGACCCACGTGCGAGTCGCCCATCTCACCTTCGATCTCCGCACGCGGCACAAGGGCGGCGACGGAGTCGATGACGATCAGGTCGAGCGCGCCGGAGCGGATCAGCATGTCCACGATTTCCAGGGCCTGCTCGCCGTTGTCCGGCTGCGACAGGATGAGGTTCTCGATGTCGACGCCGAGCTTTTTCGCGTACTCGGGGTCGAGGGCGTGCTCCGCGTCGATGAAGGCCACCTGGCCGCCGGCCTTCTGCGCGTTCGCCACGGCGTGCAGGGTCAGGGTCGTCTTGCCGGAGGACTCCGGGCCGTACACCTCCACCACTCGGCCGCGCGGCAGGCCGCCGACACCGAGGGCGACGTCGAGTGCGGTCGACCCGGTGGGGATGACCTCGATGGGCTCGTTCGGCCGCTCGCCGAGGCGCATCACCGCGCCCTTGCCGAATTGCCGTTCAATTTGTGCGAGTGCGGCGTCGAGCGCCTTCTCGCGGTCGGTTCCTGCCATGGGTTCCACCCGATTTGCTTGAGTCGATCGCTTCACGTCAAAGACGCTAACGCCTGCCACTGACAATCCGCCCCGACGCCCGTCCAGCCTGTGGATAACTCGGGCACTTCCGCATGAAATCCCCGCTTGCATCCCGCCTCAGGCTTCGCCGGAGCCTCCATAAGAATGGATGTTCGATTTCAGTGTCAAGCGCACCACACGCTCCGGCCGGAGTGTGTCGCGGCCCGCGCCGCCCGGCTGTTCCAGGGGCGGACGGACAGTGCGAGACGGTGCCAGGACGTCCAGGAGAGGGGTCTAGGAGGGAGGTCTGGGCTCCTGGGAACCCTGGGAGCTGCCCCGCAGCAGGCGTCGTATGCGCTTGAGGAGGGTGCCTGAGCCCGGTTCACGGCGCCCCTGCGCCCGCGGGCGCCCTTGCACCCGCGGGTCGTCCGTGACGTCGTACCGCTTCACGTACGCCCCCAGGAAGGCCTGCAGTGTGGCGATCACCGGGATGGCGATCAGTGCGCCGACGGCTCCGAGCAGGGCGGTGCCGGCGATGACCGACCCGAAGGCGACCGCCGGATGGATGTCCACGGTCTTCGCGGTCAGCTTGGGCTGCAGCACGTAGTTCTCGAACTGCTGGTAGATCACGACGAAGACCAGCACCCACAGCGCGTACCAGGGGTTGACCGTGAAGGCGATCAGCATCGGCAGGGCGCCCGCGAGATACGTACCGATGGTGGGGATGAACTGCGAGACCAGGCCCACCCAGACGGCGAGCACGGGCGCGTAGTCCACACCGAGGGACTCCAGCAGGATGTAGTGCGCCAGGCCGGAGACGAGGGCCATCAGGCCGCGCGAGTAGATGTACCCGCCGGTCTTGCTGACGGCGATCTCCCACGCGCGCAGGACCTCCGCCTGCCGGGCCGGCGGCAGCACCGAGCACAGCGCGCGCCGCAGCCGCGGGCCGTCGGCGGCGAAGTAGAACGCGAACAGCGTGATCGTCAGCAGCTGGAAGAGGCCGCCCAGCACCTGCGCGGACACGTCCAGGACGCCGGTCGCACTGTTCTGCACGTACTTCCGCAGCCAGTCGGAGCGCAGCAGGCTGTCCTGGATGTCGACGCGGCTGAGCTCCGTGTGGAAGGTGGTGTTGATCCAGCTGATCACCGAGTCGACGTACTTCGGGAAGTCCTCGACGATGTCGATGATCTGCCCGGCGAGCATCGAGCCGAGCAGGGCGATGAAGCCGGCACTCACGATCAGCAGGATGAGGAACACGAGCCCGGTGGCCAGTCCCCTGCGCATGCCGAACGAGGCCATCCAGCTCACCGCGGGCTCGATGGCGAGGGCCATGAAGAACGCGATCAGGATGTTGATCAGCAGCCCGGTCAGCTGGTGGAAGGCCCAACTGCCCAGTTGGAAACAGGCGATGAGGGCGAGCGCGAGCACCATGGCCCGCGGCAGCCAGCGCGGCATGCCACCACCCCTCGCGACCGCCCCTGCGGCCGGCGGCCCGGGAGGTGTCGTACCGAGCGGGGATGCGTGCTGTCCGACCTGCGCGCTCTCATCTGTCGATGCCACGGGCCAAGTCTCGCCCACGCCACCGACAATCGAACCCGTTCCCGGGGATCTTCGTGGTCGCTCAGCGCGATTCGGGGGGAACGTTCACCGCCGTACAGACCGCGCGCCACACGTCCTTCGCCTCCCAGCCCGCGTCCAGCGCCTGCTGCACCGTACGTCCGCCGAGTTCCGACATGACGTGGTCGCGCGCGAAGGTGTCGGCGTACTCCGCACCGAAATGATCCGCCATCCGCTCCCAGAAGACCGTCAACCGCATGCCTCCAGTATCCCGCCCCTGAGGGTGGGCCCGAGCCGGGACCGCTTGCCGAGAACGCTTTCCGTCCTACGGTCTGACCCATGGCCGAATCAGGAGCATCCCCACTCCCCCCGACGCCCCCGGCGCACACTCCCGTCGCCCGCGCCGAGCATTTCGTGTGGCTCACCGCGCGCGTGCTGGAGCAGCGGCGTTTCGAGTACCACTTCCTGGGCGGCGGCGCGGACGCGGTCGAGACCGCGCTGTCCGCCTACCGCAACGAGGACGACGGGTACGGCCACGCGCTGGAACCCGATCTGCGCGGCCCGGTCAGCCAGCCCCTGCACGTCGGGCACGCGCTGCGCGTCCTGGACTCGATCGGGCGCTGTGGCGGACAGCGGGTGGAACGCGTGTGCCGCTATCTGACCTCCGTCTCGACACAGGACGGCGCGCTGCCGGCGATCCACCCGAGCCAGCGGGGCTATCCGTCGGCGCCCTTCGTGCCGATCGTGGACGACCCGCCCAGCGAACTGCTCGCCACCGGCCCCGTGGTGGGCCTGCTGCACCGCAACGAGGTGTGGCACGCCTGGCTGTTCCGGGCCACCGACTTCTGCTGGCAGGCGGTGGAGTCCCTGGAGAAGACGCATCCGTACGAGATCGAGGCCGCCGTAGCCTTCCTGGACTCCGCGCCCGACCGCCCGCGCGCGGAGGCGGCCGCCGACCGGCTCGGCCGTCTGGTGCGCGAACAGCGGCTCGCGGTGCTGGATCCGGAGCACATCGAGGCGTTCCCCGTGGCACCCGGTTACGCGCCGGGGGAACGCCATCTGCCGCACGACTACGCGAAGACCCCGGGCTCCCTCGCGCGCGCGTGGTTCACCGACGAGGAGATGACCCGCTCCCTGGACTTCCTGGAGGCCCAGCAGCAGGAGGACGGCGGCTGGCCGATCCGCTGGCGCCAGTGGGCACCGGGTACCGCCCTGGAGGCACGCCCGATCGTCACGATCGAGGCGCTGCGCACCCTACGGGCGTACGGGCCGCCCATCGGCTGAAGCCTTCACCCTGCCCTCTCCTCAATGCCCTTTTCCTCCCCTTCCCCCCTGCCTTCAGCCCGTCATCGCCCGCACCCCTGCCGTGACCAGCACGGCGGCGGCCACGACCAGCAGGAAGGGGGCACGCAGAAGCAGCGCCACGGCCGCCGCCGCGAGCCCCACCGCCTTGGCGTCCAGCACCAGGACGCGGCCGTCGGCGAATGTCTGCTGGGCCGTCAGGGCGGCCAGCAGGGCGACGGGCAGCAGGGCGGCCAGCCGCTGGACGAGCGGCCGCTCCAGAACGCCCGCGGGGATCAGCAGCCCGATGAGTTTCACGGCGTAGCAACCGACGGCGGTCACCGCGATGGCGATCCAGATGTTCAACTCTTCTCCTCCGCCGTGTCGGGCTCGTCCGCGGCCTGAGCGCGCGTCCTGCGGCGACCGTCGGCCCAGAGTGCGAACGGGGCGGCCAGCGCGGCCGCCAGGACGGGGACACCGGCAGGTAGTACAGGCAGCAGGCCGAGCCCGAGAAGGACCGCGAGGCCCGCGACCGCCCGTTCCAGGGTGGTCCTGAGCATCGGCGCGAGAAGCGCCAGGAAGACGGCGGGTCCGGCCGCGTCCAGACCCCACGCGTCGGTGTCGCCGATGGCCTCGGCGCCCAGCGCGCCGAGCAACGTGGTCAGATTCCACAGCACGTAGAGCGACAGGCCCGTGACGGTGAACCCGATCCGCACGCTGCGTCGCGTGGGCTGGGCGAGGGCCACGGCCGTGGTCTCGTCGATGACCCACTGAGCGGCGAACGGGCGCACCGCGCGCGGGAGGGCCAGCAACTGCGACAGTCGCAACCCGTAGAACGCGTTGCGCACTCCCAGGAAGAACGCGCCCGCGGCGGCCGTGAACGGGTTGCCCCCGCCGGCCAGCGCCCCCACGAGGGCGAACTGCGAGGCGCCGGTGAAGACCAGAAGGCTGAGGGCACAGGTCTGCAGCACGGTGAGTCCGCTGCCCGCCGAGGTCACCCCGAAGGCGAAGCCGGAGAGTCCGACGGCCACCCCGACGCCGAGGGCGTCCCGTACGACGGCGGCGTCGGGTTTTCCGCCGTCTTCACTTCGTATGTCCGCGAGAGCTGTTTCTTCTGCCACGCCTCGGACCGTAGGCGGGACGTCTCCCGCGGGTCTTGTACGTTCTTGCGCTCGCGCTGGTATGCGCCCGGAGGCACGCCCACGATCCGGGAGAAGTGCCGATTGAGGTGCGGCTGGTCGGTGAACCCCACGGTGAGCGCCGCCTCAGCGGGCAGGACTCCCGCGTCCAGCAGCCGGCGTGCGCGCCGCACACGGATGTCGGTGAGCCACGCGTGCGGGGGCATGCCGTAGGCGTCCCTGAAGGCGCGCAGCAACGCGAAGGGACTGGTCCCGAGATCACCGGCGAGCCGTTCCAGCGTGGGCGGCCGTACGATCCGCTCTTCGAGAACCGCACGCGCGCGTGCCGCCATCTGAGCCCCGGCCGTCCGCGGCACCCGCTGCGGCAGCGTTCCGCCGTTCGTCCTCAGCAGCCGGGTCACGGCCACCCGCAGCAGCGTGTCGGCGGCGAGCGCGTTGCCCTCGTCGGCGGCGCGCAGCACCTGATGGACCAGCGTCACGGCGTACGGATCGTCGACCACCGGGCTCACGAAACCGGGAGCGCCACGAAGGACGGTGGTCTCGGCGGCGATCTCCGCCACCAGTTCGGGCGACGGGTAGACCGCCCCGTACCGCCAGCCCTCGGGAACACCGGCACGCCCCGTGTGCGGGGTGTCGGGATTGACCAGCGCGAGAGCGCCGGCCCCGGCGTACTGATCGGCACCACCGTGATGGAAGACCTCTACGCCGTCAGCGATGGCGGCGATGACGAAGTTCTCGTGCGTGTGCCGGACGAAGGTCTTCCGGACATACCGGGCCCGCAACAGATCGACACCGGGCAACTCCGCATACTGCCAGTGCCGAGCCCGCTCCTTCCCCGTACCAGCCATGCCCTCATTCTCCGCCATCGCGCCGGACAGCAGCGAACACGCGCAGCCTCCCCGCTGCCGCAGTCGCCCCAGAGACCCCGCAGCCGCCCGACGACCGAAGGGGACGGTCCGGGGGTGTCCGCCCGCAGCGGATGGCGCGTCGACTCGTGCCCCATTGCTAGCAAGCCGATTCCGCGCCAGACCGAGGACGGACACCCCCGGGCCGGCCCCGACCCAGGCCGACGGCAGGCGCAAACGCACCGGTAGCGACCGATCACGTCACAGATCACAGATCACAGCGGTAGCCCCCCTCGCAAGCCACGACCGCGGCCGATCCGCGCAGGTCAGCGCCATTGTCAGTGCCCGGGTGCAGGATGGACGCATGGTCAGCTCCGCACACCGAGCCCTGGACGGCTTCTCCCCCGCGACCCGCGCCTGGTTCACGGGGGCCTTCGACGCGCCCACCGAGGCCCAGGCCGGCGCGTGGCAGGCCATCGGCGAGGGCTCGGACGTGCTGGTGGTGGCCCCGACCGGTTCCGGCAAGACCCTGGCCGCGTTCCTCGCCGCCCTGGACCAGCTGGCCTCGACACCGCCACCGGCCGACCCGAAGAAGCGCTGCCGGGTCCTGTACGTATCCCCGCTCAAAGCCCTCGCGGTCGACGTGGAACGAAACCTGCGCAGCCCCCTCACCGGCATCCGGCAGGAAGCGGTGCGCCTGGGGCAGCCCGAGCCGGAGGTGAAGGTCGGCATCCGCTCCGGCGACACCCCGCCCGCCGAGCGCCGGGCGCTGGCCATCCGCCCGCCGGACATCCTGATCACGACTCCGGAGTCGCTGTTCCTGATGCTCACGTCGGCCACGCGCGAGGCGCTGACGGGCATCGAGACGGTGATCCTGGACGAGGTGCACGCGGTCGCGGGCACGAAGCGCGGCGCCCACCTCGCCCTGACCCTTGAGCGGCTCGACGAACTGCTGCCGCGCCCGGCGCGCCGGATCGGTCTCTCCGCCACCGTCCGCCCGGTGGACGAGGTCGCCCGCTACCTCTCCCCACACCGCAAGGTGCAGATCGTCCAGCCCCCGTCGGGCAAGGAATTCGACCTCTCCGTGGTCGTGCCCGTCGAGGACCTGGGCGAGCTGGGCGGTTCCCCGGTGGCCGACTCCAACGAGGGCGCGGAGAAGCCCTCTATCTGGCCGCACGTCGAGGAGAGGATCGCCGACCTCGTCCAGTCCCACCGCTCGACGATCGTCTTCGCCAACTCCCGCCGCCTCGCGGAGCGCCTCTGCAACCGGCTCAACGAGATCGCGTACGAGAGGGCGACGGGCGAGCCCCTGGAGGAGCACCACTCGCCGGCCGAGCTGATGGGCGGCTCGGGCGCGGCCCAGGGCGCCCCGCCGGTCATCGCCCGCGCCCACCACGGCTCGGTCTCCAAGGAGCAGCGCGCCCTCGTCGAGGAGGACCTCAAGGCGGGCCGCCTGCCCGCGGTGGTGGCCACCTCCAGCCTCGAACTGGGCATCGACATGGGCGCGGTGGACCTCGTCATCCAGGTCGAGTCCCCGCCCTCCGTGGCCTCCGGCCTCCAGCGCGTGGGCCGCGCGGGCCACCAGGTCGGGGCGGTCTCCACGGGCGTGGTCTTCCCCAAGTACCGGGGCGACCTCGTCCAGGCCGCCGTCGTCACCGAGCGGATGCGCACCGGCTCCATCGAGTCCCTCCGCGTCCCCGCGAATCCGCTGGACGTGCTGGCCCAGCAGATCGTCGCGATGACGGCGCTCGACACCTGGCAGTACGACGACCTGCTGACCACGGTCCGCCGGGCGGCACCGTTCGCTTCACTCCCCGAGTCGGCGTTCACGGCGGTGCTCGACATGCTCGCGGGCCGATACCCGTCCGACGCCTTCGCCGAACTGCGCCCGCGCGTGGTGTGGGACCGGGTCGCCGGTACGGTCACGGGTCGCCCCGGCGCACAGCGCCTCGCCGTCACCTCCGGGGGCACGATCCCGGACCGCGGCCTCTTCGGAGTGTTCCTCGCCGGCTCCGACCCCAAGAAGGGCGGCGGCCGGGTCGGCGAGCTCGACGAGGAGATGGTCTACGAGTCCCGGGCGGGGGACGTCTTCACTCTGGGCACCAGTTCCTGGCGCATCGAGGACATCACCCGCGACCGTGTCCTGGTCTCCCCCGCGCCCGGTGTGCCGGGCAGGCTGCCGTTCTGGAAGGGCGACCAGCTCGGGCGCCCGCTCGAACTGGGCCGCGCGCTGGGCGCGTTCCTCCGCGAGGTCGGCTCGATGCCCGAGGACGATGCCCGGCTGCGGCTCCTCGCCGCGGGCCTGGACGCCTGGGCGGCGGACAACGTCCTGTCCTACCTCGCCGAGCAGCGAGAGGCCTGCGGCCACATCCCGGACGACCGCACCATCGTCGTCGAGCGGTTCCGCGACGAGCTGGGCGACTGGCGGGTCGTCGTGCACTCCCCCTTCGGTGCCCAGGTCCACGCCCCCTGGGCGCTCGCGCTCGGTGCCCGTCTCTCCGAGCGGTACGGCATGGACGCGCAGGTCATGCACGCCGACGACGGCATCGTGCTGCGCCTCCCGGACGCCGACCTGATGAGCCTGGACCTGCTCGACCAGGAACCCGTGAAGCTGGGCACGGAGTACGACGCCGAACAGGCTCCAGTGGGCGCGGCGGACGTCACGTTCGACAAGGGCGAGGTCAACCAGATCGTCACCGACCAGGTCGGCGGCTCGGCGCTGTTCGCGTCCCGCTTCCGCGAGTGCGCGGCCCGCGCCCTGCTCCTGCCGCGCCGCAGCCCGGGCAAGCGCACCCCGCTGTGGCAGCAGCGCCAGCGCGCCGCCCAGCTGCTCCAGGTGGCCAGCGAGTTCGGCTCCTTCCCGATCGTCCTGGAGGCGATCCGCGAATGCCTCCAGGACGTCTTCGACGTACCGGGGCTCGTCGAGCTGATGGGCGACGTGGAGTCCCGCAGGGTACGGCTCGTCGAGGTCACGACTCCCGCACCGTCCCCGTTCGCCCGTTCCCTGCTGTTCGGTTACGTCGCCCAGTTCCTGTACGAGGGCGACTCGCCCCTCGCCGAGCGGCGCGCCGCGGCCCTGTCACTGGACTCGCGCCTGCTCGCCGAGCTCCTCGGCCAGGCGGAGCTGCGCGAGCTCCTGGACGCGGACGTCCTGACCGAGCTGGAGCGCGAGCTGCAGTGGCTGACCGAGGACCGCCGGATCAAGGACGCCGAGGGGGTCGCGGACCGGCTGCGGATGCTCGGCCCGCTCACCGACGCCGAACTGGCCGAGCGCGGAGCCGAGCCGGAGTGGGCCCGCGAGCTGGCCGCGACCCGCCGTGTCATCCGGGTCCGCCTCGCCGGGGCCGACCACTGGGCGACGATCGAGGACGCGGGCCGGCTGCGGGACGCGCTCGGCACCGCGCTGCCCGTCGGCGTCCCCGAGGCCTTCACCGAGCCGGTCAAGGACCCGCTCGGCGATCTCCTCGCCCGGTATGCCCGTACACACGGCCCGTTCACGTCGACCGCCGCGGCGGCACGCTTCGGCCTCGGTACGGCGGTCACCGAGGGCGCCCTGCAGCGGCTGGCGGCGAGCGGCCGTGTCGTACAGGGCGAGTTCCATCCGGCGGGGATCGGCCAGGAGTGGTGCGACGCGGCGGTACTGCGCAGACTGCGGCGCCGTTCGCTCGCGGCGCTGCGCCACGAGCTGGAGCCGGTGCCGCCCGCCGCACTCGCGCAGTTCCTGCCGCAGTGGCAGCACCTGGGCAGCGGGCACGGGCTCCGCGGACTCGACGGACTCGTGCGCGCCATCGAGCAGTTGCAGGGCGCCTCGGTGCCCGCGTCGGCGCTGGAGAAGCTCGTCCTGCCGTCCCGCGTCTCGCACTACGCTCCCGCGATGCTCGACGAGCTGACCGCCGCGGGCGAGGTGGTCTGGGCCGGAGCCGGCGCACTGCCCGGCAAGGACGGCTGGGTCTCCCTGTACCTGGCGGACGCGGCGCCGCTCCTCCTGCCTCCCGCGCATCCCCTGGAGCTGACCGCGCTCCACCAGTCGGTCCTGGACGCCCTCTCCGGTGGCTACGGCCTCTTCTTCCGCCAGATCACCGACCAGGTCCGGGCCACCACGCATCCGGACGCCACCGATCCCCAGCTGGCCGACGCCGTCTGGGACCTGACGTGGTCGGGCCGCCTGACGAACGACACACTCGGCCCGATGCGCTCCCTCCTGGGCTCGGGCCGCACCGCGGGCTCCACCGCGCACCGCGCGAAGCGCGCGGTGCCCCGCGGGCGGTACGGAAGCCTCACGGCCGCCGCGCGTCCCACCTCGCGCACGGGCCCGCCGACCGTCGCGGGCCGCTGGTCGCTGCTGCCCGACCGGGAACCCGACGCCACGCTGCGCGCCCACGCCCTGGCCCGCACCCTGCTCGACCGGCACGGTGTGGTCACCCGGGGCGCGGTCGCCGCGGAGGGAGTGGAAGGCGGCTTCTCCGCCGTCTACCGCATCCTGTCCGTCTTCGAGGAGAGCGGCCAGGCCCGCCGCGGCTACGTGGTGGAGGGGCTCGGGGCCGCGCAGTTCGCGATGGACGGCGCCGTGGACCGGCTGCGCGCGGCGGCCACCGCCCGCGAGCGGGGTGAGTCGCTGCCCGACGCCGGTTTCCCGGGGGCTCCCTCGCTCGGCCACTCGGGGGCGCACACGCCGGGCACGCCGGGCCCCTTCGACGGCCCCGCCGGCCACCCGGATCCCTTCGCCGACGACATGGGCTTCCCGTCCCCCGATGCCATGAGGCCGGACAACGACCCATATTTCCTGGGCGGCGACGGTTCAGGCCCACCCTTCGCCCCCGACACCTCGACCACCTGGAACGCCGCGACACCCTCAGCACCCTCACCACCCGGCTCCCCACGGAGTTACGCGTCCCCCTACGCCGACTCACCCCGCTCGGCCCCGCACGCCTTCCCCGGAGGCCCCGCCGCCCGCACCCGCGCGAACAGCGCGAACCGCGCCGTCGTGCTGGCCGCGGCCGATCCCGCGAACGCCTACGGCGCGGCCCTCCCCTGGCCCGAGCCCCCGACCGACGCGGGCCACAAGCCGGGCCGCAAGGCAGGTTCCCTGGTCGTGCTGGTGGACGGCGAGCTGACCCTCTACATGGAGCGCGGCGGCAAGACACTCCTGGCCTGGCCCTCCGCACCGGACGAGACCGCCCTGCACGACGCACGCCTGCGCACGGCCGCCGAGGCGCTCGCCTCGGCCGCCCGCGCGGGTTCCCTCGGCACGGTCACGGTGGAGCGGGTCAACGGCGCCTCCGCGCTGACGTCCGAGTTCGGCACCCTCCTGGAAGGTGCCGGATTCCACGCGACCCCCCGCGGACTACGCCTGCGCGCATGAAAACACCCGCCCACCGACGGCACGCGTCCACGCCACCACTCAGCCCGCCCCCCTCCCCCACAC